>CAKMLH010000151.1 GCA_927797855.1 uncultured Clostridia bacterium | reverse complement strand
ATTGCCCTGAAAAAGAGATTTTGTTCCAAAAACGCAGAAATCCGTTCCAAAAAGGAACAGATTCTGAGAAATTTGGAACACCAATAAAAAAAGTACTTGATTACCGGATGAAAATATAATACAATATTTACATAATATTACATAAAATACAGTGAAAGGTAGGATGATAGATGCTTTTTATAGAAAAGACGAAAGGGCAATTGGCATATCTGTACAGGCTGAAGGTTAATCTGGAGAAGCGGCTTAGATTAATGCCGGAAGGAAATTTGAGACGAAAAAAGACAAGAAACAAAATTTATTATTATGTGAAGGACGGTATCAGGCAGAGCAGTCTATATAACCTCCCTGAACTTAGGGATATCTACATAGAAAAGCAATGGATTGAGGGGCAGCTTAAGGTAATAAAGAGAGACATACCGGTGATGGAAAAATTTCTGAAAGATTACGCGCCCTTATTTCCAAACCCTCTTCAATGGGAGATGCTTGAGGCCGAACAAAACCCTTTTAAAAAGGAAGAACGGAAGCATTATTACAAGGGCGTGTTTTTCAGGAGCAAGTCAGAAGTTCTGGTTGCAATGGTTCTGGATTCTCATGGACTGGAATTTAAATACGAGACAGCGCTAAGAGTCAGCGGCAGGACAATATACCCGGATTTTGTCATTAGAAGAAAGCGTGACGGCAAGTTATTTATATGGGAACATTTTGGATTAATATATCTGGACAAATACAGGCGCAATATGTACGAGAGGTTGGAGGAGCTGCATCAGGCAGGATTCAACCCGTGGGACAATTTACTGATGAGTTTTGACAGCGAAGACGGCAGCATAGACATGGATTTTATAGAAAGGATGGTCAACCTGTATTTGATGTGATCAGTAAAAAACAGTTGAGATTATACAGTCCTTTAAGGTACAATAGTTTTAGAAAAAAAGGAAAGGAATCAGAGGCTGCTTCAAATGGAAAAAGGACAGGTATTAGAATTTACCATAGAAGATATGAGCGGAGAAGGAAAGGGAATCGGCAAGGCGGACGGATTTGCTGTTTTTGTGGACGGTGCTGTTGTAGGCGACAGGGTGCGCGTGCAGCTTCAGAAAGTAAAGAAAAGATACGGCTTCGGCAGGCTCATTGAGATAAGAGAGAAATCTCCTGACAGGATAGAGAACTTTTGCCCTCAGCAGGGAGAGTGCGGTGGCTGCCCTTACGGGCAGCTGTCATATGCCGCCCAGCTTGCCCTTAAGGAAAAACAGGTAAGGGACAAGCTGGAGCGGCTGGGCGGCCTTGCCGCACCGTTGGTTCGCCCCATTATTGCCATGGCGGGCGAACCTTTCCGTTATAGAAACAAAGCCGGCATGGCTGTAAGTACCGGCGGGCTCATAACCGAGAAGGGCGGTATCGCCAGGCCGGTTCACGAGCCCCGGGTGGGCTTTTTCGGGGCTCGCAGCCACGAAGTGGCCGACTGCAGCGACTGCATGCTGCAGTCGGAACCGGCCGTGGCGGCGGCGGAGGCCCTCCGTCAGTTTATGACTGAAGACCATGTAACATCCTATGACCCGCGGTGGGAAAAGGGCTTAATGCGCCACATGATAGTGCGCACTGCCGCCGGGACAGGCGAGGTGATGGTAATACTGGTAATCAACGGCAAGTCCATACCTAATGCCCAGAAGCTGGTGGATATTCTGGACGAAGCCATATACAACGTACCTGTCTACGAAGAGGGACCTTTGGCCGGAGTGGAATTTAACCTGGAGAGCGTTGTGATCAATGTAAACAGATCAAAGAACCTGGACGGGCCAATCCTGGGAGAAGAATGCATCACTTTAGCCGGAAAGCCTACCATCACAGAGGAAGTGGATGGCATGAAATTTGAAATTTCGCCTCTTTCCTTTTATCAGGTGAACAGAGAGCAGATGATAAAACTCTATGGCAAGGTGCTGGAATATGCAGATCTTAAAGGTGGAGAGACTGTTCTGGACCTTTACTGCGGCGTAGGAACCATCGGACTTTTCTGCGCACGTGAAATGCAGCGCAGGGAAGCGGAGAAGGCGGATGAAGGCCGGGCGGTGCAGCAGGGACAGGTTATCGGCATTGAATCCGTAAAGGGGGCAGTCATTGACGCCAACAGAAATGCCACAATAAACGGCATCGTAAATGCGCGATATGTCTGCGGAAAGGCTGAAGAAGAACTTCCAAAGATGATGGGAATGGCCGATACAGAAGACGGTAAAGAACCGGCCATACGAATCTCCCAAGCCGACGTTGCAATTCTCGACCCGCCCAGAGCAGGATGTGACGAGAGACTTCTTGCTGCTGTAGTCAAAGCGGAGCCGTCAAAGATCGTTTATGTTTCCTGCGATCCTGCAACTCTCGCCAGAGACATTAAGTGGCTGGCCGAACACGGCTATGAATTCAGGGAAGCCACGCCGTGCGATATGTTTCCCTGGACCGGTCATGTGGAGACGGTCTGCCTTCTGTCACACGGAGAAAAAAGAGGTTGAAAAATGG
>CAKMLH010000150.1 GCA_927797855.1 uncultured Clostridia bacterium | reverse complement strand
AAAAAGGGGCTGTTGCATGAGTGAAAAATCACTTATGCACAGCCCCTTGGCTTTTTCAGGGTGACGATACCTTATTTTTAGAGCAAAATACAGAAATTTTGAGCGTAAGATACCAGACGGTCTGAAAATCGTCTTTGGTTCTTGTGTTCTTTGATTTTTTTAAGCAGCGTTATCCACAGGGATTAAGTGCCGGTTAAGCTTTTCTGCCTGTATTTTGTAATGCAGCTTTTGAATATTATAAGCCATAGCCAGCAGTATCGTTTCCACAAGGACATTTTTATTGCCACGGGTTAGGAATCGGCGAAAACTCATATCCGCTTTTACCATGGCAAAGGCTCCTTCTGCCTGAATGCTGCGATTTACCCGCAACTGGATGCCTTCCGGTGAGATTATACGTTCCATATCTTCCTGACGCTGGCGCTGGAACCGTTTGGATACTTCTATATTCTTGGTTCGCTCTTCCAATGGCGTTTTACAGTGATTTCCGTGTATGCACTGACTTTTTACCGGACAGTCCTTGCAATTTTCGCAGCTGTAATGGGTTATCCTGCTTTGAAATCCGGTTTGACTTTTGCGGGTAAATTCTTTGGTTACAGTCAGCTTCCTGCCCTGGGCACAGAGATAGGCATCCTCGTTTGCCAGATAGGTCATGTTTTCTCTGCGGCCAATGTCCCGTTTCCATTTTCGGGTCTTACTTTTCTCATAGTTGTTGGGCTTTATAAAGGCACGCTGCCTATTGGTTTCAAGATAAAGGTAGTTCTCCTCACTCTCATAGCCGGCATCTGCCACAACATTACGGTAGCGTTTGTGGATATAGTGTTCCATTTCCTGCAAAAAGGGAATCAGGGTTGTTGTGTCCGTTGGCTGCGGTCCTACCGTGGCCCAGGTAACGAATTCGGAATCCGTGCCGTACTGTATGTTATAGGCAGGTTTTAGCTGGCCGTTTTTCATGGCATCTTCTTTCATCCGCATGAAGGTGGCGTCTGTGTCTGTTTTTGCAAAGCTGTTGCGGTTCCCCATGATGTGCAGGTATTTGTTGTATTTCTTGAGCCGGGCAATGAATTCGTCCAGCTGTTCCAAGATTTTCTGCAGACTGGATTTTCGTTTTCCTATCCCATGGACAAACTGGATTCCCAGTGCTTTCTGACGGGCTTTTAATTTGCGGCGCAGTTTCTTTAGATGATGCAGGTGGATTTCTTTACCGTGAACGAGGGAAACAGAAAATTCTTCCCTGGCTTTGTCTACAAAATCCGGCAATTTTTCTATAAGTTTGGTCTGATTCTTTTGGACAGACTTTTTCCAGACAAACTTATACTTATTGGCAACGGATTCGATTTTTGTTCCATCGATGAAAATGTCCTGCAGAGAAATTGCCCCGGCTTCTTCCAGCATGAAATCCATTTGAGCAAACAACTCCTTGATGCAGGAAGCCAGATGCTTGGAACGAAACCGGGCAATGGTTGTGTGGTCAGGCACAGGCTTGCCTTCCAGTAGGTACATAAAATTGATATCCCTCCTGCAGGCAAGCTCTATCCTGCGGGAACTGAAGATATGATTCATCCCCGCATAGACAATGATGGCCAACATCTGCCTTGGCGACGCCAAATTTCGATCTATCCGCTGATAGGTCTTTTCCAGCGCAGTGATATCCATACCTCCAATACAGTGACGAAGCAGGCGGACGGGGTCATCTTTGCCAATCTGAAATTCAAGATTAAAGGGAAGAAATACTTGATAACGCCCTTCAAAAGACGTATAATCTCTCTGTGAATTTGGTTTTTGCATATCTAAATTCTACACCTAATCCCGGGGCATTCAAGCCCCGGGATTATCTTTTTTTGCACATGAAAAAGGACTGCTGCACGTCACATTACGTGCAACAGCCCGTTTCCCATTCAGTATTCTGGTTTGAAATACACGACAATACTGCGGCCTTGGTCCACCAGTGTATTCGGCGGGATACTCTGCCCCGAGGCAAAGCCCGATCCCTCGCTTTCAAAACTCAAGCCCTTATCACTGGCAATACGGGCAGCTTCCCGGAGGCTTTTCCCCGTGAAATCCGGCATGACAATCATGCCCTCCGGCACAACCCCCTCGTACCCTTTGATTGGCTTCGGCTGCGGCGTCTTAGGCGGCTCCATGCCTGCGAAGGGGTCACTGGACGGAGCAAGCCGCATATAGCGGAACAGCTGGGAGAAAATCCGGCTGGCCACCGGAGCGGCAATCTGTCCACCGTAGTAGTTGCCCTGACTCGGGTCATCAATCATGACCAAAACCGTAAGCTGCGGATCCTCCACCGGCGCAAAACCACAGAAAGAGGCAATATAACGCCCCTCCATATAACCGGCACCATCCTCACGGATTTTTTGGGCCGTCCCCGTCTTGCCGGCAATGCGATAGCCTTTAACGCCGGCCTTAGCACCACCACCGCTGGCAACGACCTGTTCCAAGAGACCGATGAGGGTCTTGTCCGTAGCCGACTCTATCGTGCGGCGCACCTCCTGGGGG
>CAKMLH010000149.1 GCA_927797855.1 uncultured Clostridia bacterium | reverse complement strand
GATTTTCTCATTACATGGATAGACGAGGAAGGCTACGATTACGCTTACTGCCTGGCTCAGGCGGAGGATATGGAGCTTGTCAGCCTTGAGGGTGAGGAAATAGAGGTGGACTTCGTATTTTCCGATGCACTGACAGCCTACGACAAAGAGTCCAGAACTCAGTACACCAGAGCAGGCGATATGACCGCCGAGGAGCTGGAGGCATATTTTACAGGAAAGACCTTTACCAGCCAGCAGGGCACTTCCTACACCTTTAACGAGGACGGCACGGCAACACAGTTTGCAGGGGGAGTTGATTATCCGGGTACATGGGCCCTTACGGCAGCTACCGTTGTGACCTTCTTTGATGAAGCGGACGCGGCCTATGACGTATATCTTCAGATTCTTGAGGACAGACAGGGCATCTTCCTCTACAGCAGCGTGGGAAACCGCTACCTCTATCCTGAAGAAGAAGCTGAAACCGAAGCTGAAGCAGAGGGTGCCGATGACGGAGCTGAAGAAGATGTAAGCTCAGAGGCACCTCAATAAAGGAGAGATTATGGCAGACTACAGAAAACTGACGATTTTACATTCAAACGATATGCACGGAGATTTTCTTGCAGAAACCATCGACGACAGTCTGGTGGGCGGCGTTTCCATGCTCAGCGGATATCTTAACAGAGTGAGAAACAAGGACCCGGAGGCTCTTTATGTCATTGCCGGGGATATGTTTAGAGGCTCCATAATCGACGCGGAGTACCAGGGTGTCAGCACTATCGAAATCATGAACTACCTGGCACCTGATGTGGTGACTTTGGGGAACCACGAGGTGGACTACGGCATGGCACATCTGCTTTTCCTGGAAAAGTGCTGTAAATTCCCCATCGTAAATGCCAATCTGTACATAAAGACTACGGGAACCCGAATCTTTAATTCCCATAAAGTCCTTCGTGCTGCCGGTATGAACATTCTTTTCATCGGAATTATTACCGAGGAAATCATGGCGGCAGCAAAAAATGACAACCTTATGGGTACCTTTGTGGACATCAACGAGGCAGCGGCGGAAGTGGGCAAAATCTGCGACAATTACAAGTCGGTGGATATTGACCTGACGGTGCTTCTGACCCACATCGGCTTCGAGGAGGACAAAAAACTGGCAAAACTCCTCATGCCTGAATGGGGTGTCGATATTATCATCGGAGGACATTCACACACCAGACCTGATGAGCCTGCTGTGGAAAACAATGTGATTATCGTGCAGGCAGGCACCGGCACCGACCAGCTGGGCCGCTTCGACATAGTGGTTGATGCAGATACTAACTCTGTTGCTGAATACAACTGGCAGCTGGTGCCGATAAACGCAGAAACCTGTCCGCGGGACGAGGATCTGGAGGACATTATAAGGCACTATAAAGATGAAACAGACCGTAAATACAACAAGATAGTGACACATTTTCCAAGAGCCCTTACTCATCCCAAGCGCAATCGGGAGACCGAGCTGGGAAATCTTTTTGCTGATATCTTTACCGAATCTCTGGGGGTGGACCTGATGCTCATAGGCTCAGGCAGTATCCGCAAACCGTCCCTGGGACCGGTGGTAAAACTGGGAGACATAAAGGTCATTTTCCCATTTGAAGACGAGATAATGGGCTTTACCTGGACGGGTCAGCAGCTAAAGAGGGCCTTTGCTTTCGTAATGCGTGACCATATGTTCAGCGACGAGACGGAGTTCTATCAGGTGCCTGAGGCCCTGAAGCTGACCTACGACTACAATACAAAGACATTTACAGATTTTACGGTCAACGGAAATCCTGTGGCCGACGATGACACTTTCCGCATGGCACTTCAGATTTTCCATTATTCCAACATGGATGATTTCTTCGGCGTGACTCAGGAGGAGACCCGGGCCAACGGCGAGCCGAAAGTGCTGGCAAGCTCTGACTATTCCATTCTTGAGGAATACCTGATGCTTCACACTCACCTTCAGCGCAGTGTTGAGGGAAGGCTAAAGGTGCTTAACGGGCCGAACAACTACCCTGATGATATTTAAGCTGTTTAGGAGGAAAATATGGCAAAGAAACCTTTAACAGTGTTTATGGCTGCAGTTTTGGCAGCATCGCTGATATTTTTTACGGGCTGCGGCGGCGAGGAGCCTGAAAACGGCAGTGATGTGAACAATACCAATAATACCAACGCAGCTGTATCGGAAGAAGAAATGAACCTTATCGGAGGCAGTCTGTCCTTCGTCCGCGAAGAGAACCGGCTGGAATATCTTTTGGACAGATATGAAAACATCCACATTGTGACTCAGTTCATCGACGGTGCGGAAGACCAGAGCGTATGCTTTCTTTTTAATGGACAGCCTGCGTGGGCTTCGGTGGAATACAGTGAGACAAGCAGGAGGGTGCTTTCCGGCTGGCTCGGTCCGCTGTACTTTTACTGTGAACCGGGGAAGGTGAGCGGGGAGCTGGATATGGAGATGTATAAGTCTCAGGAAAGCGACAGCCTGGATTATATGATTTCCTCGTACATAA
>CAKMLH010000148.1 GCA_927797855.1 uncultured Clostridia bacterium | reverse complement strand
ACCGCGAACAGCAGAGGGAGAATCAGTTTGTTGAGCATGGATATGAAAAATGCAAGCCCGATTCTTTTCATATACAGGAAGTACGATGTAAACAAAAAGCATAATGCCGCAAATGGCATGCTGAAAGCTGCGATTCTCACAGCGGTTTTAGCCATGGATGCCAGCACAGGGTCGCTAACTCCGAATAGTCTTACAAATAATCCGGCAAATATCAGAACCAGCACCGTGGCTGCGATACCCTCTATTACAGCCAATTTACCGGCGATTTTCATGCTTGACGTAATTCCCTTTGTGTTTCCCTCGCCGTTGTATACTGCTACAAGAGGCTCCAGAGCCTGCCCGAGTCCGTCAAAGATTACCGTCATCTCCACCAGACTTGCCACGACAGTAAGGACAGGCAGATATTCACTTCCGAAATTATGTATAATCAGTTTATTGAAAACAAGCAGCTGGATTGCCAGAAAGAGATACATTCCCGCATCAACTATGCTGAATTTAATCACATCAAATATGGTTCTGAGACTTATAAACCATACAAACCGCAGTGAACTGCATTTCCTTAAAAAATGAATTATCAGCACGGACATGCTGAGCACGCAGCCTATGACTGAGCCCAGGCTTACACCGGCTATCCCTATAACCCTGCACAGCAGTACCGAGGAAAGGATATTGCCGCCCACTTGAAGAACATATGAAAGGTTGCAGATAAGCTCATCTCCGTCACAGTAGACCGTATCCACCAGGGTAACATAAATGGGCATTACAAGTGCCACGAACTTAAAATATCTGTAGTACTGTTCCGCATAAGAATATATCTCCGGAGACGGATTGTAATATCCCAGGAAGAGGTCCTTTATCATGAAAACTGTCATGAATAATATGATTCCTGCGCCCACAGCTGTTATGATGCCCTGCCCGAAATATCTGTCCGCCGCATCCTTGTCCAGCTTTCCCATTTCAAAGGAGTAGCATACGGTAGTGCCTACACTGATAACCGTCCCGACGAACACCACTATGGAAAACAGCGGTGTTACAATATTAAGTCCGGCAAGAGCAGCTTCTCCCAGCATATTACCTATAATGATGCTGTCTGAAAGCAGCATGAGATACTCGATAGCCATAGCAAAGCTGGCGGTAAGCACCAGCGATGTAAACCTTTTTTCGCATAACGATCTACTTTTTTTCATAAAAACTCCTTGAGGCTTCATATCATCCGATGCTGATTATTTCGGAAACAGACATCACAATTATGCCGGCCAGCACCAGACCTACGCACAGATACTGGGAAGGCCGCAGTCTTTCCTTGAGTACCGTCCCGGAAAGAACCACAGAAACCACGCAATAGGCAGAAATTATAGGTCCTGTAAGCAGCGGGTCCAGAGCCATTGCGAATATGTAGAATGCATTTCCCAGCAGTTCGCCTATTCCGGAGGCTGCCTTGATGATTTCGCTCTTTTGGAAAGGGTTATAAGGTTTTTTTCTCACTATCAGGAGATAAATCCAGAGAATAACCGCAACCACAAAGAAAGCGAGGTTATATAATATCAGATAGTCTACGGCACCTATGCCCTCCTGACCATCTGTTCCGTTCAGAATAAAATTATCTATTACAGTTCCTGCCGCATCCATAAAGCAGAATGCCAGCGGGAACAGGAGCGCCACAGCTCCGTACCTGTACTTGTTGTTTCCCGGATCGGACGCTTTTTTCTCTCTTGACAAGTTATGCTGTACTGCAGCCATAGACAGTATACCTGCAGTTGCGAGGACGACCCCCACCCAGTCCATAGGGGAAACCACCTCGGAAACGGCAGAGATTCTGCCGGAGTAGAGGTAATATGCCAGAATAATCAGCATGGCTACAGCTCCGGAAGCATTCTGTATCGGTGAAAACACCGAAAGCTCGAGGTATTTCAATCCCACAAACCCAACCATTATGGAAATGATATAGAGCAGTGCCGGCGGCACAAACTCTATGTATTTAGCAGACAGCTCGATGATAGATGCTTTGCTCTCTGAGAAAGGCAGCAGCATGAGAAACAGTACACCCATGGCCATGCCTGTCCAGATTGTAAGCTTTATATGGAAATCCTTGTCATTTTCGTCTACGCTCATCTTGCTGAAAACGTCAGTAACACCCCAGCTGATTGTAGATATCAGTGTCAGTATAAGCCAAGCCAAAATGTGTTTCCTCCGCTATATCATTTTTCATTCTTAACCGTGTTGGTATCAAAAAAAATAATACCCCATCTTAAAGGGGTATTATACCATAGCAAATCTTACAAAATCATTACAAAATTCCCGTTATTTCGAGCCCTTTCGGAAAAGAAGAGCGCAGGTTTCCTCCGCCCAGCTGTACTGGGACATATATTCACCGCGAAACTCCGGCCTGCCTGTTCTCAGGTATTGCAGATAATCGCAATCCAGCTGCCGGACATCCACAGCATAGGTGTTTCCGTTCTTGACCAGAACGTCTTCCGCCCCTGCATCCTTGAGAGAATGCCGCAGATCATCCACAAGCTGATAAAAATAATTAATCTTGCGCGCATCATCTCCCTCTTCCAACAGTGTGGTGCATACATGTCTGGCAGTGACTCCTGAACC
>CAKMLH010000147.1 GCA_927797855.1 uncultured Clostridia bacterium | reverse complement strand
CAGGCCACGGAGTAGGTCACCTTCTCAGCGTCCACGAAGGACCGAACAAAATCAGCCCTCTGGGCGGAGATAGTATAATCCGAGAGGGAATGATTACAAGCGATGAGCCCGGTTTATACCTGACGGATGAGTACGGCATCAGACTGGAAAACGAAATACTCTGCATCAGAGCTGAGGACAGCATCGGAGGCGAGGACGGTATGCTGCAATTTGAACCGATTACATGGTGTCCGTGGGAAAGGAAGGCGATTATGCCTGAGATGCTGACGGAGACGGAAAAAAGCTGGCTTAACAATTATCACCGGAAGGTATATGAAAAGCTTCAGCCTCTGCTTGATGAGGAAACGGCGGGCTGGCTGAAAACTCAGACGGAAATCATATACTAATATTGTCAGATAAAAACGAAAGTTGCAGGTTGTAATAATAGTAATATCGTGATAAAATGAATATGGGGAATGTGAAAAAATTAACGCATTTTGTCGAACAATTTCATTAGGGAGGTATTACTGAAATGGCAAAAGAAAAGAAAAAGAGGGGATTTCCTTCTGCTTTCACCATCTGCTTTATCGTCGTACTCATTGCAGCTATTCTGTCATGGATTATTCCGGCAGGTAACTACGATACATTTGCTTATGACGAGGACGCAGGACAATTCGTTGTTACTTCGGCAGCTGACGGAAGTCAGGAATATTATGAGGCTACTCAGGAAACGCTGGACAAATTCGGCATCACTGCTCATCTTGACAGTTTTCTTGACGGGACCATATATAAACCGATGGCGATTTCGGGGACATATACGGAAGTTGAAGCCTCACCTCAGGGTCTGCAGGATTTCCTTTATTCGGCAATTGACGGTATGTACGATGCTGTAGATATAATTGTATTTATCTTTATGATCGGCGGCTGTATCGGCATACTTAACTACATGGGCGCTTTTAATGCGGGGATAGGCGCTTTGTCGAAAGCATGCAAGGGAAGAGAGCAGATCATTATTTTTGTTGTTACTTTCTTAATCGCCCTTGGAGGTACTACCTTCGGTATGTGCGAAGAGACCATTGCCTTCTATCCGGTTCTTATACCAATCTTCATTGCAGCGGGCTATGATGCCATTACAGGAGTTGCTGCAATATATGCAGGCTCCAGCATAGGCTGCATGTTTTCTACAGTAAATCCTTTCTCGGTGGTTCTCGGTTCTTACGCTGCAGGCGTAAGCTTTACAAACGGCATAGTATTCAGGCTTGTGGGCCTTGTTTTAGGTATCATCATCGTTGTTGTTTACATTCTTAAATATGCCAGGAGGGTAAAGGCTGATCCGGCTAAATCTCTGAGCTTTGAGAGCAGGGAATTCATAGAAAAGAGATTTGCTGCGGCTGACCTGACCAACATTCCGGAATTTACAGTCAGAATGAAGATATGTCTGGTTATTTTCCTCTTATCATTCGTAATAATGATCTGGGGAGTATCGTCTCAGGGCTGGTGGTTCGGAGAAATGGCAGAGCTCTTCCTGGTATCGGGAATCCTTATCGGAATCATCGGGGGTATCGGAGAAAAAGCAATTGTAAGAGAATTTGTAAACGGGGCTTCCGAGCTTATCGGCGTTGCTCTTATCTGCGGCGTTGCCAGAGCGGTAAGTCTGCTTCTGGATGCTGGAAATATTTCTGGGACCATTCTTTACGGCCTGTCAAGTGCAGTTGCGGGAATGCCTCCGGCAATTTTCATTATTCTTATGATGCTGGTTTTCGTAATTCTTGGATTCTTCGTAAATTCATCATCGGGTCTTGCTTTAATGTCCATTCCTCTTATGGCGCCGCTTGCTGATGTGGTGGGTATTCCGAGAGAGGTAGTAGTATCTGCATACATTTACGGCCTCGGAATTATTACTTTCATCACACCGACAGGTATGATACTGCCGTCACTGGAACTGGTAGACGTTACTTATGACAAGTGGCTGAAGTTTATCTTCCCGCTTCTTGGCATTTTAACTGTTCTTGGTATAGTACTTCTTCTGGGACAGATATATCTGGGATAAAATTTATAAGGGGTTAATAATAATGAAAGACTATTTGCAAATTATTGAAGACAACCGGCAGGAAATGCTTCAGACTCTGAAGGATCTGGTGGCAATTCCGAGTGTTGCAGGTGAAGCTGAAGGCGATTCTCCTTTCGGAAAGGAGGTTCAGCGGGCCTTTGACTTTGCCCTGGAAATGGGCAGGCGAGACGGCTTCGACGTGAAAAACGTGGATAATTACGGCGGCCACATCGAGTTTAAAGGTAAGACCGACGAAGTTGTAGCTGTTGTGGGGCATCTGGATGTAGTTCCCGCAGGTGACCTTTCCAACTGGAAGACGGATCCTTTCCGTGCCGAAATCAGCGGAGGCAGGATGTACGGCAGAGGAACCATCGACGATAAGGGACCTTTTATTGCAGGATATTACGCAATGAAAGCTCTTAAACAGGCGGGGTTTGAGCCCACCAGGTCTATACGTGCAATTATGGGACTTGATGAAGAGACAGAGTGGAAGGGCATGGAGTACTACATGAAGAAGGAAAATCCAAATGTAGTGTCCGGTTTTTCTACCGATGCGGACTTTCCTGCAATTCATGAGGAAAAAGGGCT
>CAKMLH010000146.1 GCA_927797855.1 uncultured Clostridia bacterium | reverse complement strand
ACAATTTAAATTATTTCCTGTAAAACCCTATCGACGACCACACCTGACGGCTGGCTTCCGCAGTAACATCATTCATATTCTCCGAACCGACAATCATACGGGTGGACCCGCCGCCGTCATAATTGACCGCATAGGTGCACCCGAGACCTTTCATGATCATCGCAAGCTCTGTGAGCAGCGCCCCGTCACTCTTTTCGCAGCGCCCGTCACAGATAAACAGAATCACCCTGCCGTCTTCAGTATAGCCGACAGCCGTCCTGTCCGGACGCACATCATCACCGAAAATATCATAGGGGATCATCTCGAAATTGTGCATATAGTATTCTTCACCCTGTCCGGTAAGTGTAAAGTCGAACGGGCATTTCCCGTCGTACAGGAGCACAGGGCCGGCGCTGATCGCATATTCCGGCTCCCAGTCCACAGGAGCAGAAGGAAGCTTCGGACTCATCATGGCATAAGGGTCAGAGCCTATAAGGGACGGCAGCGGCCTGTCATAATAGTATATCGCCCCTCCCGATCCGGTCCAGTAGACAGACGGCACACCGTCGGCATCTACACCGAAAATGCCTCTGGTAGCAGGATAGACACTGTTGTATTCCGGGTGTTCCGGCCTCAGGGAGCCCCTGTATGTAGTCACCATGCCCTGCTCAGAACCGCCGACCACCGATATGCCCAGACTTCCGGAAGCAAGGAAATAAGCAGCATTCACCAGGACGCAGCACTTCGGATCCTCCGCAGCCTGCTCGTCCACAGTCTTGATCCGGTCGTGAAGATTCACCTTCAGCTCCACATCCGAGGAAGTCACATCAGCCACCGCATACCAGGCATTGAAAGGCCTGCCATCAAGTGGTGAATCCGTAAAATACACTGAAACAGAAGAAGGCAGCTCCGGAGTATCGAGCCTGGTCCAGTCAAACTTGATCTCGGACGGCTCTTTACCGAGACGCCCTTCCACTATATCCTCACTGTAATATACCTCCCGGCTGTTCCTGAAATACGCCCGGAAATAATAAGTCTTGCCATAGTCCAGAAGAACATTGGAAATCACCTGGGTCTCCTTCCCGGAATTCCTCGTAAGCTTCGGACCGGCCTGGAAATTGTCTTCAATCACAGGCGTACCATCAGTGTCCCAGCAGATCCCACATTCCGGATAAGAGGTCAGGTTCTCGACGATGACGTCATTGTCTATCTCGTATTCAAGCACTACCGATACCGGTGTAGACATGGCCTCCGGCGCCAATTTTACGAAGGACACGCCGGATATATCGCCCGGCGTATCCTCTCCACCTTTTTCCGGCCCGCACGCAAGCACCAGGAATACTGGCGCAAGCACGAGAGCCGGAAATATTATGTCGCTTCGCATCGACATCTATCCAGGGAAAACTACTCGACCACCACGTAACGCTCTACTGAAAGATCAGCGATGCTCCATCTTGAATACCACCAAGGCTTTACACCTTCCCTGAACATAGCGATACTCCACAGTTTGAAACGATAGTACCTTGCGTCAGGGACTTTATCATAGTCGAACTTTATGGCAGTGGAAAGCAACGGTTTCTGGCTTAGAATCTCCTCTTGTGACATATTCACAAGCTCCTCACTGCGGTCTGAAGAGCCGATAAGGGTCCAGTTCTCCCATTTACCCACACTGCGGTCTTTCACTTTTACGGCAGGGACACCGTTCACCTTATCTCCTTCCCAGAAATTTACGGACTCGGTCTCTATTTCACCTTTACCGTTATAGGCATAAACTTCAATTTTTGCAACAAAGCCATTTTTCACATAAGGCTCCCAGTACGGATAAAACACCAGAGAGGCAAGACGCATTTCCGAACCGAAGTCAAAAATCGGGGCTCCTGAATATGCAGCCACCTCATATCCCCAACTTTCCGTCAACTCTGGATTAACCATTTCATCCGGAAGGTCCTGACCTTCTTTGTTCGGCTCACACATCATCCCCCAATATTGGTAGCTGCTACGATTGATTTTGGTGCCATCATCACTATAATCAATAGACGTAACACCGTCAAACATATATTTCGGATGAACATTACCGTTAGGATCAGCTATCCTTGATTCTGGATAATAAAGGTCACCATAGGAATTCCCTATGAATTGGGCGACCTCCGACAGGTCAATAGCTTCAGTCGTAGTGACAACCGGTCCATTATCCCCACCCTGCTCACCATTGTCGCAAGAGTAAAGAACCATCAGGGCTACAGCCCCGAATAAAAACATCATTTTTTTCATAACTAAATAAGATTAAGAAGTAGTTTTTATAGTATCAATAAATTATAACAATTTTTTTCACAAACAACACGATGCAAAAATAAAATATTTATTTTATACAACAATGTTATTTTAATAATTTTTTTATATTAAAATTATTTTAATATGAATTTTCATTATTTTTGTTGCCGTTAAAAATAAAATTAAATAACATCATGACATCATCAGGACAGGCCGGCACCAACACCGGATACATCATCTTCCTTTCAGTAGCTTCAGCCATCGGAGGGATACTCTTCGGATATGACACAGCCGTGATATCCGGCACTATAGGCAGTGTGACACAGCAGTTCTCGCTCGGTAGTTTGACACTTTAAAATCCGAAAAAAGTTAAAAATATTTGATAGGGTTCA
>CAKMLH010000145.1 GCA_927797855.1 uncultured Clostridia bacterium | reverse complement strand
AAGGTATAAGGAGGATGAATAATGTTATACCCATCAATTAATGAAATCAGAAAGAAAGCAGACAGCAGATACACGCTGGTTATTCTGGCGGCAAAGAGAGCCAGAGATATTATTGACGGCAAGCCTATTCTGGCGGATGTTGATATCGACAAGCCCGTTTCCATTGCCGCTCATGAGATTGCAGAAGATCTGATTACCTACAAGAGGGAAGAAGAATAGTTTTTGCACTTGACAATCTTCTGCGCCGCGTTTAAAATATTATGGTAGTTTAATATCCAGACGGTGAAGGAACCAGTAGCCGGGCGTAATAACCTTACAGAGAGCAGCCCATAAGCTGAGAGGGCAGCGGTGAAGCCTGATTGTGAATATCACTCCGGAGTCTGACACACTAAAGAGAGGCGGCCTTGATGGAGGCTCGCAATTAGGGTGGTACCGCGGTTATTTAAAAGAATTGAGATAATCGTCCCTAAATCGATAAAGACATATCGGCTTGGGGGCGTTTTTTTGTCCTTAAGCGAAAGGCATATCAAGAAAGGAAAACAGAGAAATGTTCAAGAATCTATCAGAAAAACCAATTGCAGAGGTTCAGAATGAGCAGGTTGCCAAGTGGAAGGAGGAAGACCTGCTTAACAAGTGCGTAACGGCAAGAGAAGGCTGTACGCCTTTTATCTTCTATGAAGGACCTCCTACAGCCAACGGCAAGCCGGGCATCCACCATGTAATGGCGAGAACCTTAAAGGATTCAATCTGCCGTTATAAGACAATGCAGGGCTTTCAGGTAAACAGAAAGGCCGGCTGGGATACTCACGGACTTCCTGTGGAAATCGAAGTAGAAAAGCAGCTTAACATGTCAGGCAAGAAGGACATTGAAAAATACGGAATCAAGGAATTCAACCAGAAGTGCAGAGAATCGGTGTTCACCTACACGGGAATGTGGAGAGAAATGTCCGAAAGAATGGGATATCTTGTTGATATGGATAACCCGTACATTACTCTGGACAACAACTATATCGAAACAGGCTGGTGGATTTTAAAGCAATTCTTTGATGCAGGGCTTATCTACGAAGGCCACAAGATCCTCCCTTACTGCCCGCGCTGCGGGACAGGTCTTGCTTCCCACGAGGTGGCTCAGGGATACAAGATGGTCAAGGTAAACACCCTGACCATGAAGTTCAAGAAAGCAGGAACAGAAAACGAGTATTTCCTGGCATGGACAACCACACCTTGGACACTTGCTGCAAACGTTGCCCTGACAGTGGGACCTGACATTGACTATATCAAAGCCAGAATGCTGGAAGGTGACGAGGAAGGCAATATTTTCTATGTATCCAAGGGACTTGCAGATAAAGTGCTCGGTGCAGGAAAGTACGAGATTCTAGAAGAGATGAAAGGCTCCGCTCTCGAATACATGGAATATGAGCAGCTGCTGCCTTTTGTAGAAGTTCCTGCAGGCAAAAATGCCTTCTTCGTAACCTGTATGGACTATGTTTCCACTGAAGACGGTACCGGAATCGTACACACAGCTCCGGCTTTCGGTGAAGACGACTATCAGTGCGGCCGCAAGTACAATCTGGCAGTTCTTCAGCCTGTTGACGAGAGAGGCTGCTATACAGCTACACCGTGGAAAGGCCGTTTCGTAATGGAAGAAGGTCTTGATGTAGAAATAATCAAATATCTGGCAAAGGAAAACAAGATTTTTGCCAAGGAAAAGATAGAGCACAACTACCCTCACTGCTGGAGATGCGGCACACCTCTGGTTTACTATGCTCACCCGTCATGGTATATAGAAATGAGCAAGCTTAAGGATCAGCTTGTAGCCAACAACAACACAGTAAACTGGTTCCCTGAATTCGTAGGCGAAAAGCGTTTCGGAAACTGGCTTGCCGAAGTTAAGGACTGGGCGATTTCCCGCTCCAGATACTGGGGCACACCTATCCCGATCTGGCGCTGTGAATGCGGACACCTTCACTGCGTAGGCTCCCGCGCAGAACTTGTGGAGCTGGCAAATCAGGATATTGACGAGACCATAGAACTTCACAGACCTTATGTTGATGAAATAACAATTACCTGCCCTGAATGCGGCAAGGAAATGCACAGGATTCCGGAGGTTATGGACTGCTGGTTCGACTCAGGTGCAATGCCTTTTGCACAGTGGCACTATCCGTTTGAAAACAAGGAAAACTTCGACAAGCTTTTCCCTGCCGACTTCATCTGCGAGGGTATCGACCAGACCAGAGGATGGTTCTATTCTCTCATGGCTATTTCCACGTTCATCATGGGCAAGGCTCCTTACAAGAATGTACTTGTAAACGACCTTATTCTGGACAAAGAGGGCAAGAAAATGTCCAAGTCCAGAGGCAACACGGTTTCACCATTTGAGCTTTTTGACAAGTACGGTGCAGACGCCACCAGATGGTATCTCTTAAGCGTTTCACCGGCATGGACACCGACCAAGTTTGACGAGGACGGTCTTGTGGACATTGTAAGCAAATTCTTCGGCACACTGAGAAATGTTTACAACTTCTTCGTTCTGTATTCAAACCAGGACAATCTGGATGCGGGAAAGCTTAAGGTTGAATATGACAAGAGACCTGAGCTTGACAGATGGATTCTTAGCAAATACAACCGCCTTGTGGCAGATGTGACCGAATATATGGACCAGTACGACCACATGAAGACAGTAAGAGCAATCACTGATTTCGTGGCAGAGGATCTTTCCAACTGGTACATCAGACGTGC
>CAKMLH010000144.1 GCA_927797855.1 uncultured Clostridia bacterium | reverse complement strand
ATAAAGATGCAAGCAGGAAGCGCCGGCGCTACTGGTTCGGAAAATAAAAAAGAAGACAAAAAGAGAGCAGACTCACAATATGTGTATCTGCTCTTTTGCTTAACGGGTTTTCTATTTCATGCTGCCCGTTTTCTCATATTTTGAATGCCATGAAAGAGCCTCGTCAAGAATGTGGGGCGTCTGGCAAGGCATCTGCTCGCATGCCCTGTTAAAGTAGTCCATAAGCTTATCTCTGTAATCAGGATGAGCGCAGTTTTCGATGATTTTAACGGCTCTTTCCTTAGGAGAAAGTCCACGGAGATCTGCATAGCCTTGTTCTGTTACAATTACCATTACTTCGTGCTCCGTATGGTCTACATGAGGGCACATAGGAACGATGGAAGAAATGGCACCGTCTTTGGCCACAGATGATGTGGTGAATATTACCAGAGATGCGGAGCGGGAGAAGTCGCCGGAGCCGCCGATACCGTTCATCATTTTTTTCCCTTCCACATGAGTTGAGTTTACATTTCCGTAAATATCCACTTCAAGGGCCGTATTCATGGCAATGAGCCCCAGGCGGTGGGCCACTTCAATTGAGTTGGAAATTTCCTCAGGACGGAAGATGATGTGCTCTCTATAAAAGTCAATATCATCGAAGAAAGCTTTCTGAGCTTCCGGAGAAGGGGCAAGAGCGGTGCATGATGCCACGCCGGCCTTGCCGCATTTTATCAGATCAAGCATGGAGTCCTGAATAACTTCCGTATAACATGTAAGATTTTCAAATTCCGAATCACGCAGGCCGTAAAGAACTGCGTTTGCAACTGAGCCGACACCGGACTGAATAGGAAGCAGAGACTTGCCCAGACGGCCTGCAGCCACTTCGTTTTCAAGGAACTTTATGATGTTTTGACCTATCATTTTCGAATCCTCCGAAATCGGGGCAAGGGGTCTTGTGAGGTCGCTTTTATCAGAGATGACAATAGCTTTGATTTTGTCCCAGCCGCATTTTATGTAAGGTGTTCCGATACGGTCCCCCGCATGGGTCAGAGGAATAGGCTTCCTGAAAGGAGGTTTTTCGCACATATAGACATCTGCCATTCCTTCCAGAGCGAGAGGCTTGGCCATGGCAATCTCAACTATTACAGTATCTGCCTCTTCAACGTAGGTAGGGGTGTTCCCTACGGATGTTGTTGGAATCAGATTGCCCTCCTCTGTAATCGCCAGTGCTTCCACCAGCGCCACATCGGGCTTTCTCACATGACCGCCTCCCACAAATTCAGGGGACCGGCCAAGATGCATATCCACATAGTCCACCTGACCTGCATTTATGAGCTTCCTCAAAGAAGAATTGGTCTGATATGGGAGTCTCTTTCTGATAACTCCTGCCTCAGCAAGCTCGGTGTCCACTTCAGGACCAACTGAAGCACCTGAATAAAGATCAATTTTCACTTTCCTTCCTGAAAGGGCCTGCTGCGCCAGCGCGTGGGGAACTTCCTTGGGATAGCCGGCATTGGTAAAGCCGCTGATGCCGACAGCCATGCCGTCCTGTATAAGTAATGCGGCTTTGTCTGGGTCCATAATCAGGGGAGCCGCTTTTTCGCTTCGTAATCTTTCTGCTAAATCCGGATCGAATGCCATGATAAATTTCCTCCTATGTATATACATTTGTATGCTTTATGCGGTTTTCGGAAAGCATATTCTGACATAATTATATCTGCATGAGAAAAAACTGGCAAGAATGAACATTGCATTCTTTTTGCACATAGCAGGGCAGATTGTATCTGCAGCCGCATATTTCCCTTGCGTATGGGAACGAGTAAAAGTATAATTAAAAGGAGAAGGAGGTATCCAATGCGAAAGACTAAAATTGTATGCACTCTGGGACCTGCGTCAGCAGACAAAGAAGTAATCGAAAAAATGCTTCTGGCGGGCATGAACGTGGCGAGACTTAATTTTTCTCATGGAGATCACGACAGCCATGGAAGAACCATAGACGAATTCAGAAAGGTGAGAGACAGGCTGGGCATTCCTGCCGCAGTTATGCTTGACACCAAGGGGCCGGAAATCAGAACCGGCACCTTCGAAGGGGAAAAGGCGGAGCTCTTAAAAGGACAGACTTTTACTCTTACTTCCGCAGAAATTGTGGGAAACAGCAGCGGCTGCTCGGTAACATATAAAGAACTTCCTCATCAGCTTAAAAGAGGCGACAGCGTCCTTATAGATGACGGTAAAATCAGGATGGAAGTGCTGGAAACAACAGACAGGGAAATAAAATGCCTTGTGAAAAACGGCGGAATTGTGGGAAATCACAAGGGAATCAATATTCCAAAGGTGTCCCTTAAAATGGATTATCTGAGCGAAAGAGACAAGTCGGATCTTCTCTTCGGCATCCAGAAAGATGTAGATTATATATCCGCATCTTTTGTGAGAAAAGCAGACGATGTAAGACTTCTCAGGGAATTCCTCAAGGAAAACGGCGGCAGCAGAATAAAGATAATTTCGAAGATAGAAAATCTTGAAGGAATAGAAAATTTCGAGGAAATACTTGAGCTTTCCGACGGAATAATGGTTGCGAGAGGCGACATGGGCGTGGAGGTGGAATTTGAAAAACTTCCCGGAATCCAGAAGCGATTCATCAAGCGCTGTCAGCAAAGCGGCAAAATCGTTATAACTGCAACACAGATGCTGGAGTCCATGATAACAAATCCGGTACCCACCAGGGCAGAAATTACGGATGTGGCCAATGCTGTGTTTGACG
>CAKMLH010000143.1 GCA_927797855.1 uncultured Clostridia bacterium | reverse complement strand
TGCAGTCTTTTCACTGCCTCCGCGCCGGAATACGAGCCTGTCATAGGCTTTGTAAACTTCAAATCCCCCTGCAAGACTGCAGGAAGCTGACGGGCTTCTGGAAATCCGTACCTTTTCCACCGCTTCAAGGTGGGCACGGGTTACATCATCGGCCATGCCGGCCTTCCCTAAGGCTATATTGTACACCCGGAATCTTATTGCCGGGTGAAGGTTTTCCAAAGGTGCTGTGAAGACGGACACAACTTCGGTTTCTGCCGGCTCTGCACCTGCCGGCTGCCCGCCTGCCGCCTCTCGCTTATCTGGCTGCTGCTGCAGTCGAATTTTGTCGAAAATTGTCGCTGCCTGTCTGCAGATATAGTCACGATCTTCGGCGGCGATTCTGCCCAGACGGTTTACAGTCTCAACAATATTGCTGTTGAAATTATCGGCCAGATAAGGTATCAGCTCCAGCCTGATTCTGTTGCGGGTATATACGGTTTCACTGTTTGTATGGTCAATGCGCGGATTAAGATTGCGATCTGCGCAGTATTTTTCAATTTCATCTCTGGTTATATCCAGGAGAGGTCTTATTACATGGAAGCCTCCCTGGCCCTTCCTCTTGTAGGCAATCCCCGAAAGTCCGTCTGTGCCGGTGCCTCTCAGTATTCGGAAAAGTATGGTTTCGCACTGGTCGTTGGCGTTTTGAGCCACAGCCACCGCGATTTTTGATGCCGGCACACCTGATGCGTGAATCTCACCTGCAAATTTGAAAAACACCTCATACCTTGCCTTTCTTCCTGCTTCTTCCGGGGTAAGCTTCTGCTCCCTGGCCATGGCCGGGCAGTCATATACAAAGCTTCTGCAGCTTAAGCCATTGCTTCTGCACAGCTCCTCAACATAGGCCTGATCTTCTTCTGCCGCACCGGGTCTGAATCTGTGGTTGATATGAACGGGATGCAGGGTCAGATTCATCTCCCCTGCCAGTTCTGTAAGCACGCTGAAAAGGCACACCGAATCAGGGCCTCCGGAAAGACCCAGCACGATGTGCATTCCCTCTGTTATTAAATTATGTTCTCTGATAGTTTTTAGGATTTTTTTCTTCATCTTCTGCACCGTCTGTGCCGCCCTTTACAATGACGGCGGCGGCCACCGTCAGGTCATCACATTCACGTGAGCCATATCTTATCTGCGCTTCCCGGAGAATATCCGAAGCAATCTGTCTTGCAGAAAGCCTCCCTGTATCAATCCCCGAAAGGTACCGGCAGAGCCATTCCGCTTCAGGATCATCTCTGTCGGCATCGGTTATTCCGTCGGAAGCCATTATTATAATGTCTCCCTCTCGCAGTACGGCGGAAATGTGTGTTAGCCTGAGCTTGGGTATGATTCCCACCGGCAGGGACTCTCCTTTTATTCTGCGCACGTGTCCCTGCCGCATCAGGAAAGATGTGGCCGCCCCCATCTTGTAGAACCGGGCGCGGCGGCTCCTCCGGTCAATTACCGTGAGGTCTGCAGTGGCAAAATCCTCGATGCCGCTGCAGTCTCCGTCATTTTGTTTTGCAGCTTCCGCTTCTGCCTGGCAGATCATGTACCGGTTAACTTCCTTTATGGCTTTTGCCACCGGCATTCCCGCTTTAAGGTTCTTCCTGAGTCTTGCCACCACCAGCCTGCTGCCCGCCGCCGCCTTAATCCCCTTTCCCATTCCGTCCGACAGGATTAAGGCGCGGCTGCCCCCGGGCAGCCCGCAGGAAGCAGCGGCGTCGCCGCTGATTCCCGCGGCGGCGGCGGAGGCATATCCGACTCTGATTCCGATGCCTCCCGTCTCCTCTGGCGCTTTGCGAATATTAACTTTCTGCGGCCTTGGGCCGACTTTTTTCCTCATTTTAGTATCCATGGCTTCATTTTACCATGAACGTCCATCGAAAAAAGTCGAAGTGCGCGGCTGCATTCACGGCCAATCCTGCTACTCTATCCCGAAAAATCTCTTTGCATTTTCCAGTGTTATCCGGCAGACCTCATCGTATTCCATTTCCTTGATAAGAGCCACTCTCCTTGCAGTGTGTTCTACATAAGGAGGCTTGTTGGGTCTTCCCCGAAATGGCTCCGGTGTCAGGTAAGGTGAGTCCGTTTCAACAAGGAGATATTCTATAGGTATCCCAGCGACTACTTCCGTGGTCTTGCGATTGTTTTTGTATGTTACCGGCCCGGCTATGGAGATTGTGGCTCCCAGTTTTACATACTGTTCTGCCAGCTGGCGGCTGCCGCTGAAGCAGTGGAGCAGCACGCGGCAGTCCTTTTCGTCTGCCGCCTTCGCAGCATCGCAATCAGGCGATGCGGTCCCGCACTGTCCCGGTCTTCTCGGGAACCAGCCTGCACGCTCATCACTGAAAGCTCCTTCTTCCTTTAATATATCCATAGTCTCCTGATCCGCCTGGCGTGAGTGGATGACTATAGGCATTTTCAGCTCATTGGCCAGCCTTATCTGGCGGCGGAACCAGTAACGCTGGTCTTCCGCCTCGGATTTATTATAGTAAAAGTCCAGGCCGATTTCGCCGATGGCCTTGACTTTTTCCTCGCCTGCAAGCTCCTTTATCCTCTGCAGCACATCTTCATTCATGGTTTTGGCATCGTGAGGATGAACGCCTACTGCCCCATAGCACCAGGGCAGTCTTCGGGCATCCTTTACGGCCTGCTCAGAGCTGGCAAGGTCGAAGCCGATATCCATTACATATGATAAATCAGAAGCCTCGATATCAGCTATCAAGGCTTCTCTTTCTTCTTCTGTAAAGGTATCGTTATTTATATG
>CAKMLH010000142.1 GCA_927797855.1 uncultured Clostridia bacterium | reverse complement strand
AGGGCGCTGACAACTTATTGTCACTTTTTGTGTTTGATTATAAGGTTAAGAAAACGATTGCTCAATATAGGAAAAAAAAGGTAAAGGTAAGTAAGTGATTACTTTTAAATTTAGTATTTGAATTAAGTCTCGTTTTTCTCTGACTTCAAAGTCATGATCCTCTGAGAGCGTAATTTCCCTTTCTAGGTCATAAAAGGAAAAGCTGCCGGGGTTTGCCTGTGTCCCACGTTGATGGGATTATGGCACTCCGGCAGCTTTTTCCGTTATTTCGGTGTCCTTTTATTCGTATTTGTCTTTCTTTACACTATCCACGACGCTTTTCGGTACCTCGTATTTCGATGATCTCAGCTCTTCCGGAAGGCTTTCGGACCACGGAAGAAGGCTGTCGATGTCTTTCTGGCTGGTCTTCCCAAGCTGCGTGAGGACATAGGCGATGTATTTCTCGGGATCGACCTGGTTCAGCCTCGCCGTCCTTATGACCGTCATGAGGGTCCCGGCGGCCTTGGCTCCCTTCTCTGAATAGCTGAAAAGGAAGTTCTTCCTTGCCATCACGAAGTCCTTCACCGCCCGTTCACAGACGTTGTTGGTCATCTCGACGTAAGGATTGTCGAGAAACACCCTGAGGTCCTTCTCGATGTTCAGGCCATACGAAACCGCCTCCTTCAGGCTTCCCTGGAAGGAATCCATCTTTGCCTTCATGTCGGAGAACAGCTCATCCACGATCGGCCTCGACTGTTCCCTTCTTGCCTTGAGAAGGCCGTCCGCCGTGTCGGCGGCATGTTCCTTCTCTATTTCGAAGAGCTTCTGCATCTTCTTCAGGACTTCCGCCGCATATGATTTCGACAGAGCCGCTTTCTTCTTTGCTTCCGACGGAGCCGATTTCTCAACGAGGAGCACGATCTCCTCGAAACGCTTCCGCCAATGGAACCAGCATCTTGCCAGTGTTATCTGTCCTAGGGACTCGCCGGCAAGCGTGTCGTATCCGCTGTAGTCGTCGCAGACGACGACGCCGGAATAGTCGACGAAGAAGCTGATGATGTTCTCGGCCTTCCGGTCGGTGCAGAACCTGTAGACGGCAGAGAGCCTTTTATCCCATTTGCATGAGGTGTAGACGAACATCCTGCACGTCCTTCCGCTTTCCCTGCTGTTCCTGACGACCTTGAGTGTCGTCTCGTCGGCATGTCTCACCTTCGCCCTTTCCTGGGAATGGATGAAGTCATCGGCAATCCTGTCACTGATCGGGGCAAGCTCGTCGGCCACTCTGATGCAGTAATCGGCAAGCTGCACCCTCGAGATTCCTACCCCTGCGTCTCCCAGGATGCTTTCCAGCCTGTAGAGAGGGACTCCGTAGAGGAACTTCCTTGTGACGATGTACGCGCCCAGCGAAGGCGTCAGAAAAGAGTCGCCGAACTGGTCCGGAAGTTCCTTCACATCATTTTCACATGGTTTTCCGAGGCTATCGTCATAGACCTTATAGCGGTGTACGATGCACTTTGCCGGAACGGTCTCGACTTTGAAGAACGTCCTCGGATTGCCGCCGGCAACGGAAGCTCCGATGCTGTGGTCGACGACGCTGATCCTATCGAAGTCGATGCTTCCTCCGGTCTTGCTTCCCTTGGGGCGGCCTGCCTTGCTCACGGACTTCTTCTCCGGTGTTTCCGTTTCCCCGTCGGAATACTCCTCGTCGGCATCTCCGATGTCCGGCTTCTTGGTCGGATCGAACCTTTCGAGAAGCTGCTTCATGAGGGCGTAGTTCTTCTTCTCGACGGCGTCTATGAGTTTGACCATCTGATCGTGAAGTTCCATCATCTCCGCGTTCTTTTTGTTCCTGAGGCGGATGATGGCATTGCCGACATTGCCGAACGCGGCGATGAGCTCCTCATCGGAGAGGGTGTCCAGATCGATGGTGTCAAGGTTGATTTTCTTGCTGTCTTCCATGCAATTATTATATCATATTAACAATATGGAAACAACATAAAAGCACATATTTATGCGGTATTTTCCGATTTATTAATTTCAGATGATGAAACGAAAATGCTAGCAAAGTATCATCTCGTCGATTTCCTTGCTTGCGTCCTTCTGGACAATGCTGAGGCCATCCAGGAGCCACTGAATCTGGCGCCTTGTCAGGCTGACTGTGGCGCTTTCGCCTTTCTTCGGCCATCTGAATCTCCCGTCATGGAACCTTTTCTGATAGAGCCATGTCCCGTCATCGTCGATCTCCAGGATTTTTATGCTGTGCTTATTCCTTCCGCAGAAGACGAATAGGCTCTTCTTGTATTCCTCCGGACCGAAGGAGGCTGCCACCTTTATCGTCAGTGTCCTGATGCCGCATCTCATGTCCGTGAAACCCGGATAAAGATAGATGCCTCTGATTTCCGAAAGGTCGATCATAGTCTTTTCATGATCTCCGCAAGTCCGTCCGGATCCATCCTTACCTTTGTTCCGCTCTCGCCGAAAAAGGCAGTGACGTAATCTTCTGTGACCGTCACTACGACAAACTCTTTCTGTTCTTCTGGCAGATTCTGTTCCTCTCCTTCTTCTGGCCTTCCAAGTTCTATCTGTTCTTTCGCATGGTAATAAGTGGTCCTCGAAATCCCGTTGTCCTTGCAGAATCCGGATATGCTCTTCCCGCTGGCTGCGAATCCGTCCAGCAGTTCCTGATAGTATTCTTTAGATTTCCTCATGAAAAAATCCTCCCGACTCATCTTATCGGAAGGATCTCATCTGATATAGTGGGGCGAAATTACGCTCTCCTCTTTTCTATAGAGCCCAAACGGTAGGCCCAAATTGTTGGA
>CAKMLH010000141.1 GCA_927797855.1 uncultured Clostridia bacterium | reverse complement strand
GAGTGCGCATAATTAATGGTGAAAAGGTTTATACCAAGTGGTCAAAGATGGCTATAAGAAAAGCTTAAATAAATTGATCTGAGTTTTTATGAAGCGGGCCGGAAGGCTCGCTTCGTTTCCTTGCTTTTTTCTGGGTGAAGGAAGGCCTCCTTTCCATGGACCTGCTGTCCGGGCAGCGAAAAAGGGAGAACAGGAAACGAATTTTATGCATTTTTTTCCCACCAACCGCTGGAACTGTTGAAAATAAAACAGAATAAGAAAAAATATTCTGAGGGTCGGCACGACAAAGGGTGTTTAAGAGTTAATTTTTAATATAAAAGGGAATTTATGGATAAAACAAGGCTATAAAATGCTCTTAAACCTTTATCTGCCATGAGCGTTTTTCCTACTCCCCATTGTTTTATGCGGCTTACAGCTGCCGGTAGGAAAAAAATGAATAAAATACCTGGCACCAGTCAAATACCTGGCACCAGTCAAATACCTGGCACCAGCCAAATACCTGGCAGCTTCAGACATGCCGAAGCCATTCGCAGCCTTGCTTTTAAGCCGCCGCCGTGGTACAATTTTTTCACGGAGGTAAGAACCATGACCGAAAAAGAAAAAGATAAAAAAAAGAATATAAAGAAAAAGCGCATGGCAGCTCTCATAGTGCTTGCTGTGCTCATTGTGGTTTCTGCAGCGGCGGAGCTCATTATAAATGCAGGTAAGGAAGGTACGGCCAATGTACATATCCAGATACGCTGCGACAAGTTGGCAGAGGCGCCGGAAAAGCTGAAGGATCAGACACTTGTTCAGTATATTCCCGATGACGGCGAGGCCCTTGCAAGGCTTAAATACATAGCAAATGACGGCGACAGTGCCCTGGACATTCTGGAAAAAATCTGCAGCAATAAAAATATAGAGATAAAGAAAAACTCTGAGGGAGCTATCCAATCCATAGGCTACTTTAAAAACGGTGACTGCGGCCAGGGAAGCGGCTGGGTTTACACAGTCAACGGCAGGCTTATGGATGAAGATCCCGCCGAATATATAGTCAGAGACGGTGACGAAATCGTCTGGGCTTTCTCACTTAACGGAGGACGCGATATTGAAGATGTTTAAGGACGGACTGGGAGAGGGCAGCACCTTTGCAGGCTGCCACCCGGCTGTTAACCTGATATTTTTCCTGTTTACAATAGGCATAACCATGTTTTCCACGGGCCCTGCCTTCCTGGCGGTGACTCTGGTTTTTTCGTGGATTTATTCCATACTCTTAAACGGCAGAAAGGCCGTAAAGACCAATCTTATCTTTACCATACCTATAGTTGTGATAATGGCGGTAATCAATACACTGTTTACCCATAACGGAGCAACGGTGCTGTTTTTCCTCAACGACAGCAGAATCACTCTGGAGGCCCTTCTGTACGGCCTGGCGGCAGCCGTGCTTCTTTCGTCCATTATAGTGTGGTTCAGCTGTTTTAATGTGGTTATGACCTCGGACAAGCTCATATATCTTTTCGGAAAGGCGGCACCTGTGCTGGGACTGACTCTTTCCATGATTTTCAGATTTATACCCCTGTTAAAAGCCAGGTTCAGGGAAATCACCATGGGCCAGAGATGTATGGGAAGGCATGTATCGGGGGGATTTTTTGCGAAGATAAGGCAGTACACCAAGGAGGTGTCAATACTCATTTCCTGGTCTTTGGAGGCAGCCATAGAAACTTCTGACTCCATGGAAGCAAGAGGCTATGGGCTTCCCGGCAGAACCAGCTTTCATCTTTTTAAGCTGACGCCTACGGACAAGGTGCTGCTGGCTGCCATCGGAGCAAGCGGCATCATTGCGGCTGCAGGCTGCATCCTCGGCAAGACTTCAATTTACTACTATCCTAAGGTGGTTCTGGGGCAGTGGGATGTGCTCACTGTAATCACCTTTGCGGCCTACATAGTGATGCTGGCCATACCAATCGTTACAGATATATTTGGAGAAATTAAATGGCAACAATACAGGTTAGAAACTTAAATTTTGCATATCCTACGGCAGAGGTCAGAGCGCTGGAAGATGTATCCTTCACCGTTAACCAGTCGGAGTTTGTGGTTCTGTGCGGCAAGTCCGGCTGCGGCAAGAGCACTCTGCTGCGCCATCTCAAAAAGAACCTCACTCCATACGGACAGGTTGAGGGAGAGGTTCTATATGACGGACAGGAAATCTCCGCTATGGATGACAGGAGGAATGCGGCGGAAATCGGTTTTGTGCAGCAGAATCCCGACAACCAGATAGTAACCGACAAGGTGTGGCACGAGCTGGCCTTCGGCCTGGAAAGTCTGGGGCTTGACAACAAAACCATCAAGAGAAGAGTTGCGGAGATGGCAAGCTTTTTTGATATACAGACATGGTTCAGAAAGAATGTCAGTGAGCTTTCCGGCGGACAGAAGCAGCTTCTGAATCTGGCCTCCATAATGGTCATGCAGCCTAAAGTCCTCATACTGGACGAACCTACTTCCCAGCTGGACCCCATTGCGGCCTCGGAATTTCTCAAAACAATATACAGAATAAACCGTGATCTCGGCACTACGATTATTATTTCCGAGCACAGGCTGGAGGAGCTCTTTACCATGGCCGACAAGGTGATGGTAATGGATAAGGGCAGGCTTATCGCTTATGATGAGCCGTGGAATATCGGCAATTTCCTGGCGGGAAACTCGCCGGAAGAAAGACACCCAATGTTTTACGGAATGCCTGCTGTTATGAAAATATATTCCCACTGCAGGGCGGCGGGAGTGCCTCGCTGCGTTCGGGAAGGAAAGGAAATATCTCCTCTGACCATAAGGGACGGCAGACTGTGGCTTG
>CAKMLH010000140.1 GCA_927797855.1 uncultured Clostridia bacterium | reverse complement strand
CTGCCGTAATCTCACCGGTGTCCGTAATGCCGATCTCTCCCGAATAATTGGTGTAGTTGATAAAGTAGCACGGGATTTCTTCCTCCCCCACCCTTAAACTCCACTCCTCCGGAAAAAACAGCTTCGCATCAGGTTCGTCGAACCGTATTTCCTCCAGTCCGAACTCCCTGAATTTTTCCGCAATGTACTCCGCTGATCTTCTGTTGTTCTCCGTTCCGGATCGGCGGTGGCCAAAGCTAGCAAAATGTTCAATCCAGGAAAAAATTTCTTCTTTTGGCGGAATCAACGCCGTTTTTGTTTGCTGTTTCACTCTATCACTCCTTCCGTTTACATCATCAGTATAGAGCCGTGAGCAGCGTACAAGTCAATAGCAGGGAGGAAAAAAGTTCAATCCGCAAACAACTGAAAATTCTTACTTTTATTCTATTTTTATCACGCTTTAATCTGTTACCAGGTCACAGGTTCCTCCCTTGTCCGGTGATTCGCGGGAACTGAGCCACTATAATGTTTCCCCTTCGGTTGACGTAATGAAAAAAAGAAAATATAATAGAAAAAAAGGATAGGAGGTTAAAGGAACATGAAAAAACTTTTTTCTGTCAGTGAAATGTCAAAGATTGTCGACATCCCCACCAACACATTAAAGTATTACGATCGCATCGATCTGTTCAAACCTGCAGTAGTCAACGAGAAGTCCCTTTACCGCTACTACACCCAGGAACAGATCTATACGCTGGTGCTAATCAAGGATCTGCGGGCGCTGAACATGTCGATTCAGGAAATCCGCGATTATCTAGATAATCGCAATGTCAACAAATCACTGGACATCCTTCAAGCTAAGTTGACAGACATTGACGAACGGATAGCTGCCCTGACCCGCGTCCGTGTCAACCTAAAGGGAAAAATTGACCTGCTGAAGATCAATAACAGTATCCGCTACGAAACCGACAAGCTAACCATCAAACGTTTGCCGGAGCGTGCCGCCTTGTCCTATGGTGTTTGCATAAAAAATGATGACGATAAATACTTTGCCAGTCGCCAGCTGGAGAAAACGATTACGGAAAAGCTTCCCGGCATCATCTGCTGCACCCATGGCGCGTTTATTCCCGAGGCAGAGATGAAACAGCGCCGACTTTTGGAAACGGCCGTCGCCTTTGTCTTTATCACTAATCAGGATTACAACAACTATGCCGGAACCTCGGTACAAATCCCTGCAAGCCGATATCTCTGCGGCTATTATGCGGGCAAAATGTGGGATCGAGCGGAGTGTCTGAACCGCATGCTGGACTATATCGACGAACAAGGCTGGCACATTACCGGCGATGCTTTACAGATCAATTACATCGACGATAACCTGACCGATCATACCAGCGAATTTCTCTATGAAATTCAGATTCCCATCAAAGACAAAACGCCACTGCATGACCGATGAAGCATGCAAAAAGAGCTGTTCCTTTATTGTCACCCGAGTAATAAAACCCGCAAGCTTTTCGGAAGCCCGCGGGTTTTTTATCTCGATTATTAAGTATGTTTCGCCTAATCTCTGCTCTTATAGTAAAGCATGCAGTGACAATAGCCTTCAAATTCCGGGTCTGCTATCTGATCTTTAAATTCCTTACAGATGCACTTGTTTTCCTCTGTTTTTTCCAATCTGCAAGGGCAATATCCGTCCTTCTTTTTTAGCCCTTCTTTAATTCTTGCTACGATTTCCTTGTCTTCGTTTAATCTTACCGCCATTTCTTTCTTAGTCTCCTTTTATTTATTACCTGTCCCGGCAAATACTCCCGTACGCTTAATTCCCTTATACAGCAGCCATCCCAGGAGTCCGCAGGAAATAATCTCTCCGGCTCCGACGGTGGCCATAAAGTACCAGTAACTTCCTTCAAGCCCATATACATATTGCAGTACAAGCGGTACTATCAGCGCATTGCTTACGATAGGAAATACCGGTCCCAGTACAGGCTTCCTGCGCCCTATATAATAGGTTCCAAGTGCTCCAAGCAGAGTTGCAAAAGTTCCGAACACTACGTCCCACAGGGCGCAGCCTGTCAAAAGGTTTGCCAGCAAACATCCCACTGTAAGTCCCGGTACTGCCGCCCATGTAAACAGGGGCATGACGGTAAGCATCTCGGAAAGCCGCACCTGAACGGCACCGCTTGCCAGCCCTGCCGTATTTGCCGCAAAGGTCAGCACCACATAAAGGGCTGCTATCAGCGCCGCCCATGTCAGGTTAAGTGTTTTGTTGTTCATTTTTCTGTCTCCTGCAGTCTGCTTCCAAGGAACCTCCGCCTGTATTTCAGAACAGCGTAGTTGCTGATTCTGTTCACATAGATGGGGTCGAATACGCCGCCTGCAATTCCTATTATCAACTGCCCCTGCAGGAATTTGGTGTAGATCATTTCTTCGGAAAGGCTCCTTGAGGTCGCTCTCATCTGCTCCTCCTTGTCGATATTCCAGCTTCCGATGCGGTCACCCTGCGCGGCGATGTAGTCTATAATATCATTAAGCTCCTGGTTTTTTCTTAAAAATTCCTCCTCATCGCACATGGCTGCTTCTATAACCTTGAGAATAAAAATTTTCTCCTCGTCGCTTTCATATTCATATCCGAAACTCAGCGCCACTTCATACACGCTCTTAAGCACCATTGCGATAAACAAAGGTATGTCGGGAATTCCCGCACCTACCAGTCCCAGACCGATACCCTCCACGCCGGAAATCAGCAGATTTGCAGTCTTTGCGGATTTAGCCCTTTTGGTGAAGCTCCTCGCCGACTTCCTGTTGTTCATCAGCTCGTGAGCGTAGGTGTCCACCTTGAAATCCGCTTCTTTTTTATCTTTATTGTAAGTCTTTTCGATTATACCCGTTCCCTTTTCAAAGATAACCTGAAAGCCTTTAAAGAAAGCTGCATTGAGGGTATCGCT
>CAKMLH010000139.1 GCA_927797855.1 uncultured Clostridia bacterium | reverse complement strand
ATACAGAAACGGCGACGGAAGCCGGCTGGATGCCGAGGACGCATTCGTCCTGGACAAAATGACGGAAATCATAGATGAAATAATTACCGACGGTATGACCGACTATGAAAAAGAAAAAGCTGTCTATGACTGGCAGCAGAAATGGGTTACATACGGAGAGGAAGACCTGAACCCTATTTCGGCGGCAACTGATAACTACACGCCTTATGGGGTGCTGCGCTCACACAATGCAATCTGCGTGGGAAATGCAACAACTTTCAAGCTGTTCATGGATGCCCTCAATATTCCGTGCAAAATAATCCATTCCACAGAAAACGGGGAGCATGCCTGGAATGTGGTTCAGCTGGACGGAGAATGGTACCATGTTGATGTCACCTTTGACGGAGGAACGGCCTCAAGGGCGGGGTATGCCTACTTCAATGTGCCTGACAGCATAAAGGATGACGGCAGCTGGCCCTGGGATCATTCGGAAATTCCGGCGGCAAACGGCACAAAGTACTGTTATATGCTCAACAACGCCACGGAATGCGATAATCTGTATCAGATACCGGAGGCCATAAAGAAAGCCATGGATGACAACATGGGATTTGCAGCGGTGACTCTTAAGGACAGAACTGATTTTAACCGCTCTGTAGCCGATTTTATAAGCAATTCCATGTCCATGGAAAACGGAGCCGTCTATTTCAGCAATGCCTACTCTCTGGGCGGAAAGACCGTATATAAATTCGAGATAAACAATTGGAATGACACCGATGATCAGGATATTCCGCCTGAGGTTACAGAGAAGCTGACATCAATAATCGACAGATTGAACGGAGGATACAGCGAAGACAACGAAGAGTTTGCAGAAGAAGATACAGAAGATACATATGAATTGACGAGAGGTTATAAATAAATGGTTTTCAGCAGTTCCGTATTTCTGACGGCTTTTCTGCCCCTGACCCTGCTGGCATATTTCCTTGTGCCGGCCCGGTTTATAAAGGCCAGAAATGCTGTGTTGCTTGCTGCCAGCCTGGTATTCTACGGCTGGGGCGAGCCTAAATACATCTTAGTAATGATTTTCTCCATAGTTTTCAACTATGTGTGCGGGCTGACTATAGGAGGAAATATAAAGAAAGAAGATAAGCACAGGGCAAAACCTATGCTTATTTTCTGCGTTCTGGGAAATCTGGCTTTGCTGGGCTTTTTCAAGTACACAGACTTTGTCCTTGAAACAGTAAACATGCTGACAGATGCCGGCCTGACTCTTCCGGGAATAGCCCTTCCTATCGGCATTTCTTTCTACACCTTCCAGACAATGTCTTATGTTATAGATGTTTACAGAGGCAAGGTGGATGCACAGAGAGATATTGTAACCTTCGGGGCCTATGTGACGCTTTTTCCTCAGCTTATAGCAGGACCTATCGTAAGATATTCGGACGTGGAAGTAATGCTGGTGGGCCGCAGAACCAATCTGGAGCAGGCGGCCCGCGGCGTGCGGAGGTTTATTATCGGATTCGGAAAGAAGGTACTTCTTGCCAACCAGATTTACGTGGTCTGGATGGAGCTTTCTTCCATGGAAAATCTCAGCACAGCTGCAGCCTGGCTGGGGGCGGTTGCCTTTACTTTCCAGATATACTTCGACTTTTCAGGATACTCGGATATGGCCATAGGATTAGGAAAGATTTTCGGCTTTGATTACCTGGAAAACTTCAACTACCCGTACATTTCCCGGAGCATTACGGAGTTCTGGCGCAGATGGCATATGTCTCTCAGCTCCTGGTTCAAGGAATACGTGTATATTCCTCTGGGCGGCAACAGAAAAGGCCTGGCAAGGCAGCTTGTAAACATATCCATTGTATGGGCTCTTACAGGTCTGTGGCACGGTGCCAGCTGGAATTTTGTTGTCTGGGGCATATACTACGGAATCATACTTATTATAGAGAAGCTGGGGCTTCTTAAACTGCTGAAAAAATGTCCGGCGGCAATCGGGCACATATACAGCCTCATTATCATTGTAACAGGATGGGTGATATTTGCTGTGGATGATCTGGGACAGGCGGTTCATTATATAGGAATGATGATGGGAAGTTCAGGAGTTTTTGCAGGAGATGACTTCATGTATTATTTCGGAACGAGGGTATGGCTTCTTATAGCATGTGTCATCGGCTCAACACCACTTCCGAAGATGGTATGCGATGCTGCTCTGAAAAAGCTGGGGAAGAAGGAAGCCCTTTCCGGCGTTCTTGAAACCCTGCTTATGATCGGTATTATGGTGCTTTCCATGGCATTTCTTGTGAGCGGTTCATATAATCCGTTCCTTTATTTCAGATTTTAGAGAGGGGGAGAAAAGATGAAAAAAAGAAGTCTGATTCTGATATGCGCTGCAGCAGCCTTTCTCCTCTTTATCAGCATAGGGACCATAATCACACCGGATGTGGAGTTCTCACCTGACGAGAACAGGTATCTTACGCAGAAGCCGGAGATTTCGGCTAAAAGCATTCTTGACGGCAGCTTTGAGAGCAGAAGCGAGGAATATCTTTCAGACCAGATAATAGGACGCAAAAACTGGGTTGAAATGAAAAGCATGACCGAGGCTTCTATGGGCATAAGCGATATAAACGGCGTGTATCTCTGCACCAAAGGCCGTGTTGTGGAGAAAGTGACAGTCCGGGACTTTGACAGCAAAAATTACGAAAAAAATCTTCGCAGGGCGGCGGAGCTTTCACAGATCTGCCGTCAGGAGGGAATAGAGACTGACGTTATGCTCATACCTACAGCAGCCTATGTCTACGGAAATGAACTTCCCGATTACGCCCTGACATTTGATGAAGATGAAGCCTTTGGCAAGGCTCAGCAGATACTGGGGGATGATCTTATTGATTTAAGAGACAGATTCAAAGAGGAAAAGCATAAGGAAAACCTTTTCTTTAAGACAGACC
>CAKMLH010000138.1 GCA_927797855.1 uncultured Clostridia bacterium | reverse complement strand
CAGGCTCTTATAATCGTGCCTATAATGACAGGAATGGTACACCAGCACGCATCAGGCAAGGCTCCCGCAATCAGAGAATTCTGCATGACAATGGGTGCAGGACGCTGGCAGACGGTGTGGACTGTTCTCAGAGAGATGAGGCACGATATTTATTTTTGCGTTGTTACAGCCTTCGGACGCTCCATAAGTGAGGTGGGAAGCGTCATGCTGGTAGGCGGCAACATAAAGGGCAAGACAAGAACCATGACTACCGCCATATCACTTTTAAAAAGCCAGGGCATATTCACAGAGGGTATAGCTCTAGGAGTGGTACTGCTGGTCATGGCATTTATAATACAGTGGCTTTGCGATTTTCTTCAAAAGGAGGAAAGTGCAGATGAAAATAACTGATCTTGAAAAGAACGTCGGCAATTTCAATCTTAAAATCGACGATTTATATATAAAGCCGGGACTTATACACGGCCTTGCAGGACATAACGGCTGCGGCAAAACGGTGCTTCTCAAGCTCATAATGGGCATACTTGAACCGGACAGGGGCAGGATTGATCTGGAGGGAATGGACAGGCACGCCATGACCATGATGAGCCAGCGCCCCTATCTTCTTACAGGAAGCGTCTACGATAACATAGTATATCCCCTTAAACTGAGAAGAATAAAACCGGACGAGGCCAGAATCAATGAACTGCTTGAAAGAACAGGACTTCTGGCGCAGAAAAATCAGTACGCACGGAGCCTTTCCAGCGGAGAAAGGCAGAAACTGTCCTTTATAAGGGCAATTATTTTCCGGCCGGAATTTATAATAATGGATGAGACTCTTTCTAATCTGGACCCGGAAAGTGAAAGGGTCATCGTGGAAATAATCAAGGAAATTCAGCAAATGCGGCCTGTGACATGGCTCATGGTAAGCCATGGACAGGATGTTAGAGAAGAGCTTTGCGATATAATTCACTATATGGAAAAGGGAAGGATTACGGATGAAGTTATTAAAGGTTGATACCCTTGAGTCAGCACTTGACAAGCTTGAGACGGCTATGAGAGAAGGCGGTGCAGGTGAGCCGGAAAGGGAGTACGTACCGGTATTGCAGTCTCTCGGCAGAATCGCGTCGGAGGATGTGCTTTCGTGCGAAGATATTCCGGGATTTGACCGCTCGACTATGGATGGATATGCTGTAATTTCCAGAGACACACAGGGAGCGGGAGAGACTATGCCGACTTTTCTGGAGCTTGCTGGAGAAGTGAAAATGGGAGAGAAACCGGAATTCAGCCTGACAAGCGGCCAGTGTGCCTATGTGCCTACGGGAGGTATGGTTCCTGAGGGTGCAGATGCCGTGGCAATGGTGGAATACTGCCAGCCTTTCGGAGATGATAGGATAGCGGTTTACTCTCCGCTGTCTTCGGGACACAACATGGTACGCGCCGGAGATGATGTTAGCCGGGGCGAAAAACTCATCAGCCGAGGCCGCAGAATAAGACCCTCTGACATGGGCCTCCTGAGCGCTGCAGGAAAGACAGAAATAAAGGTTTACAAGCCTTGGAAGATTTATATTATTTCAACGGGAGATGAAATCGTGCCGCCGGAAGTCATGCCTTTACCGGGTCAGGTGCGCGATGTGAACTCTGCAGGGATTCTAGGCGAGGCATTGGCTTGCGGATTTGAAATTAGGGGACTGGAAGTGGTACGGGACAGACAGGATGTTCTGGCCGATAAAGTTCGCTCTGCCATGAGTGAATGCGATGTGGTCGTAATTTCAGGAGGCAGTTCACAGGGTAAGAAGGATGCCACGGAAGCAGTAATTGACAGTCTGACTTCCAGTGGAGCTTTCACTCACGGTCTGGCAGTAAAGCCTGGTAAACCTACAATTATCGGCTTTGATGAACCCACGGAATGTGCAGTAATCGGTCTGCCGGGACATCCGGTTGCCGCGTTGCTTCTTTTCAGGCTTATTGTGGCAGGAATATGGAAACGTCTCACCGGTTTGGCAGAAACAGAAAAAGAAATTTCAGTGGATGCTGTCATGGCATCAAATATAGCAGCTTCTCCGGGACGCAAGACCTTTCAGCTGGTAAAGCTGGATTACGAGCACATCGACCTTAAAACAGGGCTGCCTCAGGCGGTGCCCGTTCTTGGAAAATCAGGGCTCATACGGACAATGAGTGCTGCAGATGGCTATGTTGTCATGGATGTAAATGATGAAGGATTGCGGAGTGGAGAAAGAGTCAAGGTGTGCTTGCTGTAGGGAGGTTTGAAAATGAAACAATTTAAGCAGGTTAATGGTGGATGTCGTATGATAATTTAGTTTCGAGAAATTTATGCGGCATTGACAGATACTGAAATGAAAAACTACCCCATTTGACCGCCTAATGTCGTATGAATTTATGGAGAACTTATTTCATGCGACATTTTTGTCTCTGGCAATGGGTTATGTCGCATGAGAATTCTTTTATTTACATTTCATGCAGCATTTTTATCTGAGTACAGACTGATTCAATGGAAACGTCGTATGAAAGTGATGATTTTCATTCTTCATGCGACATTGTTTTGCAAACTGGAAATGGAGGAGAGATATGAAAAAAATTCTGATGACAATGATGTGCATAATACTGGTTCTTGCCTTCACCGCATGCAGCGGTAAAGAAAAGACGCCTGTTGAGCCGGGCACTATAAGCCTCAGCCTTTCCACAGCGGAAAAGGATGTGGAATACATGCAGGCAAGTGACCTTTCTGTATTTGGACTGAAAAAAGCCGAAAACTGCACCCTCACACTGGATTTTACCGACAGTAAAAGGAATGAAGAGGGCTTTACGGTTTCAGGCACCGGAACGCTGAATTTAAACGGTGAAACATACGATTTTAAAATAGACGGACAGATACTTGCTCGCATTGAGGTAAGCGAGGAAAACACTGTATACAGCGGCATACTGGATTCGACGATAAATATAGG
>CAKMLH010000137.1 GCA_927797855.1 uncultured Clostridia bacterium | reverse complement strand
GATGCCGTACAATCCGTCAATAACCAACTGGGGCAAAGAATGTCAGGTGATAGAACAACAGCTTGAAGGTCTTCTTGGCAATGATTATATTGATATTATTGTAGAAGCAGGACCGGAAACAGGATTTTTATCCAATGTCCGTATGAGTGGAAAATATGCCTTGTTAAAATGTAACTGGGGTGCTGACTACTCAGATCCGCAGACATGGTCTGAACCTTTTAGCAATAGAAGAAAGTATGGCTTCTGGGAAAAGAGTACGGATGATAACACGGCAGCTTTGTATAATAAATATACAGAGATGGTTTTGAGTGCTGCCTCAATCTATAATGATGATGAGAAACGCTATACTGCCTTTGCAGAAGCAGAAGCAATGCTCATTGACCATGCAATTGCTGTTCCGTACAGCATTTCGGGAAGCGACGATTATATAATTTGCAGGCTGAACCCTATGGAAGGAGAATATGCGCCATATGGTGTTGCATTATGGCGTTATAAATACAAAAAGCTTTATGACACTTCAATGAGCATGGAGGAATTTCAGGCTGCATACAAGAACTGGACGAAAGAGCGTGATGCTGTTCTGGCTAATAAAAAATAGGCGTAACATATGCAATGAAGTAACAACCGTTTGAAGGATAGAAAGGGAGAAATGCACATGGCAAAATACATATGCAAACGTATATTAAATTCAGTTTTTACTTTGTGCATAGTGATTTTTATTGTATTTGTGCTGCTTCGTCAGATGCCGGTGGAAGGTTACTTCAGTAATTTCGATAAAATGAGCGATACGGCTATTGAGGTATCTTTGCAGAATATGGGACTTACAGAACCTGTCGTGATTCAGTTTGTGCATTATATCGGACAGGTTCTAAAAGGTGACATGGGTGTGTCAAACAGATATCGCCGGGGATATTCCATAGAAGCAATTATTGCAAAGAAAGCACCTGTTTCTATCAGGATCGGGCTTATCAGCCTGGTTATATCACTGACAGCAGGCGTAATACTTGGGATACTGATGGCACGCTCATCCAAGACGAGATGGAAGCTGCTTGATAAGTGCGGTACTGTATTTATTGTCATTGCACAGGCAGTTCCGGCAGCAGTATATTGCCTGCTGATTCAGTTATACGGAACAAAAATCCTTGGGGTATCCATGCTTTTTAATGAGAGCAGGCCAAGCACATGGATATTGCCTGTACTTTCTTTATCGATAGGTAATATTGCATATTATGCGATGTGGCTGCGCCGTTACATGGTGGATGAGTCAAATAAGGATTATGTGCGTTTTGCACGGGCAAAGGGAGTTAATGAGAGCAAAATTGTTTACAGACATATTTTAAGAAATGCAATTGTACCTCTCGCACAGTATATCCCTCAGTCTATTCTTTTGACGATTGCAGGCTCCATATATGTGGAAAACCTGTATTCTGTTCCCGGCATGGGAGGGCTTCTTATACAGGTAATAAAAATGCAGGATAATACAATGGTGCAGGCACTTGTGCTTATATATGCTTCGGTTTCGATACTTGGACTTTTAGTTGGAGATTTGGTTATGGCTCTGCTGGATCCGCGAATTATGTTTACGAAGAAAGAAGGTGCGCGCCAATGATGAGTATTCGTAATGCCAAAGCGGCACCTTTGGAAAAATCCCTTAGTCAACAGCTTAAGTCCGTGACGGATTTGGCAGCCGATTATGAAAATATTCCGGAAAATGAATTGTTTGAGCAGACAGATTTTGACAAATGTGCCGCCGAAAGTGTCAGCGATGCCGGATATTCGTACTGGAAGTCTACAATGCGGTCATTCAGAAAAAATAAGGCCGCGGGATTGTTTCTGGGCATTATAGTTATACTGCTGGTATTTACATTTGTGCAGCCTTTTCTTCCGGGACAAAGAAATCCTAAAACAATTAATGATGATCCTGTTACGGGAGTACAGATAATCAATCGGGCCCCGGATAGAGAATACTGGTTTGGAACTAATTCCATCGGTCAGGATCTTTGGGCGCGTACGTGGTCAGGTGCACGCACAAGCCTTTTTATCGGATGCTTTGTTGCAGTGTTTGAAGCGGTTTTTGGCACGATAGTCGGTATTTTATGGGGCTACTGCCGGAAACTGGACTGGTTTTTTACTGAAATGTACAATATTTTTGATAATATTCCCCAGACACTGGTGCTGATTTTGTTTTCATATATTATGCGTCCCGGCGTCGGAACTATCATATTTGCATTGTGTCTGACAGGATGGCTTGAGACTGCACTTTTTATCCGTAATCAGATTATTATTATACGTGACAGGGAATATAATCTTGCATCCAGATGCATGGGTGTTTCTGCATACCGTATAATTACAAAAAATATTTTGCCTTATCTAGTATCGGTTATTGCACTTAGAATGGCATTGGCAATTCCTTCGGCCATTGGAAGTGAAGTCTTTGTTACATACATTGGAATAGGTCTTCCTACGGATATTCCGTCTCTGGGAAACTTAGTTTCTGACGGCTTTGCACTGATGAGCCAGCCGGATATGCGGTACCAGCTTTTGTTTCCGACAGCGCTGCTGTCAATAATTACAATTTCATTTTATGTTATTGGCAACGCATTTGCAGATGCTGCTGATCCGAAGAATCACGTGTAAGGAGGCGAATAATAAAAGTGTCAGAGCTCCTTATTTCCATACAGAACCTTAATTTCCGGTTTGTCCTGAGAAATCAGGTGATTCATGCACTTCGAGGGGTATCCTTAGATATATATAAAGGAGAATGCCTTGCTATTGTAGGTGAATCCGGCTCGGGAAAAAGTGCGCTGGTTAAATGCCTGATGGGACTTAATGACAAGAATGGCCATATTGAGAGCGGAAAAATACTATATAACGGGCTTGATTTAGCAGGGGTGGAATCGGATAAAGAATGGAGTAATTTAAGAGGCGGAAAAATTGCGATGGTTCTGCAGAATCCGGTGTCTGCCTTAAATCCGCTCAAAACTATCGGATGGCAGATTGAGGAAGCAGTAACAATGCATCAGGGCCTCAGAGGAAAAGATGCCGGAAAAAAAGTACTGAAGCTTCTGGAAGAGGCTGGAATTTCAGAACCGGAAAAACGCC
>CAKMLH010000136.1 GCA_927797855.1 uncultured Clostridia bacterium | reverse complement strand
CTTTTTTAATACGCATCCTTGCTCGCCTCCTATAATACTTCCGGTGCCAATGACACGATCTTCATGAAGCCCTTTTCTCTGAGCTCTCTAGCAACCGGTCCGAAGATACGAGTTCCAACCGGGTTCTTGTCGTCTTTATCCTTAATGATAACTGCTGCGTTCTGGTCAAACTTTACATAGCTTCCGTCAGCTCTTCTGGCACCATGCTTAGTTCTAACAACTACAGCTTTAACTACGTCGCCTTTTTTAACAACGCCGCCTGGTGTTGCTTCTTTAACTGCGCAAACGATTATATCTCCGATGTTCGCATACTGACGGGAAGTACCGCCTAAAATACGAATGCAAAGGAGTTCTTTTGCACCTGAATTGTCAGCAACTCTTAATCTTGTTTCTGTCTGAATCATGATCTGGTGCCTCCTTTATTTAACCTTTTCAATGATGTTCACAAGTCTCCATCTCTTGTCCTTGGACAGAGGTCTTGTTTCCATAATTCTAACTTTATCGCCTATCTGGCATTCGTTGTTTTCATCGTGAGCTTTTACCTTCTTGGTTCTCTTTACGGCTTTACCATAAAGGGAATGTCTTACGAAGTCTTCGATTGCAACAACGATAGTCTTATCCATCTTATCGGATACAACTACACCGACCTTAGTCTTTCTTCTGTTTCTTTCAACTGTCATATTACATCCTCCTTTCTATTAAGCCTGAACCTTTGCAAGCTCTTTTTCTCTGATAATAGTCTTTACTCTTGCGATGTCTCTCTTTAATTCTCTCATCTTAACAGGGTTTTCTAACTGTCCTGTAACATGCTGGAATCTTAAGTTGAAAAGCTCTTTCTTCATCTTATCGAGTTCAGTATTTAATTCAACTTCTGTAAGTTCTCTCATTTTCTTTAATTCCATTATGCTTCACCACCCTTTGCTTTTTCTTCCTTGATGGCAAACTTGCACTTAACCGGCAGCTTATGTGAAGCAAGTCTCATAGCTTCTCTTGCTTTGTCTTCAGAAACGCCTTCGATTTCGAACATAACTCTGCCCGGCTTTACTACTGCTACCCAGTACTCAGGAGCACCTTTACCGGAACCCATACGTACTTCAGCAGGCTTCTTTGTTACTGACTTGTGTGGGAAAATCTTAATATATACTTTACCACCTCTTTTGATTGATCTTGTCATGGCAATACGTGCTGCCTCGATCTGGTTTGAGGTGATCCATCCACATTCCTGTGCTACAAGGCCGTATGAACCGTAAGTAATCGTGTTACCTTTAGTTGCAACGCCCTTCATTCTTCCTCTGTGAACTCTTCTGCGTTTAACGCGCTTTGGCATTAACATGGCTTTTAGTTCCTCCTTTCCAAAATGTTTATGCTTCAGTTGTCTCTGCAGTTTCTGCTGCTTCAACCTGCGGTTCTTCTACTTGTGGCTTTGCTTCTGCCTTAGGAGTCTTTCTTACTCTTGGGTTAACAGCCTTAGGAGCTTCGTTTCTTGAGTCCCTGTCGCCCCTTCCGCGTCTTTCGCCGCGGCCCGCGTCAGCTCTTCTGTCACGTCTTTCTCCGTCTCTTCTAGGTCTTCTTTCTCTCTTTTCACGCTTTTCTTCGCGAATAGGGCTCTGAAGTCCCTTGTCGAGAACCTCGCCGTGGTTAATCCAAACCTTAACGCCGAGCTTACCGTAAGTTGTATCTGCTTCTGCAAATCCGTAGTCGATGTCAGCTCTTAAAGTATGAAGAGGAACATTTCCCTCGCTGTACTTTTCGTTTCTTGCAATTTCTGCACCGCCGACTCTTCCTGATACCATGACCTTGATACCCTTTGCTCCGGCCTTCATAGTTCTGCCGATAGCCTGCTTCATTGCTCTTCTGAAAGAAACACGTCTTTCAAGAGCCTGAGCGATGGATTCAGCTGTAAGCTGTGCGTCTAATTCGGATCTTCTTACTTCCTCGATGGAAATTTCTATTTCTTTGCCTGTCATCTTCTTAAGATCAGCCTTTAATACTTCGATGCCGTCTCCGGATCTTCCGATTACCATACCCGGCTTAGCTGTAAGAACGATAACTCTCATTTTATTTTCTGCTGCTCTCTCAATAAGAACCTTTGAAACTCCGGCAACATATAATTTCTTCTTTACATATTCTCTGACTTTGTTATCTTCAACAAGGTAATCTGCAAAGTTCTTTTTATCTGCATACCATTTGGAATCCCAGTCTTTTATAACGCCCACTCTTAATCCATGTGGACTAACTTTCTGACCCATTAATGAACCTCCTATCTTATTCCTTTTCCTTAAGAGTTACGCCAACGTGGCTTGATCTCTTTAAGATGATTGATGCTCTACCTTGTGAACCGGCTCTCCATCTCTTCATTGTAGGGCCTTGATGAGCATAAATTTCTGCAACATATAAATTGTCCGGATTCATATCGAAATTGTTTTCAGCGTTAGCTGCTGCTGATTTAACAACCTTTTCTACGATTTCTGAACCTTTGCCCGGTGTGAACTTTAAAATGTTTAATGCCTCATTTAAGTCCTTTCCTCTTACAAGGTCTGTAACAGGCTTAAGCTTGATAGGAGACATTCTTACATATTTAGCAACTGCTTTTGCTTCCATTTTTAATTATCTCCTTTCTTATTTCTTAACCTTTGATGATTTGTCAGCAGCATGACCTCTGTAGTTTCTGGTCGGAGCGAACTCTCCCAGTCTGTGTCCTACCATATCCTCTGTAATGTATACAGGAACGTGCTTCTTGCCGTCATGCACTGCGATAGTGTGTCCCACCATCTGCGGGAATATAGTTGAAGGTCTTGACCATGTCTTTATAACTTTCTTATCGTTAGCTGCGTTCATCTCGTCGATGGCTTTGAGCAGCTTTGCGTTTACGAAAGGACCTTTTTTAAGTGATCTACCCATTACGTTTGCTCCTTCCTATTACTTTTCGTTTCTTCTCTTTACGATATATTGATTTGAAGCTTTGTTTTTCTTTCTTGTCTTATATCCAAGTGCCGGCTTACCCCAAGGAGTAACAGGACTCTTACGTCCCACAGGAGCTCTGCCTTCACCACCGCCATGAGGGTGATCGTTAGGGTTCATTACGGAACCTCTTACGGTAGGTCT
>CAKMLH010000135.1 GCA_927797855.1 uncultured Clostridia bacterium | reverse complement strand
TGGTGGCGCAGGTGCTCCCGCCTTCCTGTTTGTAGATGAGATTGGCGTTGAGTAATACTTAGCAAGTGAGGGTGTATCAATCAATTCTTTTGATGCACCCTCCTATTATTTTATTAGCAAAACTTATTTCTATGATTCGTATTACGGCGATTACTAACAAGTAAAAGGAGGTGTGTCGTAATGTACGATGCACCTCTTTTTTGTTCATCACTACACAAATCGGTTCATTTTCTCTAAGCAGAGATCTTTTGAAGATTTCTTTGATTCATGTGTTCCCAGCATCTAAAAACAGCAGTTGTAAGCTCATAAAACAGTCTAATCAGCCAATCCATACCCTCTTTAGCCATTTTTGCACACATCTTCTTTATATTGAAGGCAATGGCAAAGAAAGCAAAGTCCATGAGGACCTTGTCCTTCCCAAAATGTCGGAAACGTTTGTAGTTCATATTGTTTTTAATTTGTCCGAACACGGCTTCCGGTTCTATGCATCTCTGTCCTCTGTGCTTCAGCCCTTCCTCGGAGCAAAGCAGCTCTTTGGCCTTTTGCTTGTATTTTCTAAGCCTGTGATTCAGTTCTATCGTCCTGTTCCCTTTTGCCTTAAAACAACGGCATCTCAGGGGACAGCCTTCACACCTGACAGCTCTGTACGTGGCATTCTCGCTGACATATCCGGACGCGGTTTTCACATGTTTGGTCCCTATCCTTTGCATCCTCTGTCCCATGGGGCAGATACAAAAGTCATGTTCCTCATTGTAGTAGAGGTTTTCAGCCCTGAACGGATCCGGTTTGAATCTCGGCCGTTGCTCCATGTGGAAATAGTTGTACTTGACGAAGGCCTCCATGCCGTTTTCTGCCATGAAGCGGTAGTTCTCCTCAGAACCGTAGCCGGAATCGGCAACCACCGTATGGGACAGCCTGCCATACCTGCTTGAGAAGGATTGAAGGAAAGGGATCAGGGTCAGTGTATCCGTAGGGTTCGGGAAGAGCGCAAAATCGGTGATGAACTGGTTCTCGGTGCCGATTTGAAGGTTGTAACCGGGCTTTGTCTGACCGTTACGCATGGCATCCTCCTTCATTCTCATGAAAGTGGCGTCATTGTCCGTCTTGGAATAGGAGTTCCTGCCCCGCAGCGTATCCAGATGGTTGTCGTATTCCCGCAGCTTGTCCCTGTGCTCTTCCAGCTCCTTCAGCTGTTTGCGTCTCTTTTTCAGTTCTGCCTTTTCCTCTCTCGTGTAGGGTTCAGGGGCCTGTTCCAGTGCTTGACGCAATTCTCCCGCCATCTCAGTCAACATGGCCGGGGTGAATGCTATTTCCTCATTGCTTTCCGATGACTTCTCCTGGGCGATGACATCGTCTATCTGCCCTAACAGGACCTCGATCTTTTTCATCAGGCGTTCACGGTTCCGCTCAACCGTTTTTCGCCAGACGAAAGTATACTTGTTGGCCTTGGACTCAATCTTTGTCCCGTCAATGTATTCCACATTCAGACTGATGAGGCCTTTGGAAGAGAGAAGGAGTACGGTTTGGGTAAATACCTCGTTGATTTCCTTCTTCACCCGGTTGCGGAAACGGTTGATGGTAATGAAGTCCGGTTTCTCATATCCAGCCAGCCAGATATAATGAATGTCACGGTGAAGAAGTCTTTCGATTTTCCGGCAAGAGTAGATGTTGTTCATGTAGGCATACAGAATGACCTTGAGCATCATCTTGGGGTGGTAAGGGCTGCGGCCGCATTCCTTATACAGTTTTCTGAAACTTTCAAGATTCAGGCTCTCAACCAGGGCGTCAACCATGCGCACCGGATCGTTTTCTGCAATATCCTCATCAATTCTCTGAGGAAAAAGCACTGTCTGGTTGGGATTGTAAGGACGAAAATGTATCTTTGTCATAGTAAAAATTCTTATGCCTAAAGATACGAAATCTTTAGATAATAACAAAGCCCCAGCTTGTGAAAGTCGGGGCTTTGTGCATAAAAAAGAAGGCGTGCATTTTGACACACCTTCTTTTTTATGCATAATTAGGTGAAAAAACGAAGATTTTTTTACCTTTGCGACCAATTAATTAGGATTGCTTTTAATCACTTAACAGATAATCAATAGCTATGAGCAGACTTATTGGTATTATTTTGATGGCCCTTTTCTTGCAGCCGATGGCACAGATGACTTGGGGGCAAGAACAGGAGGAGGATCGCAATGCGGTATTTAAGGTGGCGATCGGTGAGTTTAGTTATACCCCTAAACAACAAAAGGAAAATGTGGGTTCCGTGTTGGGTGCTGTGGGAGAGGCCTTGTTGTTAGGCAAGACCACTCAACGACATGATAATTATAATGAGGCGGTTCGAGCGAGTATCGTCAAGGGTATCAGTGGGGTCAGACGTTTTAATGCCATCGACGGGGCTTTCCAGGAAGGAGAGGTACAGGAGGGCATGAAGGCACTCTATGTGGATGGTACGATCTTGAATGTCTCAACCGCTACGCAGATCGAGACCCATACGGATGCGAAAAAGAAAACCTACACCACGACCTACTACAAGGCGACGATTGGCGTGACTGTCAACGTGAAGGATGCGACAAACGATTTTGTGATTAACAGCCAGACCTTTAATGTTTCTGATTATGACCTCTCTTGGGTGGAGACAACAGAAGGGGCTATCAATAATGCCTTAAGCGTGCTTTCTGGTCAAATCACCCGTTTCTATAATCGCTTTTTCCCATTGAACGCCTTCATTATTGAGAGGGGTAATGAGAAAAAAGATAAGCAACAGGAGGTCTATATCGACCTGGGTGGACAACATGGGGCCTATAGTGGCATGCACTTGACTGTTTATTCGGTGAAGACTATCGCAGGCAGGTATGCTCGTAAGGAGCTGGGTAAGCTGAAGATCAAAGATGTGATGGGCGATGATATCAGCCTTTGTAAGGTGACGAGTGGCGGTAAGAATATCAAGGCGGCGCTCGACGAGGAGCAGACCGTGGTGGCAGTTACGACTGACTAAAATCAGGTAGAGTCAGAACATAGGTGTAAGAGCCGATGGAGGTGTGTCGTAATGTACGATGCACCTCTTTTTTTGTTCATCACTACACAAATCGGTTCATTTTCTCTAAGCAGAGATCTTTTG
>CAKMLH010000134.1 GCA_927797855.1 uncultured Clostridia bacterium | reverse complement strand
GAAGAAGAGCACGAAAAAGCTGAATGGCCGCCGAAGGCCATGATGCAGCTCACAGTGGCACTTGAAGAAGTCTTTGTAAATGTGGCTCACTATGCTTATCCTGATGAGGAAGGCCAGGTAAGTTTCGGAATAGCTTTCGACAGTGAAAGCCGAAGCATTACCTTCAGAATCGCCGATAAAGGGATTGCTTTTAATCCGCTGGAAAAACCGGACCCTGACATTACCCTTTCTGCAGAAGAGCGTGAAATGGGAGGTCTCGGGATTTTTATCTGCAAAAAAACAATGGATGAAATCGGATATGCTCGTGAAAACGGTGAAAATATCCTTACTATGACAAAAAAAATATAAAAAGGAGAACAGAAAATGACTATCAACAAGGAAAGAAACAACGAAACCCTGACTCTTGTAATCGAGGGAAGACTTGACACGGTTACAGCTCCTGAGCTGGAAAAGGTGGTAAACGAAGAAACTGCAGACATCAAGGAGCTGGTACTTGACATGAACGCTCTGGAGTATATTTCGTCCGCCGGACTGCGCGTACTTCTGGCAGCACAGAAAAAGATGAACAAGCAGGGCAGCATGAAGCTTAAGGGCGTTTGCGATGCTGTAATGGAAGTATTTGAGATGACAGGCTTTGCTGACATTCTGGCTATCGAATAGCAGATAGCCTGCAGAGTTCACAAAAATGGATAATATTGAAAAGATGCGGCGCGGTATAATAAGGGACATGTCCGAAGGCGTTATGGCCATAGGCTTTGACGGCAGGATAAAATTCCTGAACAACGCTGCGCTTGACATTCTGGATAGAACAGAAGAAGAGCTTCTGGACAGGCCTTTTGCAAGGTGTTTCTTCGAATACGAGGAAAACGACGGCTTCAATCAGGCAGTTCTGGATGCAGTTTATGATCGCACCGGAACCCATAGGAATGCGGTGTCATATTTCACAGGAGAAGTGACCAAGCAGCTGAATATTACGACATCCTTTCTCAGAGAAGGAGAGGATAAAATCGGTATAATTGCCGTTCTCAGTGATATAAGTGAGCTGACGGAGCTCAGGGATGCCGTGAAGGCTATGGAAAAGATAAAGCGTCTTAACAGCCAGCTTGAAATGAGAAACAAGCTGCTGGGGGAAACCTTCGGCAGGTATCTTTCTGACGAAATCGTAAGGCAGCTTCTGGAGACACCTGACGGTCTGGTTCTTGGAGGGAAAAAACAGGTTGTTACCGCTTTGATGAGCGATATCAGAGGCTTTACCGCTATGTGCGAGCAAATGGATCCGCGAAGCCTTGTCACCATGCTCAATCATTATCTGGGAGAAATGACAGAAATAATTGAAAAGCACGGCGGGACGGTAATTGAGTTTATCGGCGATGGTATTCTTGTGCTTTTCGGTGAACCGGTAAAATCCCGGAGTCATGCAGCAGACGCTGTGGCAGCTGCTGTGGAGATGGAGGCTGCTATGGCCGAAATCAACAGGTGGAACAGGGAGAGAGGATTCCCGGTTCTTGAGATGGGCATAGGCATCAATACCGGCGAGGCTATTGTAGGAAATATTGGTTCTGAGAAAAGAACCAAATACAACGTCATCGGCAGCAATATCAACCTTTGCGGGCGGATTGAAAGTTACACCGTAGGTGGTCAGATACTGGTTTCGCCTATGACCATGGCAAGGATTGATGCGCCTGTTACAGTTGTATCAATGCAGGAGGTATTTCCTAAGGGCGTGGAAAAGACTATTGTGCTTTCTAACGTGACTGCTATAGGAGAACCATATAACCTTTCCTGCGAAAAAGAGAAAGCTGAACTTACTGTGCTCAGAAAGCCTCTCACAGTGGATTTCCATGTGATTAAGGATAAGCACAGAGATGAAAATGTAAAGCATGGCATCATCAGGGCGATATCTCAGGAGGAGGCGCTGATGGAAACAGATGAGGAAATAGAGCAGTTTGACAACCTGCAGTTTTACATAATGCCGGGCGAAAGCGGTGATGTGCCTCAAAAGGTATTTGCCAAGGTGATGTATCTGAAGGAAGAAGGATTGGTGCTGAGATTTACGGCATATCCTCGGGATTTTGATGCATGGTATCTTCAGGTGATAAAGGAGAACGAGTAATGGGGAAAATCTGCGGATGGTCCGTTTACAAATTTAATTCACATGAAAATAAGATAGCACACTTTTTAAACGGTGAAAGGAGAACACTGAGAAATGAGTAATCAGTTAATGGAAAAAAGAACTTTAAAAAAGGGTGAGGTAATTTTTGAGCAGGGGAAATATGAGGACTGGATGTATGATGTCATTCAGGGCAGAGTAGGAATTTATGCAGGGTACGGTACTGAAGACGAGAAACTTGTCGCTGAGATGGGAGCAGGAGAATTCTTCGGAGAAATGGGTATGATTGAGTGCTACCCTCGTTCGGCAACAGCCGTGAGCATGGAAGATGAAACATGTATTGAGAAGATTGCCCAGGGAGACTTCAGTGAGTATTTCAGAGGGCATTCAGAAAGAATTTATAACATAATGAAGCAGCTGAGCCGCAGAATAAGGAAGACTACAGAGGATTATGCCAAGGTATGCCCTGCTGATGAGAAGCCTGCAGGCAAGCATGCCGGAGGAATTCTTTCAAAGCTTAAAAATCTGGGAGGTGCCGATTCAAAGGCAAAGAACAGAAAACCAGGTGAATACAACAAGGGAGATATAATCTTTGAGAAGGGAGATTATGAGCCGTTCATGTACGATATTCATAACGGCAAGGTGGGTGTGTACATTGATTACGGTACTCCTGAGCAGAAACTTCTGGCTGAGCTTGGGGAAAACGATTTTATAGGTGAAATGGCACTTATTGAGGATTGCCCCCGCACCGCAACAGCCGTTGCTCTTGAAGAGAACACAAGACTTCAGGTAGTTGATGCTGAGATCTTTGATGATTACTTCAGAGAAAGACCGGCCAAAGTGCTGATGCTTATGCAGCAGATGAGCGCACGCCTCCGTCAGATTAGCAAGGAGTATCTGAAAGCGTGCAATGCTGAAGAACAATAAAAAATCTTAGGAGGACAAGTGTTAATGGATGCTTCCATAAGAAACTATTATCTTGCGATAGGTAAAATACAGAAATGCATCGCAAACGCCGAGAC
>CAKMLH010000133.1 GCA_927797855.1 uncultured Clostridia bacterium | reverse complement strand
ACCATGCCTGTGGTAATATCCGAGTTCGGTGTCTCCACCGGGCGGGGCATGGCTCAGCGTGATTCCAACACTGGCAGGAATCAGGGAAATATGTCTGAAAAAGAGCAGGGACAGGCTCTCATTGACTGCTGGGAAGATATTAAAGATGCGGGCTGCGCAGGAGGATGCGTTTTCTCCTGGCAGGACGAGTGGTTTAAACGTACGTGGAACACCATGTATGCTGTGGATCTAAGGAGGACGCCTTTCTGGTCCGATTACCAGACAAACGAGCAGTACTTCGGACTTCTTTCATTTGATCCGGGATCGGAAAAGTCGGTCTGCTATGTGGACGGAGATATTTCCGAGTGGAATGATGACGATATTGTCACGAAAAACGGCGATATGTCTCTTTCTGTGAAGTATGATGAGAAGTTCATTTATTTCCTCGTTCACAAGGAGAATTATCGTTTCGGCGAAGAAACACTCTACATACCCGTTGACACCACTCAGAAGTCGGGAAGCAGCTATTGCAGCAGCTGCGATCTGTTGTTTGACAGGGCAGCAGACTTTCTTATTACCATTAAGGGAGAAAATGACAGCAGAGTTCAGGTTCAGGAAAGATATGAAGCGCTGCGCTCAACCTACAGCCAGAATGTGTACGACTTTGACACTTACGAGAAAAATAATATTCCCGACAGGGATTCGCCCAAGTTTGTAAATATAGATATGATTCTTCAGACAGCCACTGCCCTGCGTGATAACGATGACACCGCAGCGGCGGAAACCTTTGAAACGGGCAGGCTCACTATGGGCAATGCCAATCCGGAGAGCGAGGATTTTAACTCCCTTGCTGATTTCGCTGTAAAGGGAGATTATGTGGAAATTAAACTGCCGTGGCAGCTTCTGAATTTTACCGACCCGTCGCGCATGATGATTCACGACGACTATTATGAAAATTACGGAGTTGAACATATGAAAATCTCCGAGATGTACCTGGGCGTGTCGGGCCAGACCAAAGACAGAATTGAAATGAAACCCTTGGAGCTTAAAGGCTGGGATGAGAAGGTGACAAGCCATGAAAGGCTTAAAAGCTCCTACTATATGCTTAAAGATTACTGGACGAAAGGGGAGAAAAAGCAGCAGTGACCGTTGAAACCGTAATATATTCATATCTTGCCATATGCGGCGCGGTGATTATATTCAACATCGCTTCTGTTTTCGTGCTCAGGGGAAAGGAGCGGGGTCTTCATTTAAGGACCGCTTTTATGAAAGAGCTTATAGAAAACTGTATTGCAGATATTGACTCAGGGGGAGAACCGGACGAATCTCATTTGAGCTTTCTTGAGAAAAAGCTTAGGCATATAAGTTATCTCACTGCCTTTGACGAGGCTCTTAAAGAACTGAAAAAAGAAAATGAAGAGGATCCGGAAAAGTATCTTAAGGCTATTAACCCGGTCTTTGAGAAGCTTATGGGCTATTACACCTCCGGAAGGGATGACATTAAGATAACTTACTTTGCATATGTGGTCAGTGAATACGGAGTCATCACCGGCCACGCAACCCGGACAATGCTGAAATATCTCTTCAGGCTCCTTGATGCACCCAGTATCTATTGCCGTGAAAATGCTCTTCATGCCATTTATTCGTCGGGGGATACAGATGCGGTGCTTAAGGCCCTTAAGATAATAGATAAAAGCTCCCAATTTCATCACAGCAAGCTCCTTTATGACGGTATGTATAATTTCTGCGGAAACAATCATCAGCTTATTGAAGGGCTGCTGGAAAATTTCGACCAGTTTTCTCTGAATATGCAGACGGCGATACTGGACTACATAAGATTTTCATCAGGCGATTACTGTGAAGAGATCTTTGCAAAGCTCACCGACGAGGGAACAGACGACGAAATCAGATTCAGCTGCATAAGATATTTCGGTAAATACCCTTACAATCCCGCATATCCGCTTATTCTCAACCTTGCTGAGGATGACGGACAAAGGCGCTGGGAGTATGCAGCCATCGCCTCTCAGTCACTTGCTTCTTATCCTACGGAGCACTCCATAGAGATACTCAAGGAAAACCTCCGGAGCCGTGAGTGGCATGTGCGCTTTAATGCGGCTCAGAGCCTGGAAAAGATGGGCCTTTCCTACATAGACCTGCAGGACGTATTTGACGGAGACGACAGGTTCGCCCGGGAAATGCTTCAGTACAGGTTCGACTGCCGTGAACTTGAGAAGGGAGGCCGCCCGGCATGACCTTTGACTTTTATGATTTTATTGATGCCATCCTCAAAGGCACCAGCATTTTCTTCATAGTATACCTTATAGGATATTCCACTTTCCTCTTTCTTTCAGTAGTTGTGGGTGCATCGGAGCTCTACCGGAAAAAGAGACAGGAAAGACTTAAAAATACCCTGATGGAGGACTACTACGTTCCCATCAGCATTATAGTACCTGCCTACAACGAGGAGGTCACCGTAGTTGAAACGGTCCGCTCTCTTTTAGCTCTGGATTACAAGCTCTATGAGATAATCGTCGTGGACGACGGCTCCGGAGACAAAACAGCGGAAAGACTTATTGAAGCTTTCAACATGCACAGAATAAGGCGGCCTGTAAGAAGACAGGTTCCGTGCAATAAGGAGAAGGCTGTTTATGAGACTCTTTCAGAAAGAGTGCCTATTACCCTTGTAAGCAAGGAAAACGGAGGCAAGGCTGATGCCCTCAACATGGGCATAAATGTCAGCAGATTCCCTTATTTCATATGCATGGATGCTGATTCAATGCTTCAGTACGATTCCCTGACCAAAATATCAAGACCTATTCTGGAGTACGATAATATTGTGGCAGTAGGAGGAACGGTCAGACCGTCAAACGGTGCACAGCTGGAAAGGGGAAGAGTAAAGAAGTACAGGATGCCCCGTAATATACTTGCTGCCATGCAGGTGCTGGAGTATGACAGGTCCTTTCTGGCCTCACGCATACTTTTTGATTCCTTCAACGGCTCCCTGATTATTTCCGGAGCTTTCGGAGCATTCAAGAAGGAGGTGGTTATACAGGCAGGAGGCTATGACCGGGACACCGTGGGAGAGGATATGGAGCTGGTCATCAAGCTCCACGATTACTGCAGAGCCTGCAAGATGGACTATCGGATCAAGTATGCTGCAGATGCCATCTGCTGG
>CAKMLH010000132.1 GCA_927797855.1 uncultured Clostridia bacterium | reverse complement strand
CTGCCAGAAAAGCAGCAAACCATGCTATAAATACCGGGCAGTCAGTATTGCCAAGCACCAGGCCAACTGTCAATGTCCCCATCGTACCCATGAGATACTGTCCCGCAGCGCCTATGTTAAACAATCCGGTCTTAAAGGCCACTGCAACAGAAAGACCCGTCATAATCAAAGGAGTGGCTCTAAAGAGCATGTTTCCCATGTTTACAGGGTTAAATCCAAAAGTGAGCGCTCCTCCGGATCGTCCTGTACTGAATATTCCGAAAAAGACCAGTCTTACACCTTCCCAAATGCCCTTGGTAGAAATATTATCCTTGGTAAGCCCTACTATTACTATGAGAATGGTTCCCACTGCCATTCCTATTATTATGGAAATTATGGCAGATAAAACAGATTTGGCTCCGTCAGTGCGATACCATTTTTCCTTTCCCGTTTCAGGGTCAAGTCTCAACATTTCTCTGCCTCCTTTCCCATACGCTTGGCTCCGGACATATAAAGTCCGAGTTCCTGAGCATCTGTTTTCTTAGGGTCCAGTTCCCCGACTATTTCGCCCTCATACAACACAAGAATTCTGTCGGAAAGGCCAAGAACTTCGTCCAGCTCCAAAGATACCAGAAGAACTGCCTTCCCCTTATCACGTTCTGCAATAAGTTGTTTATGAATGTGCTCAATAGCACCCACATCCAGTCCTCTTGTCGGCTGCACAGCTACTATCAGCGGCTCATCTCTGTCAAGCTCCCTGGCAATGATTGCCTTCTGCTGGTTTCCGCCGGACATTGAACGGGCTATTGTAATAGGACCTTGTCCTGAACGGACATCATAATCCTCAATAAGCTTTTCCGCATATTTTCTTACTTCGTCGAATTTAATAAAACCGTGATTCTGGAATTGTGGCTCCAGATACTTCTGCAGTACCAGATTCTGCTCCAAAGTATATCCCAGCACCAGACCGTGTTTATGTCTGTCCTCTGGAATATGGCTCATGCCCGCCTGACTTCTCTTTCTTATGCTGGCATTTGAAATATCCCGGCCGCAAAGTGTAATGCGTCCGGATGTAGCCTTTTCAAGACCGGTAAGTCCGTATATAAACTCGGTCTGACCGTTTCCATCGATACCGGCGAGGCAAACTATTTCCCCTTTGCGGACTTCAAGTGAAACATCTTTTACTGCATCGTTTTTATGCACCTTTGAAGGCACCGTAAGACCCTCAACCTTTAGAACCACATCTGTAGGGTGAGATTCTTCCTTCTTTATCTCCAGCTGTACAGGACGACCAACCATCATGTTGGAAAGCTCCTGCTTATTTGTATCCTTTGTATCTACAGTTCCGATGTACTTTCCCTTTCTCAAAACCGTTACCCTATCGGATACAGCCATAATTTCATTTAATTTATGTGTTATAAACAAGATGGATTTGCCCTCTTTAGCAAAGCCTCTCATAATTTCCATAAGTTCATCGATTTCCTGCGGCGTAAGCACAGCCGTAGGCTCGTCAAATATCAGTATGTCGTTATCGCGGTAGAGCATCTTCAGGATTTCTACACGCTGCTGCATACCTACCGTAATATCTTCAACCTTGGCATCCAGATTTACCTTGAGTCCGTACTTTTCAGAAAGTGCCTGTACCTTTTTACGGGCCTCCTTCTTTTTAAGAAATCCCAATTTGCTGGTAGTCTCTGCACCAAGAATTATGTTATCTAAAACAGTAAACACTTCAATCAACTTAAAGTGCTGATGCACCATACCTATACCGAGGGCTGTCGCATCATTAGGATTGTTAATCTTAACTTCAGCTCCGTCTTTCTTTATGGTACCTGCCTCCGGCTGATAAAGACCGAAGAGCACGCTCATAAGAGTTGATTTGCCTGCTCCGTTTTCTCCCAGAAGGGCATGTATCTCGCCCTTTCTGAGCTGCAGGGTAATGTCATCGTTTGCCACAATTCCCGGGAATTCCTTCCTGATGTGGTTCATCTCTATTACATATTCCGATGTCATATTCTTTCCTAACCTTTACTTTTTCTGAGTTTTTAACAAAAAGGGGGGACAGAAAACTCCCCCCTCTATATCAGGTTAAAATAACCTTCCTCTTCGTATTATACACTATTTTACGAATTCGATATTGTCAAGACCCTTAGTTGATGGATCTGCTGCAGCTTTAGTGCTGTCGTTATCAACAACGATTTCACCGCTCTTAACCTGTTCGTATAATGCATTGTACTCTTCTACTGTCCAGTTTTCTAATGACCAAGTGTCAGTAGGAATGCCTGCCGGATTGTCGGCAGCTCCAAGAGTAATAGCTCCGTTCAACAGTGCGCCGCCAGTATAGTACTTGTCCAGAGTAGAAATTACGGAACCTGCAAGATCCTTCATCGCTGAAGTAACAACTGCCTCTGACTGGGAGCTCTGGTCTACGTCAACACCGATAAGAGCTGCTTCTGCAGTTTCTGCAGCGTCCTTGCCGGAGTTAAACATTGAACCGCCTGCTACGAAGATAGCTTCTGTACCTGCATCATACCATCCCTTTAACATAGCTGTAAGTTCAGGAGAATCGGAGCATGATGCACCGTGTTCCCAGCTGTATCTCATTTCAACTTTAACATCCTTAGCTGCTGCTGCTGCGTTTGCACCCTGAGCGAAGCCATATCCGTACTTGATGCATGCAGGGTTAGTGCCGCCGCCGCCGCCGGAGTAACCAAGCTTAGTGTAGCCTTCCATAACTGCTGCATAACCTGCAAAGTAACCTGCCTGTTCTTCCTGATATGATACGCTAACGATGTTGTCGATTCCCATATCCCATCCGTCGATGAATACGAACTGAACTTCAGGGAATTTAGGTGCAACTTCTTCAAGAGCAGTTGCCTGTAAGAAGCCAGGAGTTACGAGAACTTCTGCACCTGCTTCGCAAGCATCAGTCATAGCCTTGATTCTGTCAGCGTCAGTAGCCTTGTCAGCATTTGCCGGCTGATAGTACTTATAAGTCTTGCCGTTTTCGCTTGCATAAGCCTTACATCCGTTCCATGTGAACTGGTTGAAAGAACCATCCTTTAACATGCCAACGTCTGTAACCATAGCAATCTGATAAGTACCGTCTGCTGATTCGCAGTCATCCGGAATTGCATCGTAGTTAACTGCGGCTGCATCTCCATCACCACCTGTAGTATCATCACCGCCGCCGCAGGCAGCAAATGTGAATACCATAGCGAGGATAAGTAATA
>CAKMLH010000131.1 GCA_927797855.1 uncultured Clostridia bacterium | reverse complement strand
GCCTGTGCATCAAGGCAGTCCTTTATGGTCTTAAGGTAGTTCTCTTTTATTTTCAGCCCCTCAGTATCTCTGAACCAGAAGGAGTTGGCCACATTCATTTTCGTGTTCCGCCCTGTCTTAAGGGCAGTCATCCAGTTTTTTAACCAGTCGGAAAGTTCTTTGGTGGTGCACCCGAAAGCCTTTTCTATCTGCTTGCGGCTGCCCGCTGCTGCTCCGTTTTCTGCCATTGCCATAGCCATAAGTATGGAAACGGGCGAAATCATGCTGTTTTTTCCCTCGGAAACGCTTTCCTTAAAAAGTTCCATGGAAACATCTTTTACTTTATCGCTTGTATCCTTCATCTTCTCCAAATTTTTAACGGCCTCCTCAGCTTCTTTATCGTTCTGTTTTTTCTCTTCTTGAGATGTCTCTGCTGACAGCTCGGAAATCTCTGATGCATTTTCATGCCCGCATGCCGCTGTTGAAAGCATCAGACAGATACAAATAAACAGAGCTAAAAGTTTCTTTGTTTTCCTTTTCATAAAATACTCCTTTCCTGCAACTCTGCCGCCGGCAGCTGTCTGCAGCAGCATGCCTGTCAGGCGTGAGGGCTATGGCAGGTCCACTCCATCTAAGATGTAGAAGACTCTGTCAACACCCTCTTCATCCTCTCCCTGACTGAAATCCATGGTAAACCTGTAACGGACCGTACTTTCTGATTCTTCTGCTGTCAGCTTCATTTCCTCAGGCAGATTATAGAACCAGTCCATATATTCTGCTATATCCTCCCCGGTTATTTCTGTTCTGCTGTCATTCGCAAGATCTTCCAGAACAATTCCCGCAGGAAGCATGTATAAATGCTTGTCTGCACTGCCATATGAATCCGTGGCTGCATTTCCCGGCTCTGCAATGCTGGCTATGTCATCACGGTATGTGCCATTGGCTTCGTACTGCTCAGGCATAAACACGTCAGATCCTTTATTCACCATGCTTCCAAGGCTTCCAATGCTGCCTGCACTCACTGCAATGACAAGGCATGCCGCCGCAGTCGCCGACCAACTGATTATTCTCTTTTTCTTTATTTTCTTATCTGCCCGGGCGGCCTCTTTTTCGGCCATGGCGATTTCACTCTTTTCCCGGACGCTTTTTATAAACTCATCTCTCGTTTTCAACTAAAACCCCTCCTTGCTCATAAGCTCTCTTACCGCTTTTTTGCCGCGGCTCACCAGGTTTTCAAGCTGCTTGGGGCTCTTTTTCATAACCCCTGCCGCCTCCTTATATGAAAGCTCCTCGAAGTATACCAGATGAAGTGCCGTGCGGTAATCCTCCTTTATGCTGCCAAGAGCCTCATATAGGCGGCGGTTTTCCTCGCCTCTGATTATATGTGATTCCAGAGAGCGGAGATCCGCAAGCTCCGCAAGCCTTTCCTCCGGCTCCTGGGTCGGTCTGATTCTTGACTGCTTTCTCACAAAATCCACAGCCTTGTTTCTGCCCAGGGTGAAGATGTATGTCTTAAGTGACGAGCGGAAACCGTACCTTTGCGGATTGACTATGAGCTCGACAAAAACATCCTCCGCCAGATCCTCTGCGTCTGCAAGGTTTGCTACATACCTGTATATGAATAAAATAAGCCCCTCTCGATACAAATCGACGATTTCCCCCAGTGCATCGTCGTCGCCGTCAAGAAAGCGGCGGTAGCTTTGCGCGCCTTTGTCCATGGTACCTCCCAACTTCCTACTCAATTCTTAGTCGTATCTGCAGGCAAAAACCCTCACCATAAATTTATAATGTTTTATGCCGTCCGTCAACGGTTTTTGCCTTGCCTTTGCCGCCGGGCCTTGGTATACTTCTGTTATAAATATACATTGTATGGGCGGCGCTGCCCCCGGGAATAATGTAGTTAAAGAGAGGTTTCCTTTATGAGTGAAAATAAAGACCGTAAGTCAAAGAAAAAAAACGTTAAAAAGCCCAACCCTTTTGTGTATTACCCTGCCAGCCTAATTGTGGGACTTTTCCTGAGGCTGGGCCTTAATACAACCTACGACCGCTCGGCAATACGCCATATCTCAAAGCCTTCGGTGGTCATCTGTCCCCATGTTTCCAACATAGACTTTCTGCTGGTGGCTATGGCCCTCTTTCCTCACCGTCCCACCTTCGTGGCAAGCCGGCACTTTACGGCCAACCCCGTAATCAGGCAGATTTTTAAGGTAATGCACGTCATAACCAAAAAAATGTTCTGCCCGGATGTGAAAACCATTCTCGACATTATGAGAGCCAAAGAATCGGGAAATATTATCGTCCTCTTTCCTGAGGGGCGCCTCTCCTGCTTCGGCCACTCTCTGCAGGTGACCGACGGAACCGCCGAGCTGATTAAAAAGCTGGGGGTCGACGTATACACAATATGTGAAAACGGGGCCTACAAAACCCTGCCAAAATGGGGAAAGGCGGGCTTCAGACCGGGCCGCATTGAAATCACAAGCGCAAAGCTGATAGACGCCGCAGATCTGGCCGGTATGTCCATTGATGAAATCAACGCCGTCCTTGACGCTGCCATACTCCACGATGAGGATGGGCTTCTCACCGATGTAAGATATAGATGCAAAGCTCCCGCTTTGGGACTTGACGGCATTCTCTACAAATGTCCTCAGTGTCTGTCAGAGTTTGAAACTGTTTCAGATGAGCACACCATCACCTGCCGCTCCTGCGGCTTTACGGCGGAGCTTGACGAAAAGTACAGACTCAGGGGCGGACCTTTTGAGCGCATCAACGACTGGTTCTTCTGGCAGGAAGAAACGGTGGATCTTGACACGCCTCTGGAGACAGACTGCCTGCTGGGCACCATAGGGGATAAAGGCAACATGGATACCACCGCCGGCAGGGGCCATATAACCATGGACAGAGACAACATTCACTTTGACGGCACCTGCTGGGGCCAGCCTCTGGAGTTTACCGAGCCCACCTCTGTTATCAAAGCCTTCCCCGCTTCAGTGGGAAATCACTTCGACATATACCACAAAAAACAGCTCTACTACATCATCCCTCAGCCTGACCCGCGCGCGGTCATTAAATGGGTTATATACCTGGATAAGGTGACACGGGAAAGGGATGGCCGCTGATTGCAAAAAGACACCGAGGTGTGTGCGCGCCTCGGTGTCCGGAGAATTTAAAAATCAGAAATTTTCTGATTTTTAACGTGTTTAATTGTGCAGCCGGTTCTTATGTAAGAATATGCTGCTTTTTATTTTACGGTTCTCCAAGCCTT
>CAKMLH010000130.1 GCA_927797855.1 uncultured Clostridia bacterium | reverse complement strand
GGGTAGATTATTAACTAAAGAATTAAGAAAGACATGTCGGCAGAAACCGGCATGTTTTTTTAGATACGGATGGGTTACCGCTTACCGTTGTTGTATAAACCCGGCAAAACCGGCGAAAAAACAACATCGCCGTACCGTGATCCCCAAATTTGCCCTCGCACGATCCTCGGCGTTGTAAAAATTCCCGGGTTCTACGATTTTGTACAACGCAAGCCAAGACTCGGTTGTAAAATTTCGCTGTTTGCGAAAATTTTACAACATTTTGCCTTGACGGGGCCTTTCGGCCGCCCCCCAAAAGGTGTGATGTTGTAAAAATAGTGGCTTCTTTGATTTTTTTACAACATCGGGCATTGCCGGCGCCTCCCTTTCCCCTGTGATGCTGCGGGCATTTTTGCCTCCCTAAAACTTTCTTTCCGCCCTCCCAAAACTTTTGCTTGCTTATTTGACAGAAATGTTATATAATATTAGACTGCCACACAAAGTAATTTGTTTAAAGAATTAAGGAGTGATAAAGATGCCAAAACCTATACAAGTAGGTAGAAAAGAACGTATGACATTCGCCAAAATCAACGAAGTCTGCGAAATGCCGAACCTGATTCAGATTCAGACCGACTCTTATAAGTGGTTTATCGAAGAAGGTTTACGAGAAGTTTTTGAAGACATTTCTCCTATCAAGGACTACGCAGACAATCTGGTTCTGGAATTCATTGATTACTCACTTACCGATGCTCCGAAATACGAGCAGGAGGAGTGCAAGGAAAGAGATGTAACATACGCTGCTCCGTTAAAGGTCAGAGTAAGACTGATCAATAAGGAAACGGGTGAGGTTAAAGAGCAGGAAGTTTTCATGGGAGATTTCCCTCTGATGACCGAAAAGGGAACCTTCATCTACAACGGTGCTGAGCGAGTTGTAGTAACCCAGCTGGTTCGTTCCCCGGGACCGTACTACGATGTAAGCGTTGATAAATCCAATAACAAGCTGTTTTCCACCACAATCATCCCTAACAGAGGAGCATGGCTGGAATACGAGACCGACTCAAATGAGATTATTTCCGTAAGAGTTGACCGTACAAGAAAGCAGCCGGTTACCACTCTTCTCAGAGCTCTTGGATTCGGAAGCAATGAGGAGATTATAGGCATTTTCGGTGAGGATCCCCGCCTCATGAAAACTCTTGAGAAGGACACAGCCGGGAATTACGAAGAAGGCCTTAAGGAAATATATAAGAAATTAAGACCTACAGAACCGCCTACAGTGGAAAGTGCAAAGGCCCTTCTGAACTCCCTGTTCTTTGATCCTAAGCGCTACGACCTGGCAAAGGTGGGAAGATATAAATACAATAAAAAACTGGGTTTATCAAACAGAATTGCAGGTGTAGTGGCAGCCGAAGATGTAATAAATCCTGAGACAGGCGAGATCATGGCCGAGAAAGGCCAGAAGATCGATCGTAGCCTTGCTATGGAAATTGAAAATGCAGGCGTAGAGTACATCTATGCCTACAGCCCTGAAAAAGGCAAGGACGATCAGGTTACAAAGGTTATCGGAAACAACTTTGTCGACCTCCAGCAATATGTCAATTTCGACATTTCTGAGCTGAAGGTGGCTGACAAGGTATTTTATCCTGTCCTTAAGGAGATACTGGCTGCAGCTTCATCCGACGAGGAATTAAAGGAAATGCTGGTAGAAAGAAAGCATGACCTTTCACCTAAGCATATTCTCATCGAAGATATAATAGCATCAATCAGCTACATTTTAAACTTGAATTATGGCATCGGATCAATTGACGATATAGACCATCTGGGCAACAGAAGACTGAGAACTGTGGGAGAACTTCTCCAGAATCAGTTCAGAATCGGTCTTGCAAGGATGGAGAGAGTAGTAAAGGAAAGAATGACCATTCAGGATATGGACGTTACTACTCCGCAGGCATTAATGAACATCAGACCGGTAACGGCGGCCATCAAGGAGTTCTTCGGAAGCTCCCAGCTTTCACAGTTTATGGATCAGAACAACCCTCTGGCAGAGCTGACTCATAAGAGAAGACTTTCCGCACTTGGACCGGGCGGTCTTTCCAGAGAAAGAGCAGGATTCGAAGTCCGGGATGTACACCACTCCCACTACGGAAGAATGTGTCCTATCGAGACTCCTGAAGGTCCTAACATCGGCCTTATCGGTTCGCTTACAACATACGGTATTATTAATAAGTATGGTTTTATCGAGACTCCGTACAGAGTCGTAGACAAGGAAACTCACATTGTAACAGATGAGATTCACTATCTCACAGCAGATGAGGAAGAAATGATGATCATCGCCCAGGCCAATGAGCCACTGGACAGCGAAGGTCATTTTGTAAACGCAAAGGTTGCATCAAGAGGAGAGCATGGAGAAATCGCTCTCATGCCTAGAGAAAAGATCGACTACATGGACGTTTCTCCTAAGCAGGTAGTGTCCGTTGCTACAGCTATGATTCCTTTCCTGGAAAACGACGACGCCAACCGTGCTCTTATGGGTTCCAACATGCAGCGTCAGGCTGTGCCTCTTCTGGTAACCGAAGCCCCTATAGTAGGTACCGGAATGGAGTACAAGGCGGCAAGAGACTCCGGAGTAGTAATTCTGGCGAAAAATTCGGGAACTGTTGAGTTTGTTGATGCAGATACAATAGTAATAAGAAGAGATGATAACAACGAAAAAGACAATTATCACCTTCTCAAGTTCAAGCGTTCCAACCAGGGCACCTGCATTAACCAGCGTCCTATCGTATCTCACGGTGAGCATATAGAGGCCGGTGAGGTTATTGCAGACGGACCTTCCACAGATCTTGGAGAAATTGCACTGGGCAAGAACCTTCTCATAGGATTTATGACATGGGAAGGCTATAACTATGAGGATGCTATCGTCCTCAATGAAAGACTTCTTATGGATGATGTTCTTACATCACTTCATATTGAAGAGTATGAGTCAGAGGCAAGAGACACCAAGCTGGGACCTGAAGAAATCACCAGAGACATTCCTAATGTAGGCGAAGATGCCTTAAAGGATTTGGATGAAGAAGGTATAATCAGAATAGGTGCAGAGGTCAATTCCTCGGATATTCTGGTAGGAAAGGTTACTCCTAAGGGAGAAACAGAGCTTACCGCCGAAGAAAGACTGCTGCGCGCAATCTTCGGAGAAAAGGCAAGAGAGGTGAGAGATACTTCACTCAGAGTGCCTCACGGAGAAACAGGTATAGTAGTAGACGTTAAGATTTTCTCAAGGGAAAACGGCGACGAGCTTCCTCCGGGAGTAAATAAGCTGGTAAGATGCTATATCGCAACCAAGAGAAAGATCAATGTCGGTGATAAGATGGCGGGACGCCACGGCAATAAGGGTGTAATTTCCAGGATTCTCCCTGAGGAGGATATGCCTTTCCTTGAAAACGGTCAGCCGCTTCAGGTAATGCTTA
>CAKMLH010000129.1 GCA_927797855.1 uncultured Clostridia bacterium | reverse complement strand
TGAGCAAGAGTATAGAAAAGAAACACTTGATAACAGACGTAAATTACTGAAGGCGCTTCTCATTTTCATTTAAATTGACTTTTATCTTTATTTAATTTGACTATTCATTTAGTTTGACTAACTTCTCTTCATTTATTTTGATTAGAACTTTATCAAATAAAATGACGTTCTATAACAGGTCGAAATAATGCGGTGTTTTTTATACTCCCATGAGAAATACTGTTTTATTTTAATCAAAAAAGTTCACACCCCAGACTGTTGTAAGCATGGCTTTTAAGATAATATGATTGATGTGAAAAAGAATACTTTCAGGCAGGAGGTGGATTATGGAAATGGCAATGCTACAGGTAATTCAAAGCTGGCATAATCCGGTTTAGAATACTGGTAATTGTTTTCAATGACTTTGTGGGTGCAAAGGGTGAAATTTGGGTAATTCTAGGGCTAATACTTTTCCTAATTAAACTCGTAAATGTGGAATATGTATCCTTGTAAGCTACATTCTTGCATACTTTATTGGTGATGGAGTTTTGAAGGAGCTTATAGGAAGAATACGACCTTGTAATGTCGATACATCTGTTCCTCTTATTGTAAAACACTCTACCAGTTACTCCTGTCCGTCAGTGCACTCCATGCTTGCTTTTGCATCAGCAGTGTCAGTGTTCATGAATTATAAAAGAACCGGGATTTTCACACTGGTATTTGCCGGCCTGATAGGCTTCAGCAGACTGTATTTCTTCGTGCACTATCCGACAGACGTGATTTTCGGTGCTGTACTTGGAACCATCATCGGTTACTGTGTATGCAGGCTGACGGCAAAGCAACTGAAAGAAATATAAACAAACAGAGGTTTACTATGAAGAAACTTACAGCAATTGTCATTCTCACGGTTCTGCTGCTGGCCCCACTTTTTTCAAGAAGCGGCGGAGACAGATATGTAGGTCTTTCAGCGGGGTATGTATACTCGTCGATCAGTACCGATACCGGATACAAGACAGGTCAGAGTTATGCTCCGGGCCATGGGTTTTCGATAAGTATACCCATGGTGTTTCAGGTGCATGATAACATCGGCATTGAAACAGGAATCGATTTCGTGCAGAAGAACTTTAAAAGCAGTTACAATTCCGTATCGCTATCCGGCACGATACAGACTTATGAAACAAACATAAACAGCTACATTGAACTTCCTCTGGCATTAAGCCTCTCACTCACGAATGGCAGGCTGTCGGCAACTCTCGGAGCCGGAGGATATTTTGGTTTCTGGGCTGCTTCATACAGGGAAGGGAAAACACAGGGCTCTTCTATGAGCCTGGACGGGGAAAAAGGTGACTTCGGGTATTACTCAGGTTACCACGAATTCAGTGACCGGTACGACAGCAGGTTTGCTTTCGGTCTTCTTTTCAGGAGTAGCCTGGAGTACAGGCTTGACAGTGTTGTCCTAATGCTGCGCCTTTCATACAGAATGGGGATCACAGACATGAGAAAAGGACAGAAGTATTATGCTCCTGTGATGAGGAACAATGCCCTGATCGCGGAGTGCGGCATCATGTATAACTTCGGAGGCGGAAAATGAAAAAACACAAACTAACATTACTGATAATTACCATGCTGGTCTTTTTACTGTGCTCCTGTTCCCAGAACTCTCCGGTTCTGCCTTCGGATATGGCACTGAGCGGGACATGGGAGGACCTTTTCAAAGGACTCTGGACAGGACTCAGCGATAACTATGTTTTCTGGGATCTGGACGATGCTAACGGGGAATGGGACAAAGTATATGAAGAGTTCATCCCGAAGTTCCGCGAGCTTGGCAGCATCGATACATCTAATCGTAAAAAAGGTACCATTCTTCTCTTCGATTCGGTAAAGAACCTCAGTGACGGTCACTTCACCATGAATGCATTCGGCTCATCATTCTCTCCTTCCGATTACAGGATACTGAAAAAGGAACACCCGGAGCTCTCTGATCAGGAAGTATTGGAAATAATCTACGATTACGAAACATTATATTGGCTTCCCGACGACATGCTTTATGAGGATTCAAAAAGCATCATGGAGAACACATTTTCCATTCCTCTGACCACGACTCTGACCACGACTCTTGTAAAAACAGAAGCATTTATTAATGAATATGGCGATCTTTATTTCAATTGGAGTGGTGAATCTGGGGGAACGATGACATGCAATGCGCTAAATCCGAAGATTCAGCGCAGGACACCGCCGTATGGGGAAGCAATCATGCTTTACTCATCTTCCCATGAATTTGGTTCAGTAACCACATATGACGGAGAAATTCTGGATTTCACATCCGCTGACGCTTATGATGATCTTGAAGGCTCTTTTCCAGGAGAGGCAATTTATTCATACGGGCCCTATTACCCCGTTTCCGATTTATCCTGGGAGGACAAAGAACAGAAGCTGGACAGTCTTTTCTCAGACTGGACGCTCTGTCTGGTTCTGAGTGTGAACCCGGAATATGATCGGACGGACAAGGTTTTCAGAAAGGGTGTGAATCTGAAGATGCTGGCACTCTGTGGAATCACAAAGGAAACTGACGGAAGTGCCATGGTTGATTACACGGCCAATACAGTATATTTCATAAGTTCAGGATTCAATTTCTTTCCACTGAAGGATCAGGCCGAAATGTATCAGTTCCTGATGGACTTTCATAAGTTTAAGATGAATGAAAACGCAGCAGGCATGATCCTCGACATGAGGGGTAATAGCGGTGGGTACAATGCAGACAGGGAGATTCTCTTCGGCGACATGTTCAGGGAACCTCATCTGATTGGATACCAGAAGAATAAAACCGGAGCGGGAAGACTCGATCTCACACAGGAATTTCCGCTGTACATCTATCCTGAAGCGGATTTCTTCGGAAACGAGTTCTCAGACATCGCCTCAAAGCCTGTAGTCGTAATTACAAATACGGCAACCGTATCCAATGGTGAAATAACGGTGTTAATGGTTAATTCCTTACCAAACGGCGGTCAGACCGGAGGCGTAACCTTAGGGGCAAACGGAACACTGGATGGTAACATTCTTACGTACAATTCAGGGAAGTTCAGTGTCGGACAGTACATAACATCTGTTTATACCCCATATGGAAACATCAGGGACACAAATCATGTCTCTTACGAAGGCAAAGGCCTTACTCCAGATGAAGGCTATGAAGAAAACTTTAATAGTGATGATTTCTCTAAGGGAAAGGATTCAAGACTAGGCAAAGCCTTCGAGTGGATTAAAGACCATAGATAAAAACGTATACTCCGGAAGGTTCTTCCGGAGTATCACCCTCAGTGGAAATATATTTTAACATCAAGATTGGATGGAAGCTCAATTACAATCCTGCCTGCATTCCTTATCGGTTTTTCACCGCTCATCTCATCATCACGGGCAAGATCGGAGAGGATGAACCCATAAGGATGTAGCTGAACTGCAGCGTAATCAT
>CAKMLH010000128.1 GCA_927797855.1 uncultured Clostridia bacterium | reverse complement strand
AAAGACTTGAAAATATGGACGCTGTTGAAGTTGAAACCAAGGAGCACTTTGCGGAGATTTATCCGGAAGGTGCCAAGGACATCGACACCGTTCTCTATAATATTACCAAGGAATCTGTAAGAACTATGATTCTTGATGACGGTGTACGTCCGGACAACAGAAAGCTCAATGAAATAAGGCCTATCTGGTGCGAAACCGGCGTTCTGCCGAGAACTCACGGCACCGGTCTTTTCAAGAGAGGCCAGACTCAGGTTCTGTCTGTCTGCACACTGGCTCCTGCCAGCGAGGCCCAGACCATCGACGGCATTACAGAACAGACCTCAAAGAGATATATGCACCACTATAACTTCCCGGGATATTCCGTAGGTGAGGCAAAGGCTCCACGTTCACCGGGACGCCGTGAAATCGGTCACGGAGCTCTGGCTGAAAGAGCTCTTCTTCCAGTACTTCCGTCAGTTGAGGAATTCCCATACGCAATCAGAGTGGTATCCGAGGTATTATCATCCAACGGTTCAACCTCAATGGGTTCAACCTGCGGCTCATGCCTGGCTCTTATGGATGCCGGTGTTCCAATTAAGAGACCGGTTGCAGGTATTGCAATGGGACTGATTGAGAGAGTAAAGGAAGACGGTTCATCTGAATTCGCCATTCTTTCAGATATCCAGGGAATGGAAGACTTCCTGGGAGATATGGACTTTAAGGTTACCGGCACAGAAGTGGGCGTAACGGCTATTCAGATGGATATAAAGGTTCACGGACTTTCCAGAGATATTCTGGAAAAGGCCCTCAGACAGGCTAAGGAAGGCAGAATGTATATCATGGGCAAGATGCTTGAAGAAATTCCTGCTCCTCGTCCTGAGCTGTCCAAGTGGGCTCCGAGAGCAATCAGCCTGACAATCGATCCTGACAAGATCAGAATCGTCATCGGCAAAGGCGGTGAGACCATCAACGGACTTGTTGAAAAATACGGCGTTAAGATAGATATAAACGACGAAGGACTTGTTTCCATCTACGGAACCGATGCCGCCATGACAGAAGCCTGCAAGGAGGAGATTGAGCTTCTCACAAGGGATGTTGAAGTCGGCCAGGTTTATGAAGGCAAGGTAACCAGAATCCTTTCCACTGCCAAAGGCTCCGTGGGCGCTTTTATCGAGATTCTGCCGGGCAAGGAAGGCCTGCTGCACATTTCCAAGATGGCCAAGGAAAGAGTGGAGAAGGTAGAGGATGTTATGAATGTAGGAGATACCGTAAAGGTTAAGGTTACTGAAATCGACGCTCAGAACAGAATCAACCTCTCGAGAAAAGAGCTGCTGTAGCTGGTGGTGCTTAGCTGCGGCTGAGTTTGATTGAAACCATTGAATTTCCCCAAAATCGTGTGAAAAAATGCGATTTACTGGGGAAATTTTTGCGTTTTCGGCCATTTTTTGTCGGAAATTAACCCGTAATTTACAGCATTACCCAATATTTCCCCAGTAAACTGACAAAACAGTGAGAAATCTGTGGAAAGCCTCCGCCCTCCCAATAGCTAAAGTAAAAAAATCCCTTTAATATATTGACATATTATTATAATAAATGGTAATATTTACTTGAAAAGGGAGGACAAAACATGGGATTTTACGAAATAGCACAGAAGAATCTGAAAAAAGAGCTTCTTTTCCTCAGGGAAACCCGCGACGAGATGAAAAATCTGCCTGAAGGAACAATTGTGCGGAGGGATAAGGCCAGCGGACCTGAATATTACATCAAAAAAGACGGGCTGGAGATCTATATACCAAAAGATCGGCGTCAGATGATAAATGACATGAAGCGCAGGCGGATTCTTGAAGAGGCAGAGTCAATAGCCAGGGAAAATATTAAGGCCATGGAGAGGCTGCTGAAAAAATACAGGCCTCTGGATTTCGATGAGATAGAGAGAAATCTGCCGCGGTCATACAGAGGCCTTGATCCTGCAGAGCCTGGGTTTAAACCGGGTGAAAAAGTTTTTTACGGCAGAAAAGGACAGCATTTTACTCAGTCTGAAAACCCGTATATGCGTGAGAAACTGGTCAACTCTACATATTTCGGACTAAAGACTAGATCAAAAAGCGAGGCAATAATTGCGGAGTCTCTTTACCGCTCCGGTTTTTCGGTGTATTATGAAAAGAAGAAAATACTGCGGGATCAGTTGGGCCGCAAGAAAATAGTATATATTGATTTTGAAATTCCTCTGGCACCGGGATTTGAAATGGGCTGGGAGCATAACGGTCTTTTAGATGATGAGATATACTTACAAAGAAACATTGAAAAAATTCAGCTATATCATCTTAACGGCATATATCAGCCTAAAAATCTGATAATAACTGCGGACAAACCCGGCGGCGGAATTGATAGTGAATATATAGACTGCCTCGTTCAGAATTATCTGGTGGGCCTGGCACGAATGCTGTCTGAAGCAGAAAGCTTTTCAGAGGAAAGAAAGCTGTTTGAGAAGAAAATACAGTACAAATGGTGATACAGAATGTTATTAAGCAATTTAGTTATTTCGGCAGAGGCCGTGGCGCCCATGTTTATCGTCATGGCTGTGGGAGTTTTAGTAAGAAAAAAAGGAATTATAAATGAACGGGAGGCAGAACGGGTCAACAAAATGATATTCGTGGTGCTTTTTCCTGCTCTCATGTTCAATAATCTGTACGGCAAGGAGCTTTCGGATGCCTTTAATCCCAGGCTTGCGGCATTTGCCGTTATCACAGTGCTGATTATTTATTCTGCCACAGTGGGTTTTGTACTTAAGGTGGAAAAAAGTCCCAAGAGCCGCGGGGCCATGATTCAGGCCATATACCGGAGCAACTTTGTAATCATGGGTATTCCCATAGTTTCCAACATTTTCGGAAGCGATAATCTGGCCGTTACTTCTGTCATGATAACCATAATCGTGCCCGTTTTTAATGTTCTTGCGGTCATAACCCTGGAGGTTTTCAGAGGGGGAAGGCCCAGCCCCATACATGTTATTTCAGGTATTTTGAAGAATCCTATGATTATAGGGGCAGTCCTGGGACTAATTGCTGCAGCACTGAAAATCAAGCTGCCGGCATTTGCGGAAAATACAGTAACCATGCTGGCAAAGGCTGCCACACCTATGGCCCTGCTTATCCTGGGTGCTTCATTTAACTTAAAGAGCGTGAAGAAGGAAAAGAGAAACCTGATAATATGTTTGATAGGCAGGCTCGTAGTTGTTCCCGCTATGGGGCTCACAGCAGGTGTGCTGGCGGGCTTCAGAGATGTGGCTCTTGTAACCCTTGTGGCTATTTTTGCAGCTCCGACTGCCGTGTCATCATTTACAATGGCTCAGCAGATGGACAGCGACGGAGAACTGGCAGGAGCCTGCGTAATTTTCTCGTCCATGTTTTCCTGCCTGACTATGTTTGGATGGATTTTTGCGCTGAAGAGTTTCAGGCTGTTCTGACGGGAATCCATATGAC
>CAKMLH010000127.1 GCA_927797855.1 uncultured Clostridia bacterium | reverse complement strand
GTTATGACTGTTTTGCGGAATACGGACTCCACGGAACAGGCATCAGGGCACTGGCAAAGCACTGCGGGTGCACCTCGAATATGCTGTATACATATTTTGAGAATCTGGATGACCTTATCATCCAGTCCACAGAATACTGCATGACGAAGGTGGAAGATGACTTTATGGCAAAAGCTCCTACAGACGTAGAGGACCTGTGGCGGTTCATAGACGAGATACCCTACTGGACAGCAAAAAAGCACGGAAAGAAATACCGCCTGATGTATCAGGTGTATACACATCCGAAATACAGGGAATATGGTAAAAAATTCTTTGCGGGCGTAGATCAGCGTTATACCGGGTACGCCAAATTTCTGGAAAGAAAACTGGGCATTCCGTATCGAAAACTGACGTCGCTGATATTCATTCTGATCAGGGCATGCGTACACTACGCACTGTTTGAGGACGAATTCTACCTGAAGTCACAGATAGAGGTGCTGAAGGAAGCCTTGGTGCTTTTTATAAAGAAATATAACCCGAAAGTTAAGGAGGAAACGAAATGACTAAAGTGATTAAACGAACCCTGCTCGTATTGCTGGCGATTATTGTAATAGCCGTCGCTGCTTTTATAGGACTGTATTTTACACGAATCCTGACCGTGGGCAGCATCGAGCAGCTTACAGATTACGAGGACGGATATAATCTCTACAGCATGGATATCAAATACGATTACAGTCTTGATGACATAATCGACTATGGCATTACGGACGATCAGACGATGATAGACGCAATTCTGAAGGAGTCACTCCCGCTGATCCCTGCAAAGATTAATGTGCCCGATTACGGATGCACGTCCTTTACATTGACCGATACGGACGGAGATGTTCACATGGGACGAAATTACGATTTCAGGAAAGACACTTCAGCCATGATGGTCTACTGCGCTCCGAAGGACGGCTATAAGTCGGTTGCTTTTGCTGCACTGGACAACGTTTCGGCAAATGTACCGGATGCGAGCACGGCCAAAAAGCTTGCGACTCTGACCTCACCTTTCATATGCCTTGACGGCATGAACGAGAAGGGCGTGTCCATCTCCGTACTGACGCTTGACAGCGAGCCTGTCCGCCAGAACACCGGCAAACCGGTCATTGCGACCACACTCGCAATACGTCTTGTGCTCGACAAGGCAGCAACTACAGAGGAGGCGGTAGAACTTCTTCGCAGCTATGACATGTTCTCATCCAGCGGCCGAGACTATCATTTCTACATCACCGATGCGTCGGGGGACGGAAGAGTTGTGGAATATGATCCGGAAAGCGAGAACAGGGAAATAATCGCAACACCGACCGAGGCTATTACCAACTTCTTCATCATTCACAAGGACAAGGTGCTTCCAAACCAGAAGAACGGCATCTACGGCCACGGCAGAGAGCGCTATGACGCCGTGCTGAAGGTGCTTGAGGAGGAAAAAGGAAATTACACCAACGATACAGTGTGGAATGCAATGAAAGCGGCAGCACAGGACCCTAGCCCTGATACCATCACAAGCAACACACAGTGGTCCGTATCCTATAACAATACTGACCTTACAGCCGAGATAGCCATACGCCGCAACTGGGATGATATAACAAGCTGCGCAGTCAGCAAATAGGTGACTGCATATCCCATGAGGGGTGGACGAAGCTGACAAAGGAAGCCCTTGATAAAAAATACGCGGCTTCGTTGTAATAGACGGCCAGAAGCATTACACTGATTACTCACTTAAAACATATCTTGACAAAAGAGGCTCAAATGCTGTAAAATAGCTAATGCATCGGGATTGTAATATGTATGTGAATTGCAAAAAGTCTGCAAAGCAGACGGAAGGCAAAAAATAAAGAATAATCAGCTATGACATGAATCCCTGGAGTGCCGGGTTGCCGGTGCGCCAGGGGTTTTATGGTGTACAGAAAAAATAATACATAAAAACACATAAAATTTGACAAAAAACGCTAAATTTACGCTAAATAACGGCAAATTGATATCAAAAAGTGTAATCTTTTGATATAATGCTACGTGGATTTCTCTTTGCAGTAAAAACTCTATGCAGGGGGAAAGGGGAGGTAATAAAGATGACGGCACAAATTGTTGCAGTGGCGATTTTTATAATAATGTTCGGACTTATTGTTCTGGACAAAATAGAAAGGCAGGTAGTAACCCTGACATGCGGTGCGGCCACGCTTCTGCTGGTTTTCGGACTCTGTATGAAGGATACGGGAGCCATAATAGAGACTCTCAACTTTAAGGCTCTGTTTACAGTGGATTTCTGGTACCATGCCGGAAGTGCGGCTGAGACTTCAAGCGGAATCAACTGGGCAACCATTATATTCATCGCAGGAATGATGATTATGGTTGAAGGAATGGCCAGAGTGGGATTCTTCAGATGGCTCTGCATGGCTATTGCAAAACTGGTAAGATATAAACCGGTACCTATTCTTATAGCATTTATGCTGGTATCGGGGATACTGTCAATGTTCATCGACAGTATCACGGTAATCCTGTTCCTTGCTGCGGTTACTGTAGAGCTGGCCGGAATAGTGAACTTTAACCCTGTGCCGGTAATTATGGCGGAAATCTTCTGTGCAAACCTGGGCGGTTCAGCTACCATGTGCGGAGACCCGCCAAACATAATAATCGGAACATCTTTAGGATATACCTTTATGGATTTCCTTACCAATACAGGTCTGATAGCGGGAATTTCACTGCTGTTTGTAATCGCATATTTTTATCTTTGCTTCCATAAGGAGCTTTCATCGGGAACCAATGATGCAAAAACTTTAAACACGGGAACAGTGGTTACGGGAAAGGTTGCGGCTCAGAACAGCGAAACATCTGTAACCATTACAGACAAGAAGGGATTCTTTATAAGTGCTGCAATCTTTTTACTGGCAGTTGTTCTTCTGATCACTCACGCTCAGACGGGACTGACGGTGGCATTTATCGGTACGTTAATCGGGCTTTTGACTCTTATTACTGCAGGCAGACACTCGGCAGAGATAATCAGAAAAGTTGACTATAAGACACTGCTGTTCTTTATAGGCTTGTTCATAGTTGTAGGTGGACTGGAGCAGACCGGAATTCTTGATGTAATTGCTGCCTTTATAGGAAAGATCAGCCACGGAAATATAATGCTGATGGTTCTCATAATTGTATGGATTTCCGGCTTTGCAAGCGCCTTTGTAGACAACATCCCATTTGCTGCCACCATGATTCCGGTAATAAATAGTCTTGCAGCAGCTCAGGGGGTTCCTCTTCCGATGCTTGCATGGTCATTGGCAATGGGAACTGATATCGGCGGAAGCGCCACACCTATAGGAGCATCGGCCAATGTAGTGGGGATATCGGTTGCTTCAAAACACGGGTATAAGGTTACATGGGGCAAGTATTGCAAATTCATGGTACCTGCCAGCATAATAGTGCTGATTCTGTCTACAGCCTACATGTGGATAAGATATATATAAATATTTAAAAAAGA
>CAKMLH010000126.1 GCA_927797855.1 uncultured Clostridia bacterium | reverse complement strand
ACGAATGATGCCTAAACCAAGCTAAAATAATCTTGATAAATCCATTATTCTTTGCTTCGTGCATTCCACCAGCTTGCCCAGAGTCTTTTATTCCTTCGTATTTAACCCAAGCCTGTGCGCCACATAGCACCTGCGGACATAACTTCCGTTTTTCTCCATAGTATACCTAAAAAGCGTAAGCGTAAAATAAACCAGTGGATTTAATCTCCTTGCCATTTATGAGAAAATAGGCTCAGTCAATGGAATAAATTAGACTTATTAGAGTTTTCCCCATTTTGTCTAAAAAGTCGAAAAACTCTAATATATCCCACAAAGCAAGGAGGAATATTTTTGGACACTAAGAAGATTACCCGTGATCTGAGGATGAGGAATTGGATGCAAATCATCGAGCAGTGTCAGGCCAGCGGCCTGACGACCAAGGATTTCTGTGCGCAGCATGGCATTAAAACCAAGCAATATTACTACTGGCAACATAAAATCCGTATTCATTTTGCTGGAGAGCATCCGTTGGCGACCACAGAAAATCCAACGCCAACCTGGGTACCACTTTCATCGGCTACGCCGGTACCAGATTCCATTACCGTGCGGTATGGTGCTTTTTCCTTAGAAATCACCGAGCATACGTCAGAAAGTCTGCTACAGAAAACATTGCAGCTTTTGCAGAAGATAAACGTATGATGGACCTGCATATTTCGGCAGACCATGTATTCATCGCCTGCGGGTATACGGACATGCGTAAGTCCATCGATGGGCTCAGCGCCATCGTCACCCAGCAGTTTCACCTGAATCCGTTCCAGCCGGCGCTGTTCCTTTTTTGTGGCCGTCGCCGGGACCGGTTCAAGGCCCTGTTTTGGCAAGGAGACGGTTTCCTGCTCCTTTACAAACGGATTGAAAAAGGCCGGCTGCAATGGCCGAATACGCCGGATGAAGTGCGAGAGCTGACGCCACAGCAGTTCCGCTGGCTCATGGAAGGTCTGTCAATTGAACAGCCCCGGGCCGTACAAAATATTACCCCGAAATTTGTCATATAAAACAGCCGTAACCCTGTATAAACACTAGGGTTTTCGGCTGTTTTGTGGTATAATAGGCCCATCGCAAATTCGTAAGGTTGAGGTGCCGTATGACAGATATCCGTGAACAGGAAATGCAAGGGAAAATCGATGAACTGACCGCGCAGAACGAGTCGCTGGAAACAGAGAACAAACAACTGCGTAAGCAGATCGAATGGCTGCGCAAGGCTCAGTTCGGCTGTAAATCGGAAACCAAGAAGGTCGTGTACCCGGAAGAACAGATGAGCCTGTTCAACGAAGCCGAAACGGAAGCCAAGCCCAGCGCTCCGGAACCGGAAGTCACCGTCAAACCGCATAAACGCAAGAAAAAGGTCGGCCATCGGGAAGAACTCCTGGCCAACCTTCCTCATCAAAAAATCGTTGTCGAACCGGATACGATGGTCTGCCCTGCGTGTGGCAGTGAACTTTCCCCGGTAGGAGAAGAATTCATCCGCTCCGAAGTCATCTACATCCCGTCCCATGTCGAAGTAAAGGATTTCTATCGCAAGAGCTATGAATGCCGGGAATGCCGTAAACAGGGACAGCCTGCCATCCTGAAAGCTGCGATGCCCCAGCCGGTCATCCCACATTCCATTGCCTCGCCGTCCGTTGTTGCCCATGTCATGATGCAAAAATACGGCTATGCAGTGCCCTTGTACCGGCAGGAAAGCGAATGGAAACGCATTGGTCTTGCTTTTCCCCGGGCTAACCTGGCCAACTGGATCATCATCGCCACCAAGGAATGGCTGGTCCCGGTCTACGACCGGCTGCATGAGCTGCTATTAGAAGAACCATGCCTTCACGCCGATGAAACCCCGGTCCAGGTGCATAACGAAAAAGGCCGCAAGAACACCAGCAAATCGTACATGTGGATCTATACCAGTACGACCCTGAACCCGAATCAGAACATACGCTTGTTCGAATATGCACCCTCCCGCGCCGGAAATTGCGCAGAAACATTCCTGAATGGTTTCCAGGGCTACCTGCTAACCGACGACTATTCCGGATACCATAATATCAAGACAGCCGGCCACTGCCTTTGCTGGGCCCATGCCCGCCGTAAGTTCGTCGATGCCGCCCCGGCTTATGCCAAGGATACCGATGCCTGGGCAAACTCCCTGATCCAGGAAGGCATCCGTCAAATCGGGGAATTATTCCATAAAGAAACTGAATATAAGGATCTCTCGCCAGAAGAAAGATATACCAGACGCCTCAACGATGAAAAACCTATCTTGCAGGCGCTATTCGCATGGGCAGAAAGCCATGTCGGCCGGCTGCTGCCAAAATCTCCCTTAGCAACGGCGATGAACTACCTCCTGTCGAACCGCATTGAACTGACCAACTATCTCAAAGACGGGCACTGCGACATCTCCAACAACACCGCAGAAAACGGCATCCGTCCCTTCACGATCGGACGAAAGAACTGGCTGTTCAGCAACAGCCCCAAAGGAGCCAAAGCCAGCGCCATCGTATACAGTCTGGTCGAAACCGCCAAAGCAAATAATCTGGACCCGGAACGGTATCTGCAATACCTCTTTGAACAGCTGCCGAATACACCGGACCTCAAGAATAAAGAAACCTTGAATCAATACCTGCCCTGGACAGCGACGGTTCAAGAAAACTGTAAAGCGTAAAAAATAAAACCATGAACTTATGACTGAAGAATATCATAGGTCCATGGTTTTTTCTATACACCGATTTATTATGCGCTTACAATATAACCCACCCGCTATGCGGGTGCGCGGTGTTAGTTATACTAAAAAAATCACCTTTCCTGTATAATAGAGGTGTCCAAGCCACTATTACAATAAATAAGGAAAGGTGATTTATATGGCGAAGAAAGCCTATGATTTAGCACACACCAAATGGATGTGCAAATATCATATCGTCTTCACTCCTAAGTATAGACGAAAAATTATTTATAATCAATACAGGCGCGATTTGGGAAGTATCTTAAGGCAGCTGTGTAATTATAAAGGGGTCGAAATTATAGAAGGGCATCTTATGCCCGACCATGTACATATGTTAGTAAGCATTCCTCCGAAATTGAGCGTTTCTTCTTTCATGGGATACTTAAAAGGAAAATCGGCGTTGATGATGTTCGATAGGCACGCTAATCTCAAGTATAAGTTTGGAAATCGTCATTTTTGGTCAGAAGGATATTACGTCAGCACCGTAGGGCTTAATGAAAAAACAATCCGAAAATATATCCAAGACCAAGAAAGAGCAGATATTATTCAGGATAAATTAAGTGTAAAAGAATATGAAGATCCGTTCAAGTCCTGATTTGTGTTGGGGCAATCCCTTTAGGGATACGTGACGAGTGAAATGCACAGTGGCTTGAACAAAGTGAAAGCCAGCGCCTTGAGACGCTGGCTTTCAGCAACAAAGGCTTATAGCCGTCAGCCGAGCCACCCGTTTTACGGGTGGGGGCGACTGTGCCTCTCCTGTGGCCGGGAGGGGAACCACGTAGTCGCCATAACGGCT
>CAKMLH010000125.1 GCA_927797855.1 uncultured Clostridia bacterium | reverse complement strand
ATGGTTCCTATCTGGAAGAAGAATAAATCTGAGCTGACCGATGAAGACTACAACAACTATTACCACGAAAAGTTCTATGATTATAACGATCCGGCCAGAGTAATACATACCAGTGCCGACGGTATGGTATCGTACACGGCCTTGATGTTCATACCTAAAAAAGCATCATATGATTACTACACCAAGGATTTTGAGAAAGGGCTGGCTCTTTATTCCAACGGCGTTATGATTATGGAAAAATGTTCAGATCTGCTTCCTGACTATTTCAGCTTTGTCAGAGGCCTTGTGGACAGTGCAGACCTGTCACTGAATATTTCCAGGGAAATACTGCAGCACGACCGCCAGCTGAAACTTATAGCCAAGAATATAGAAAGAAACATCAAGAATGAGCTTTCAAAGATGATGTCAGAGGACAGAGAAGGCTACAAGGAATTCTTTAAAGAGTTCGGTGTTCAGCTGAAGTATGGTATTTACAACGACTATGGACTTCACAAAGATGTCCTTCAGGATCTGCTCATATACTATTCGTCTTCCGAAAAAGATATGGTATCCCTCAAAGAATATGTGGGACGGATGAAGGAAGATCAGGATAAAATTTACTACGCCTGCGGGGAAACCATCGATAAGATTGAAATGCTTCCTCAGACGGATATAGTAAAAGACAAAGGCTTCGAAATACTTTATCTGACAGACCCTGTAGACGAGTTTGCAATTCAGATGCTGGGTCAGTATGAGGAGAAGACCTTTGTAAATATCTGCGCAGACAACTTTGATATTTCTTCTGAAGAGGAAAAGGAAACTATCAAAAAAGTCAACGAAGAAGCAAAGGATATGCTTTCTCAGATGAAAGATGCAATCGGCGGCGGAGTGGCTGAGGTGAGATTTACCAATAAACTTAAAGACCATCCTGTATGCCTCACATCGGAAGGCGCTCTTTCCGTTGAGATGGAGAAGACACTTAACGCAATGCCGATGACCGGAGATGAGAAGGTCAGAGCCCAGCTGGTTCTGGAAATCAACAGCGAGCATAAAGTTGCGGAAAGACTTCGTGAAATTGCAGCTTCAGGTGATAATGATAAACTTGGCAGATATGCGAAACTTTTATATAATCAGGCCCGCCTCATTGCGGGAATGTCAGTGGAGAATCCTGCCGAATTTTCCGAACTCATCTGTGAGCTCATGTAAAAATAATGTAGATAGAAACTGAATAATGTGATAAAATAAGATAAGCAGCGTGTAATCGTTGCTTATCTTTGTATATGCGAAAAAGCGAAAGGAAATATATGGAAGTCTATTTGGATAACAGCGCCACCACCAGGCAGTATGACCAGGTCACAGACCAAATGGCGCTTGCCATGAGGAATACTTACGGCAATCCTTCGTCCCTGCACAGTCTGGGAGTTGAGGCGGAGAAAAAGGTCCGGGAGGCCAGAAAATCCCTTGCTGCGGTCTTTGGCGCAGGAGAGGATGAAATCTATTTTACCTCAGGGGGAACGGAAGCTGACAACACCGTCCTTGAAGGCGCAGCTTCTGCCAGAAAGAGAACGGGACGAAAAATAATAATATCTGCAGTAGAGCACCCTGCGGTGCTTGAACCGGCCAGAAAACTTGAGAAAGCCGGCTTCGAAGTGGAATATATAGGCGTGGACAGCAAGTGCCATCTTAATATGGAACAGCTAAAATCAGCCCTGACAGATGATACTATACTCATATCCGTAATGGGAGTAAACAATGAGGCCGGCACCATTATGCCCGTAGGTGAAATTGCCCGCCTGAAGGATGAGTATAATAAGGCTCACGGAACACAGATATGGCTTCACAGCGATGCAGTGCAGGCTCTTGGGAAAATTCGTCTCAGCGTGAAAAAGGAATGGCAGGGAGTGGATTTTATCTCCGCCAGCGGCCACAAGATACACGGGCCAAAGGGAATCGGTGTTCTCTATGGAAAAAAAGGACTTAATATAGAACCGTTTATGGTAGGCGGAGGTCAGGAAAGGCACATGCGCTCCGGAACTGAAAACACTCCGGGAATTATCGGCTTCGGACTTGCTGCAAAAATGGCATACGAGGCTTTTGACGAGAGAACAGCTGCAATGAGCCAGGCCAGGAGCTACCTGCTGTCCGGAATTAAAAGCGAGATACCTGATGTGCTTATAAACAGTCCGGAGGACGAGACATGCTGTCCGTCTGTGCTCAATGTTTCATTCCTCGGCACCAGAGGAGAGGTGATTCTCCATACCCTGGAACAGGACGGAATATTCGTGTCTACAGGTTCTGCCTGCTCTTCCAACAAAAAAGGCCGGAGCCACGTTCTCACCGCCATGGGACTTAAAGATAAGGAGATAGAAAGCGCTATCCGATTCAGCTTCAGTGAATTCAACACAATCGAAGAGATGGATTATGTGCTTGATAAGGTAAAGCAGGCTGTGACCAGATTCAGAAAGCTGGGCAGTTTCAGATAACTGCGATTTAATGTTAAAATATTACGCTCTTTCTATAAAAGGCATATCCTTGCCGGTTGCCTTCGCTGCCCATACCAAGACCGGTCGCAACCTTTGGGCAAAATTGCAAACGCGCCCAGGGGGGCTTGAACGGTGCAATTTTGCAGCCAAAGAGGTTTGCTCCCTTGCGTCTGCTATGAGCCACGCTCGGACAAAAGCAAGTCTATACCTTTTACAGCAAGGCCTAAACTTTAACATTAAATCTTATTTTATGTGGAAAATGAGCGTTTTGAGAAATTTGAACGATTTCCGCAGGAGCAGCATGAAGCATCCAATTAAGCAGCGAATATGAGCAGTTTATAGTTTGGCACTGTTTGAGCAATTACAAGGATTTGTGGCGAGTTTGCCAAACTATCTGCAAATAGAGCTGTGTATTGTGCTGCTTCCTGCGACGAGGACTAAGTGAAAATTTCTTCAAAACGGTTATGTTTGATTATTAAATAAGATTTAAGTTATAATTTCCCGGCACCAACCCTTTTGCCGGAGTGAGGAGCAAGACATGAACGAACAAAATATTTTAATCGTACGCTGCGGAGAGGTAGCCCTTAAGGGCATGAATAAGCCTTATTTCGAGAGAATGCTTGTGGACAGAATAAAAAAGAACCTGAAGGCCTTTGACGGCGTGGATGTGAGAAGACACGAGGGCCTGATTTTTGTCAGAGCGGAGAAAGAACTTGACATTGATGCCATCATCAAAGAGATTTCAAAGGTATTCGGTGTAGCATCCATCAGCAAGGCGGTAGAGGCACCCTCTGAGCTTAACGCCATCGGCGACGAGGCAGTAAAGTATATGATGAAGCTTATCGATGAAAGGGGAGTCAAGACTTTTAAAGTTGAAGGAAAACGTGCCGACAAGACCTTCCCCGTAAAGTCACCGGAAATAGGAAGAATCATCGGTGCAAAGGTGCTTGTGGGCTGCAAGGTTCTCAAAGTGGATGTGCATAATCCCGATGTGCTTCTCCATGTGGACGTGAGAAGCGACCGCACTTATATATACGAAGGCAAGATTGCCGGTTTCGGAGGCCTTCCTCTGGGAACCAACGGCAAGGGAATGACACTGCTTTCCGGCGGCATCGACAGTCCGGTAGC
>CAKMLH010000124.1 GCA_927797855.1 uncultured Clostridia bacterium | reverse complement strand
CTGGGAATGAGGCCAATCCGGACGGTCCGGCCTTGCGGCTGGACAGGTTCGCGGATACGGCATCGGGGTTATGAACAAGAGAGACGAGTACTTTGCTTCCGGTGACCCGCGTTTTGCATCATATCTGACGGAAGGCCGGGCTTTCGGCCCCCACGGTCAAGACCTTGTGATTGCAAACAGCATCAGAAATTACGATGATGAGATATCACGGCAGCTTACGGAGCTTACGGTGTCCGCAAATCTGAAGGTGCGGGAGCTTGGCTTCAAACCTTACATCGCACCTGCCCTTTCTTCGGGAGCCATATCACTTCTGCAGACCCTGAAGGGTGAGTGGAATTACAGCTCTGTATATATTGGAAGCGGCACGGAGGGAGCATTCCTCGGCATTAAAAACCGTATTGACTGGGAAAGCGGCCGTGTGCTGGCAGAGGACCTGCCTCTGCCCCGGAAGCTTTACGAAAGAATAGAAAAGGCATACAGAAACCTTTGCGGATTAAATTAGGAAAAGGGTTCGGAACCCTTTTCTGTTCCAAAATTGCTCTTTTCTGTTCCTTTTTGGAACACTTTTAGGGTATTGTGAAAAAATATTGACATAATATGGAAATTATGTATGATTGTCACCTCTAAAAAAGTGACTAAAATGAGGTTTTTTACATATTTTTCAATTTTTGTTCCGCGAATGCCATATTCTGTTCCAAAAAGGAACACTTTCCGGCATTTTTGGAACAACGGGGGAAAAAATGAAATGAAAAAATATATTGCAGAGCTGGCCTCAGGCCCATCCGGTCCATCAGGAAAATCATACCCATCCGTCTATCCCGGCTCTAGGCGGCTGGAAAACGTCTTAAGCCGAGCCCTGGCCGCAGCCCAAGACGCAAAAAAAGAGCACTACACAGTTCTCAGGGGCAGCGAGCAGTTTATAGCTGCAGCGGACGCAGGGAAGCTCATAAACAGCAGAATAATATTGGCAGCGGACATTGATGAAAGCGGCATAAATATGGAGTCCATGAAGGTGCTCCGGTATCTTAATGTGAATAAGGAAGCTCTTGATGGCGCAGCCGGCGGCGTAATAATAGACGGCAGCGGCGAACTTTTTACCAAAGACCTGGGAAGAAGGCTGGTTTTCGCCGCCAATATGGCCGGCTGTGCTTTTCCCGGAAAACCTCTTGTGGAGGCCACGGGCAGCCTGAAAAACTTTGCAGTAAACGCAAAACTCTGGAACGTAAGTCCGGAGGAAGCCTACGCAAAAAGCTGCAGCCTTCTCATAGAGAAAGTGATGGGCTTTAAAATGATATCCGACGAGGCATCGGACAAGCCTTCCGCCGCAGACATCAGAATTGCCCCCGCCGCCCCTGCGACCATCAAAGCCGGCGGCGGCCACCACACTTTGCCTGAACCGAAAATCCTGGCAGTACACGCCGGAAACAGGGCAACCTCCAACAGCTACAGCCTATGGAAAGAGGCGGCAGATCATTTAAGGGGCAGAGCGGACATAGAGGAAATATCCATAAGAAACGGACAGGTCCAGGACTGCCGAGGCTGCAGTTACGAGGACTGCATCCATTTCGGCGAGAAGGCAGGCTGCTTTTACGGGGGAGTAATGGTTGAAAAGGTATATCCGGCCATACTCCGAAGCGACGTGCTTGTACTGATCTGTCCTAACTACAACGATTCCGTCAGCGCCAACATCATGGCCTTTATAAACAGGCTGACGGCACTTTTCCGGACCAGCGATTTCAGCTGCAAACGCATTTACGCCATAGTGGTGTCAGGCTACAGCGGCGGCGACATAGTGGCCCAGCAGATAATCGGAGCCATAAACATGAATAAGAACTTCATACTTCCCCCTCGTTTTGCAATGCTTGAAACAGCAAATGACCCGGGAACGGCCTTGAAGCTCCCGGGCATTAAAGAGAGGGCAAAGGATTTTGCCGAGGCGATTATCTCATATCAAATTCCGGATTGATGGCATAGAAGTTTCTGCTGTCAAGTCTGTCCTGAACAAGTCTGAGAGCTTCGCCGAAACGCTGGAAGTGGACGATTTCACGCTCACGAAGGAAGCGGATCGGGTCTATGACATCAGGGTCATCGGCAAGACGCAGAATGTTATCGTAGGTAAGACGGGCTTTTTGCTCCGCAGCCATATCTTCGCTGATATCGGCAATGGCATCACCGGTTACCGCAAGGGTGGACGCCGATGCAGGAGTGCCTGAAGCAGCCTGAGGATAGACACCGGCGGTATGATCAACGAAATATTCGGAGAAGCCGGCCTCCTTGATCTGCTCGATGGTCATGTTCCTGGTAAGCTGATGAACGATGGTCATTACCATCTCAAGATGACCCAGTTCCTCCGTACCGATGTCCGTGAGAATTCCGGCAACATCCCTGTAAGGCATGGAAGTCCTCTGGGAAAGGTAGCGGAGGGAAGCTCCCAGTTCGCCGTGGGGACCGCCGTATTGGCTTATGATAAATTTTGCCAGTTCCGGGTTAGGATTTTTTATTTTAATGGGATATTCAAGTCTTTTTTCGTAATTCCACATACTATGCCTCCAGTTCCCAAGGCCAAGGGCCCTGTATCCAGGTCCAGCTGCCGGCACCGGCGTCCGCGCCGCCCACAGTCAGAGGACCGAAATTTTTCTCATATTCTGCCACATAACTTTCGTACATGTGCTTGTTTTCGTTGTAAAAATCCAGAGCCACACGGCAGGAAGGGTGAGAATCGAGGAAAAGAACCGTATCGTAAACTGCGAAGCCTGTTTCCTGGATTTTGCGCATCAGTTCATCTCTGTTCATCTTCGCATACCCCCTTTTCTCATATAACCTTCAAAAGGAAGGTCAAGTTCAGGGAATATTGTTCCCCTTTCAAGACCGGTATCGAGGGAATAGGTGGTTTTCCACTGCTGGAAAGGCACGTAAGCACTGGCAAGAGGCAGGCTTCCCAGATACATGGAATCGAAGCCCATGGCATTTCCAGCGCTTCCGCCCTGCCAGCTGAGCTCCGGCGAATCGCCGAGAGGCCCGCAGCCTATAGCGGCTCCCGCACCCATTTCCTGATTCTGAGAACCGGATTCGCCGGGACGGCCGGGCCGGTTTGCCGGCGGTCTGTTGTTGTTGCAGGATTCGCATGGAACCTGCATGCTGCCCATAGTCAAGGGCATGCCTATATAAGGATCTTTAATCAAAACATTGCTCCTTCCATATTAGTATACTTATATTTTATGAGAAAAGATTTTATTTGGTGAAATGACCTTGAAAAAAACTGCCCTTTTGTCTATCATAAAAGCAGGTACATAAGCAGATATAAAAATAAGCGGACTTTTAGCGCACTTTTGATATAATATAAAGGTGGAGGAAAAGCAATGAATGAGCGCGCAAAACAGAATAAAAATCCGGCATCAGGACATGGCACCATGCCTTCACGGGATGAGCTGGTAAAATCCCACAAAAAGGATACTGTCATAGCTTTGGGGGTATTCCTTGTTGTGACCATTGCTTCGTTTTTTTTCAACGAACTGGCATCGGATCCCATGCTTAACATTGCAATGCTGTATACCCTGGGTGTTTTCGTTATCACCAGATACACCGACGGATACATCTATGGCCTGATGTTTGCT
>CAKMLH010000123.1 GCA_927797855.1 uncultured Clostridia bacterium | reverse complement strand
ACAATCATGCACCAGAGCGATATTCTGGCAGTAATCGAATAGTAAGAGGGGGAAATTGAAATGGCAAAAGACATTTTTTACGGAGAAGACGCAAGACGCAAATTACAGGCAGGCGTTGATAAATTAGCAGACACAGTTAAAATCACATTAGGACCTAAGGGCCGCAACGTTTTAATCAGCAAGTCCTTCGGTTCACCGCTGATCACCAACGACGGCGTAACCATCGCAAGAGAAATTGAGCTGGAAGACGGCACAGAAAACATGGGCGCACAGGTAGTTAAGGAAGTAGCTTCCAAGACTAACGATGTAGCAGGCGACGGAACAACAACCGCAACACTTCTTGCACAGATTATCGTTAAAGAAGGATTTAAGAACGTGGCAGCAGGCGCTAACCCGATGGAACTGAAGAAAGGTATCCAGGGCGCAGTTGATGTAGCAGTAGGCGAAATCGAAAAGCTTGCACACAAGGTAGAAACAAAGGAATCAATCGCACAGGTTGCAGCAGTTTCCGCAGCAGATCCTAGAATCGGCGACCTTATTGCTGAGGCAATGGAAAAAGTCGGCAAGGACGGCGTTATTACAGTAGAAGAATCCAAGAGCATGGGTACTACTCTTGAGGTTGTTGAAGGTATGCAGTTCGACAGAGGATACCTTTCAGCTTACATGGTTTCCGATACAGAAAAGATGGAAGCAAACATGGAAAACCCTCTTATCCTGATCACCGACAAGAAGATTTCCAACATTCAGGAACTTGTTCCTATTCTTGAAAAAGTAATGCAGCAGGGCAGAAAGCTCCTCATCATCGCAGACGATGTTGAAGGCGAAGCACTGGCAACCCTGGTACTCAATAAACTGAGAGGCGTAATCGATGTAGTAGCAGTAAAGGCACCCGGCTACGGCGACAGAAGAAAAGAAATGCTTGAAGATATCGCAGTACTTACAGGCGGCACAGTAATCGCAAACGACCTGGGATACGACCTTAAGGAAGTAACACCTGATATGCTCGGCACCGCAGCCACAGTAAAGGTCAACAAGGAAAACACCGTTATCGTTACAGGCGGCGGAGTTAAGGAAGAAGTACAGGCAAGAATCGCAAGCATCAGAACTCAGATTGAAGAAACCACTTCAGATTTCGACAGAGAAAAACTTCAGGAAAGACTTGCTAAGCTGGCAGGCGGCGTAGCCGTAATCAAAGTCGGCGCAGCTACAGAGACAGAGCTGAAGGAAAGAAAGCTTCGTATCGAAGACGCTCTCAACGCAACAAAGGCTGCAGTTGAGGAAGGTATCGTTTCCGGCGGCGGCGTAGCATTAGTAAATGTAATCCCTGCAGTATCAGCTTATGTTGACACTCTTGAAGGCGATGTAAAGACAGGCGCAGCTATCATCAGAAGAGCTCTTGAAGAACCTGTTCGTCAGATTGCCGAAAACGCAGGCCTTGAAGGCAGCGTAGTAGTTGCAGAAGTAAAGAAGAGACCTGTAGGCACAGGACTTAACGCAGCAACAGAAGAATACGTTGACATGATCTCCGCAGGTATCGTAGACCCTGCCAAGGTTACACGTTCAGCACTTCAGAACGCAGCATCCGCATCTGCAATGCTTCTTACAACTGAAGCAGGCATCGTTGACATTCCTGAACCGGCTCCTGCAATGCCGCAGGGCGGCGCACCTGGAATGGGCGGCATGATGTAAACCTGAACTCTGATTACTGATCTCAATAGTATATAATAGTTGAAAAAAACGGCTCGCAAGGGCCGTTTTTTTGTCAGCTGTTAAGCGGGTAGGGGATTTCAGGACTCTCCGGACATGTTTGCAGCGGATTTTATGCATTTTTTTCCTATAATGCCCGCAATCGTTGAAAATAAAATTGAAATGAGAAAAAATTTTTCAGGGGCAGGCGGCCTGCTGACGAATCCACTTCTAAAAAATGTAATTAAAGGCATAAAATATGCAAGTTATTTGGGATTTACAGCCGATTTCAGGGTTTTTGCATGGGGCAGGCCATGGAACCCGATAAGGGTTTTTCCTACCGGGGGAGTTTTTATGCGGGTTACAGACTTCCGTAGGAAAAAAATGCATAAAAAGTACGCACGTCCAGCGGGCCCGGCCAGCCAGATGCCAGCGGGCCCGGCCAGCGGGCCGGCCGCCAAACCGATTTCCAGAAACTACATACCCCTCCGGCCGGCAAAAGCCCCTCCGGAATGTAACCTTTCACCCCCTTGAATCTGAGTAAATTAAGACAAACAAAACAAAGGGGAGGAACAACTCAATGAAAAAATTACTTACACTGGTGCTGTCCCTCATGCTGGCCGTAAGCGCCGCGCCGACAGCAGTTTTTGCAGAAACAGGGGCGGGCACAGCAACACCGCAGCCATCAAACGAAGATTTAGGCTCTATGTCAAATGTTGGGGTGGAGCGCATTACAAATAAAAAAATGATTTTTTCAGAGAGCTTCGGCTCTCTGTTTTTTATCTCTTTTTTTCAGCTACAATTAAAGTGACTTTATGTATTTTAGTATGCCATAACATGTAGTATTCTTTTTCTTAATCTTTTGAAATTTCGTATGCCGTAAGCATTCCTCTTGATAACTTTGATTTTGTTGTTGCAGCCTTCTGTATATCCGTTGCTTAGTCCGCTTTCAAATGCATTGAGAATCTCACTTTTCCACTTTGAAAATGTGTCAACACATTTGTAGAATCTTTCGAATTCCTTTGGATCAGTAGTTCCTACATGCATATACCAGCTGCTTAATCGTTTCTTGGCAGTATGTACGTCCGGAGAGTGAATGAACTTCCTGAATTCATGGAGTAAGTAGTATGCCTGTGCCAATGGTTTGGACAGCTCAAGCATATGCGAAAGCTGTTCCAGTTGCCCTTCTGTAAGTTTTTCAGGATCTTTCAGCATTAGCCACCTGGAACGTTTAAAGTATCTGCGCCTATGCTTGTGAAATTCCTTCTGTATACTTTTTCTCATATCTTCAAATGCCCACGTGACTAATCGCTGCACATGGAATTTATCTGCAACAATCTTTGCATTTGGAAAGCAGCTTTCAGCCATACTTTTAAACACAGCGCTCATATCCATAACAACATACTTTACCTGTTTTCGATTGTTAAGCTTAAAGCCTGCAAAGTATGCACAGAGGCTGTCTACGCTTCTTTTAGGCAGAATATCAATTACAGTCCTTTTGCCGGGGTTAGTCAATATGCATTGAAATTTTTCTCCGTCTGCATTTCCCTTGAACTCGTCAATAGAAATCACATCAGGAAGGGTATTGCAGGAATAGTTCATATGATCAAGAATTCTGGCAACAGTGGCAGAGGAGATGTTCGCACGGATGCCAACTTCCTTCATGGATTGAACCTTGGAAAGCTCATCAATGACAAAAGCCCAGATTCTTTGAGTAGTTCTCTGATACTTAGGCACAAGGGGAATATGTTCGTAAAATCTCTTACCGCATGCAGGGCATACATGCCTTCTCTTATGGATTTTAAGGACTACTTTTTGATTGAATGACGGTGCATCTTTTACATACTGAATGCGGTAATCGTGAACTTTTGAAGTATGGGTCTTACAGCGAGGACATTCATGGATACGCTTTTCCATTTTGAATTCAATGATCATAGTGTCCTGAATATTTTCGACATTTAATAAAATTGCATCTTCAATTCCGATAAGTTTTTCTGTATAATTGTTATTG
>CAKMLH010000122.1 GCA_927797855.1 uncultured Clostridia bacterium | reverse complement strand
TCTGATGTATCGTTTAAATACGATGGCTTATATCGGAAGGAAACATATCTACCGCTTTTCGTCCGTACCGGCATAAAGTCACGCATCCAGATGTCTCTGGTGTTTTGAATAAACAGAAACTCATTATGGCTATTCGCTAATGCCGCAAATAGATTATGGACTGCATAATTATATTTAGAGCCTTCGGTTAGTTTGTCAGAAAAATATATCATCAATTATAATCCTTTCTTCATTATACCACCTGAAATATCCATTTACAACTTCATCTCCTCCAGCTTGCCGGCAAGCTCAGCCATGACATTCCTCAGGTTCAAAAGGTCATTTCTGTATTCTGGACTCTGTGCCGCCATAGCCCGTGCCTGCTTGCTGCCAAGTACGACATTAAGAAGCTTCATGCGCCTGATAATAAGCCTGACAAGGTTACCGTACTCGTAATACTCGTAAGATGACGAAAAGAGAGAACTCACATCTGCCCCTGCCTGAATCAGAACATTCAGTTTCTCCATATCCCTGTCCGGATGCTCTTTGGGATGTCCCACAGGATACACTACGATATGCCGCATTGATTCAGTAAAAAAGTGTTCTACAAGCGGCGAGCCTTTCCATGTTCCGTTTATATCCGCTCCGCCTGCAACAGCCAGAATAAAATCCTCCGTTCTTTCAATGCTTCCCAGTTTTCTCATATAATTACCTCCATTCTGCGCCCGAAGCTTTCAGGCATTGCCCAAATTGTATGTTTCGGCTCAAATTCAGGGAACTCAAGGTACCCGTCTGTCAGAACCACTATGCAGTCAAAATCCTCTTTGCAGGCCTGCTCATATGCCGGTATCACATCCGTCCCTCCGGTCATAGTTCGCTCATATTTACTTAGAGGCACTGCGTTAAGTTCAGTGCCACCTGCAAATCCGGAAACATATATTTCCGCAAACCGTGATATCCTTAAAAGTTCTCCTAAAAACTGCTCGTACAGGTCGTCGCTTATACTGCCGCTTTCATCCACCAGCACGCAAATTTTGCATCGCGGTTTTGCTGATAGAAAGTCTTCACAGATGCCGAATTCGTCAAACTCGTAAGTAAGGTAATCCATCTCATCGCCCGCCACGCTTCTAACAAGGCTTCTTAAAACAGTTCGCCAGTCTGCCTTAGGTTTTGTGGGTCTGAAACTTTGGGAAAGAGGTGTAGTTCCCATTGCTGCCAGATGGTCTGAGCTTTCAATTGCTGCCATGGTCTCATCACTGCAGCAGGAACCGGACCCGTCTGTATTTTGCATCAGCAAATCACCGGACATGGCACTGTCACCATCCCCATATTCATAATCACAATCCGAATCGTATGGACTGTTTTGTTCTTTTCCATTTGTTCTAAGTGAGGCTTTCAGCAGTCTTTCATAAATGTTTTCGGCTGTGTCATCCTCACCGGGCAATGCTCCATGAGGCAGCACATAACCGGCAGCGTAAATCTGATAATTTATAGCCATATCACATGCTATGTTCCACTTGCTGTTCTCCCTGTTCTCTCGTCTTTTGGCATGAAGACAGACGATATGCATAATCTCGTGCAGCTGAACACCTAACCTTTCCTCCGGGGTAAGATTTTTCCAGAACTCCGGATTATAATAAAGTGTCCTTCCATCAGGTGTGACTGCTGCTGCCTGAATCTCACGAGTTTTCACTACACTTTTTAAATTCAGTATCACCGGAGCCAACCACGGTTCCCTCCATATCAACGCTTCAAAATTCATCTTACAGCAAGCCCCACTTTCTTTGCCGCTTTCCCCAGTACAGCCATACACTCCCTGTCTGTAATAATACTGCTTTGCAGCAGATCGACAGCATATTTTGCGAACATCACTTCACATTCGGCACTCTGCCCTGCAATCCAATTATATACATGCGGAAAATGGCTGCAGATTTTTTCATCGTTCTTAAGCGCAACAGCTAATGTGGGCGCAAATGCCGCCAGATGAACAGCATCCGGTTTTTTCGCCGTTCCGCTTACAATTTCTTCTATGGTCGGGCACAAAGCGCTGTCGTTATAAAATGCACAGAATTTTGCCTCTTGGGCTCCCCTTACTGTTCCGTGAGCAGCTTGTCGGTACGGAACTCCCTCAGCCATGGCATAAGACAGATTTGCCCATTCACGCGGGCAAGCTGTTCCTGTGGATGGTTTCTCCAGCAAAGCATCAGGGTTGGCGTAAATAAACGCCCGAATCTTCGGGTCAATATCGTTCTCCTCTGCCCATTTAATCCATTCTTTAGCCGATACTTCAAAATCGACTGTAAATACTCGCGTTTTAGAAGCATAGACCATTTCTCTGGCTCCTGTTTCATCTTCCACACGATTCCCTGCACCGAATACATAAAGACCCGGCTTCCCGTTCCTCAGCTTGTAATCAAAAGAAGTTCCGTGCAGTCTGCGCTCGTTAAAGGGTGAATACGCAAGCTGCTGTAAAGCGTCCGGTGCATTGGTGTATTCGTCAAAGAAAAGAACCGTAGGGACATCATTTTTTTGATTTTCATCTATCCTCTTCAGCCACCAGGCTCTTGCCTTTTTCAGATCTCCTGTTTCCGGCGAGATATAGTCCTTTCCCTCGAAACTGCTTGGAGTTTCTGCAGAAAGCCTCACGTCTACAAGGTCTGCTCCAATCTTTTTTGCAAAGTCATTCACTGTCGCTGTTTTGCCGATACCCGGTGCCCCTAGAAGCATAACAGGTATTTTAGCCGCTAAATTCATTATTTGATTATCCATTTTAACCTCCTGTTTCTTATTTCGGCCTATTGTAACACACCTTTAATTAAGACCTAATTATATTTAATAAATAAAAAAAGCCCTCCGGATTGTAATTCCGAAAGACTTTGTCTGAAGTCTGGAACCTTGAGGCTCCGGATACAGATGGACGTATAAATACGAACTTAGAAAATCTGTTAACCCCAAAACCCCTTCTTAAACTGTATGCCAAAGAATTCACGCGCCGCATCAAGTTTCATTACAATCCATTCTCTTGATTTATGGGCCTCAAGAGTCTCCGGAAGTTCCTTCATCAGCCTGTCTGCTTCATACGGAGCCCCCGCATTGTAACGGAGTTCATTGACAGCTTTGTTGATATTGAAGGACTTACGGCTGGTTGCCCAGGCATTCCTTATTGTCTTTATCGCATACTTTCCGGTAACCTGTTCACTGAAGTAGTTTTCAAGCGACAGAGGCCTGATGTATTCAGGAACAGTCTCACTGTTCTCTGAGATTATGTCTACGATAACCTGTGCCGAAGTCTGCAGAATATCAGGGCACACTTCAGACTCATCATCTTTTAACACATCTATTATGCCTGGAATCAGCTCCAGCATTCTGCGAAGATATTCACGATAGAACGCAGTGCCGATTTTCTGCTGAACAATACGAACGACATTGCTCTTCATAACCTCGGTATTGGTCAGACCTGCCTCGACACGGCAGATTACTGTCCTTCTGATAACCTCGGGAGCAACCGCCTTTACATCTTCGTTTGCGCTGATTACTACTGCCGGATAATTTGTAAGATGCTCACTCACACCGAAATCATCATTCTTTATCGTTTCAATAGCATGCTGATTGAATCTCGTATTCGTAAGGTCATCTACGATTATCGGAGCTCCTTCAACTTCGTGTTTCAGCCCGTCGATTGCGGATCTCGTAAAATCAGGCGCAGAAATCTTAGGCTTCTG
>CAKMLH010000121.1 GCA_927797855.1 uncultured Clostridia bacterium | reverse complement strand
CTTGAAAGATTCAAGAACGTTGTAGCTTACAACATGGGATCACAGGTTCCTTGCGAAGAGCTTATTGCAAAGGCAAAGGAAGTTAATGCTGATGCTATCTTAGTATCACAGACTGTAACCCAGAAGGATATCCACATCATGAACCTTACCAAGATGGCAGAACTTCTTGAAGCAGAAGGCCTTCGTGACAAGATTATCCTTACCTGCGGCGGTCCTAGAATTTCCCACGAGCTTGCTCAGGAATTAGGATATGATGCAGGCTTCGGTCCTGGAAAGTATGCAGAACATGTTATGTCTTACATCATGCAGGAAGTTGTAAAGAGAGGATGGCAGAAAAAGCCTAATATTGCTGACCGTTAGGCAAAAAAAGTCAAAAAACAATCAGTCATCTTGACACAAGTCCTAAAAAGGATTAGATTAATAGTGATTGATGTATTAAAGTAATAGAAAGGTGAAGAGACATGATTAACAAAATTATGACTGCTGATGAAGCAGTAGCAGGCGTTAAAGACGGTATGACCATCATGGTCGGCGGATTCCTTGCAACAGGTTCCCCTGAAGTCTTAATGGACGCTTTAGTAAGAAAAGGTGTTAAGCATCTTACTGTAATCGCTAACGACGGCGGTCTGGATGTGGGACAGCCTGCAGGCGAATTCGCCGGCAAGACTTCAAGAGGTGTTGGTAAACTTCTTGACAATCACATGGTAGATCACCTCATCGCATCACACATCGGCGTTAACCCTAAGATCAACGAACAGATTGCAGAAGGCACTCTTAAGTACACTCTGGTTCCGCAGGGAACTCTTGCAGAAAAAATCAGAGCAGCAGCTTACGGCCTGGGCGGCGTGCTGACTCCTACAGGCGTTGGTACTCCAATGGAAACTGAGCTTGATGAACTGGGAAGAAAGAAGAAAGTTGTTGAGATCGAAGGTAAGAAGTACTTATTCGAATTACCTTTATTCGCTGACTATTCATTTATCAGACCATCATTAGCTGACAAATTCGGCAACTTTATGTGCGCTAAGGCTACAAAGAACTTCAACTATGTAATGGCAGGTGCTTCAAAGCATACTATCATTGCTCCTGAAAAGATTGTTGAAGTCGGAGAGGTAGATCCTGATATCTTCCAGGTAGCAGGCGTTTTAGTTGACTGTATTGTGGAAGGAGAAAAGAGATGGCAGATTTAAAGACAAGAATCGCAAAGAGATGCGCAAAAGAATTTCAGGACGGAGATTTTGTAAATCTCGGTATCGGTCTTCCTACACAGGTAGCAGACTACATTCCTGATGATATTATGGTTACATTCCATTCAGAAAACGGATTCGCAGGAATCGATGCAGTTGCAACAGAAAATCCGGACGTTGATATTATCAACTCAGGCGGTACATATGTAACTACAGTTCCTAGAGTAAAGTACTTCGATACAGCTGAATCCTTCGGACTTGTTCGCGGAGGACACGTAAAGGCTACAGTATTAGGCGCTATGGAAGTTGCCGAAAACGGAGACCTGGCTAACTGGATCATCCCTGGCAAGAAGGTTGCAGGTATGGGCGGAGCTATGGACCTTTGCGCAGGCTGCCCTGAAGTTATCATCGTAATGCTTCACACTCAGAAAGGTACTCCTAAGATCAAGAAGAGATGTTCACTTCCTCTTACAGCAGAGAAGTGCGTATCCAAGATCATCACTGAGATGGGCGTTATGGAAGTAAGAGAGGACGGAATCTGGGTAACGGAATTACATCCTGATTACACCAAGGAAGATATCCAGGCTGCAACAGAGTGCGAACTTCACTTCGACCCTAACATGAAGGCTATGGAAGAAGAATAAGAATCTATCAAAGGAGAACCCGACTGCGGATAGGCCCGCAGCCGGGTTTTTTGACTTTTTGGCCAAATTATGGTAAACTATATGCGTGTTTTTGTTTAGGAGGAAATCTATGGGTATAGAATTATTAATAAAAAGGCAACAATAGTAACGATACCGGAAAGGAGGGCTTATGATAGACAAACCCAATGGAAAGTTTGAGCATTTTCTTGAAAGAGCCATAGAGTGGCTTCGGGAATTTGCCGGCGAATTCAGGGAAGTCCTTGAGGCAGGTATGGAATCCATTAACGCAAAGCGAAAGGAACATCCCTGCACTGCCCGCATTGTTTCCGCAGCAGTATGCATATGTATATGCGGAATCATTGTGGTGGGCTTCGCGACACCCAAGACGGTTATAGTCAAGATTGACGATTCCAGGAAGATAACAACCAGAATATATGAAACCACATGCCGGAGAGTAGACACTTTTATTGAGGACCATAACATCGATTATGTTTACGGGGAAGACATTATGAATGCTGAACTTCATGACAGCATTTCCGATGACATGACCATAAGCATAACAAAGGCCTATGATGTCACAGTTAAAGCCGACGGGAAGGAGACAACATACAGGACTCTTCCTGAAACAGCAGGGGAGATACTTGATGAGCTGGGCATTACTTTAGGAAAAGACGACATCACAGAGCCGGTTCTGACGGAAATCGTCAGAAAAGGAGATGCCGTTACCGTAAAACGTGTAACAAAGGAAAAGGTAACTAAAGAGGTAGTGACAGACTTCGAGATAAAATATGCTCCTGACAGCAGTCTTGCCATAGGCGAAACCAAAGTGGGACAGAAAGGACGACAGGGCATAGAAGAGAAAACTTACGAAATTACTCTTGTGGATGGCAAAAAGGTAAAGAAAACCTTAATTGAGAGCAATGTAATAAAGAAAAAACGCGATAAGATTATAAACTACGGAACGAAAATACTTTCGGGCAAACCTGCCGGACTGAAATACAAACAAAAATTCACTCACGTGCGGGCAGTCTCCTATCATTTCGACGGAAATCCAAGAGGTGCCTACGGAATGCCTTGTGAATACGGAACCTGCGCTGTAGACAGAGATTTAATACCTCTGGGCTCGCTGCTCTATATCGAGGGATACGGATACGCAATAGCCAATGATGTGGGAGGAGCCATAAAGGGAAAGACCGTTGACCTTTATATGGAAAGAGCCGTACAGTGCGGTATCTGGGGAGCACGCTGGACTACCGTGTATGTAATCAACTGATTTTAGTGTGTTTAGGAAAAGCAAAAGAGCAGTCCTTTAAGGACTGCTCTTTTGTGTTATGTTTAGGTGTTTAGGAAAAATTATGTAAAAGCTAGCCGAGGAGGACACTGTCAGTGGTGAACTTTCCTCCGCTTATGCTTTCAAACTTTTTAAGGAGATCCTCTATGGTGAGGCGTTTCTTTTCTTCGCCGCTTATGTCGAGAATAATTTTTCCGTTGTCCATCATGATAAGTCTGTTACCGTAATCGATAGCATTCTGCATATTATGGGTTACCATGAGGGCTGTAAGGTTGTGTTCTTTAATTATTTTATCGCTCAGCTCCAGAACCTTTGAGGAGGTTGCCGGATCAAGAGCGGCTGTATGTTCATCCAGGAGCAGAAGCTTAGGCTTTTGAAGTGTAGCCATAAGAAGTGTAACTGCCTGCCTCTGCCCGCCGGAAAGAAGACCGACCTTTGTGGTCATACGGTCTTCAAGGCCAAGATTCAGCTGAGCCAGAGCCTTACGGTATATTTCCCGTTCCTTGGAGGTTATGCCCCAGCCCAGGCCTCTTTTCTTGGTCCTTCTGTAAGCCATTGCCAGGTTTTCCTCTATCATCATTGTAGGTGCAGTACCCATCATAGGATCCTGAAATA
>CAKMLH010000120.1 GCA_927797855.1 uncultured Clostridia bacterium | reverse complement strand
TGTAAAGAAACCTAAACTGATTCTGGCAGATGAGCCTACAGCTGCGCTGGACTACGCAACCAGTATTGAGGTACTGACTGTAATGGAGCGCATTGTGGAGTCAGGTACTACTCTCGTAATGGTAACTCATAATGAGGAAATCTCCCGTATGGCCGACCGTGTGGTTCATATGCGTGACGGTCGTATGTATGAAGTGACCGTAAACAGACATCGCGCCCATGCGGCAGATCTGGTTTGGTAGGGTGATAATATGAAGAAGACGCAGATAATAGAACTTTTCAGCAATATTAAGGCTACGTTTATGTCGTTTTTTGCTATCATGCTCTTCGTCGTTCTCAGCGTAGGAGTTTTTTCGGGAATCAGCTGGACGTCGCCGGCTCTGATGGGAGCTGCCGACAGCTTGTATGATGAGGGAAATCTCTATGACGTTGAAGTTCAGTTTCCTAACGGTCTGACCGAGGAGGACATGGAGAAGCTGATGGCAGTTGACGGTGTAGATGAAATTGATACAAGCTTCACAGCTCTTCAGATGCTCCAGAACAACGGCAAAGATTATGTAACCAAGATCATGTCTCTCATGGACAATATAAACAGGCCGATCAATGTGGACGGAACCCTGCCTCAGAAGGCGGGAGAAATCGCTCTCAACAGGCTGTGGGCCCAAGGACAGAATGTAAAGGTGGGGGATGCCATCACCTTCAAGCACGATGCTGGCAAGGGTGATGAGGACGGAATGACCTATCTTACCTGTGACACCTTTACTGTCACAGCACTGGTGGACAGCCCTGCATATGTTTCATACAACCTTTCATCCTACGGCTTTGCCAGCATCGGTTCGGGATATATACAGTGTCTTGCTTTCGTCACACCGGAAAGCTTCGATTCTTCCTCTTATCCCGGCTATGTACAGGCATACATCAGAAGTGACAGTCTTCGCGGCCTCGGTACAGCCGATGCTGAGTACAAGGAAAAGGTACAGGCCCTAAGCGATGATATAACCCAGCTTGGTGACAGTCTGGCAGAGGAACGTTACGGCGGCATCATGAGCCAGGCGCAGCAGAAAATCGGTGAAGCCGAAGAAAAGCTTGCAGATGCCAAGAAAAAAATTGAAAAAGGCGAAGAACAGATAAAAGAAGGCAAGAAGGCTCTTAAAGAGGGCAAGGCCGAATATAAAGCCAACAAGAAAAAACTTGATGAAGGTTATGCCAAGCTGACCGCCGGACAGAAGGAATATAACGACGCCAAGAGAAAATACGACAAGTCTGTGGTAATGTATAACTCTATGAAGGCTTACCGTCAGAAGCTGGCTGACGATACCCTTACATATGATGATATCACGGAAATGAACAGGCAGCTGGATGCTTTCTCCAAAGATAAGGATACGAAGGACCTCGGCTCAGGCAAAATGGCAGAACTGAATAAAACACTGGATTACATCAATGCCAATGTGACCGAGGAGGCCTGGAACGAGAATCAGGAACTGAAGGATATGTATCGTGACCAGGCCCTGGCGGACATAGATGAAGCCTTAAAAGAGACCGATAAGGAACTTAAGGCGGCTAAGAAGACTCTTGACCAGAAGGACAAGGAACTCAAGTCAGGATGGAATCAGTATTATTCCGGAGCGGCCAAGCTTGAAAAAGCCAAAAAACAGATTGAGGACGGGGAAAAGAAGCTGGCTGATAAAACTGCAGAACTTGAGGAGGCCAAGGAAAAGTATGAACAGGGTCTGGAAACCCTGGAAGGCTACAGAAAACAGCTGGATAAAATTAAGGACTACGACTTGACTGTGCTTTCACGCCAGGAGAACGGTGGGCTCATGGTTGTGAGACAGTACTGCGACCTTACAGACAACCTGCGCTTCAGTATGGCTGCACTTTTCATAATCATCGGCCTTCTGGTAAGCTATTCGTCCATTTCGCGTATAGTGCGCGACCAGATAATATCCATAGGAACTAAAAAGGCTCTGGGACTGCGCAAAAAAGAGATTACTCTCAGCTACCTGGCATATTCCGGAACGGCTGTATTTATAGGAGGTCTTCTGGGCCTTGTAACGGGAACTCTCGGCATAGAGCAGGTTCTGGCAGGAACTATTGGAGAACGGTTTGTCATGGGTACCTATGCGCCGTATTTCTCAGTCAGTCAGGGGGCAATAGTTATTGCGGTCGAACTGGTGCTCATACTGCTTACCACATGGCTTGCGTGCAGGAGCGTGCTCAAGCAGCAGGCAGTGGAACTGTTAAAAGGAGAAAAACCTCCTACAGCCAAACCGAGATTTTTCGAAAAGTGGGCTCTGTGGCAGCGTCTGCCTCTCTTAACCAAAACAGTGGTAAACAACTGTATAAATGACAAGAGACGTGTTTTCGGAACTATCATAGGCATAGCCGGATGTACCGCACTTATCGTCACAGCTGTTACGGTGGATAATAACATACAGAAGAGCTTTACCTGGCAGTACGAGGATGTGTATAACTATGACACTGTTATACGTTATAATGCCGGAGTCGAGGGAGCTCAGGCCGGCATTCAGGAAGTTCTGGATGACATCGGCACTGAAAGCACATCGGTATATGCAAGTCCCTTCAAGCTTATGCAGCCTGACGGAAATCAGGATTCGGTGACAGTTACCGTTCCTTTCGAGGATGATTTCGACTCGTTTGTTCACCTGAATTCTGGGGGAAAAGAATCAGAAGAGCAGTACACGGACGGCGTGTGGGTGAGCAGGGCGTATAATGCCCATTTTGATGCTCAGCCGGGAGATAAAATCGAGATAATGGACAGCGAAGGGCAGATACATCAGTTTACAATTCAGGGCTTTTTCAACCATTATCTGTTCAATAATCAGATAATCATGAGCAGAGAAGCCTATGTGTCCGGCTTCGGCAGTGAAGCAGCGCCTAATGCCTTCCTGGTTGATTCGGGCCAGCTGACGGCAAAGGATATCAAGAAGGCGCTGTCAGGCATCAAGGCTGTACGTATGGTCAAGGATGATTACCAGGCCGCATTTGATGTCTTCAACGACTTTTCCAATATCGCCGGTGCCGTGGTGCTGGTATATCTGGTGCTGTCGGTGCTGATGGCGGTTATAGTGCTGTTTGACCTGTATACGGTATTTATAGAAGAAAAGAAAAAGGAACTGATCATTCTGATGATCAACGGTTTCTCTGTGAAGGATGCACGTCAGTATATATATCGTGATACCATCGTGCTGACCATAATCGGCATAATATTCGGAGTGATTTTCGGTGTGGTAATGGGAAACGTCACTATAATGACTCTGGAACCGGATATGGCTTACTTCGCAAAGGGCATAGACTGGATGGCATGCGGATTCGGTGCAGCGGCAAGCGGTGTGCTGGCCATAGTGCTCTGTTCATTGGCTCTGCGCAGAATTTCAGGCTTCAAATTGTCGGATATAAATAAATTATAAAAAAATTATAAAAAAGGAGGAGCTGTCTTCTGGCAGTTCCTCTTTCTCAATCAGATTATATTCCTTTTACTAAACAGTAAGATGATGTATCTCCACCATTTTTGCCTTTTTTTTCTGAAATGGTGGAGATTATTCTCTTTTTTTAACAGTTCGAGAGCAGGTGCAAAAACTATCATATGGATAAAACGTTGAAATTTCAACTTTTACCATATTATACCATGTGGGTCGGCAGGCAACGGGCCGGGATTTTTTCCACCAAAATCGCAAAAACGGCCAAAAAGGTGGAGTCAGGCACTGGAGTCAGGCACTGCAGCCA
>CAKMLH010000119.1 GCA_927797855.1 uncultured Clostridia bacterium | reverse complement strand
AATAATTTACCCAATAATTTACCCAATCCCAATGAGGAAATGTAGTCCGAGATTAGCTCAAGTTTAGTTCGAGCGGAAAGTATTTATGAATACTTGTTTCAATATATTTTTAGGTGTTCCATCTGACGACAAATTGACGACAAAAAGCCCGGTAAAACTAAAAAATACAAATAATACGTATATATGTAGTGGCAAAACAGCAAATCAAACCACCAGATATATGGAAAGCCACATTTCCTTTATTGAGTGGGAATAATTAAAAAACAAAAAGGATTAAAAGTTAATATGATTTTACTTACGTGGCACTGACTTGATTTATCCAAAATGGTGATGTAATTGATTCAGTGCCATTTTGCTGTACAAACCATATGACGCAGAAAGAAATACCGCAGGTGTACTATGAAGGATCAAAAAAACATTGAAAGACATTTAATATTCGCAAATGGCAGTCTGGAAAGAGTGAGGAAGGCAGCAAACCTTTCACTACGGTTATAGAAAAAGATAAAGGTCAAAGGTATAAGGTTGAAAAAGTATATTAAGGGGGTTATCATGAAAAGAATAGTGAAACGGTGTACGATATTATTAGTTATAGTATTAAGTTTTAATTTTATCTTTATCCCGTTGCAGAATGTTTCTGTTATACAATCAGCAAGCGGTAATAATGCATATGCAGCGGTTTCTTCCCAATATAGATATTGCCGTACGAAGCTTACGAATAAGACACAGAGATATATCTACGACAAGTATTTAGATGCAATTAAAAAGGGAAAGTCTGCCTGTTCCTTCAACGATAAAAAATATACAATGAGTGAAGATAATTTCCTTGTTGCTGAATATGCTATATTTTTGGATTATCCCGAACTGTTTTATTGGAAGTATTATGAGAGTGCTTATTGGATGAATGGTACGGGGAAGAACAAAAAGATTTACAAGGTGGAGATATATTATAACAAGGAATTAAAAGCCAAAGCAAAGGAATATGAAGCAAGAGCCAATGCGATTGTAGCATCAATTCCGGAGTCCTGCGTAACAGATTATGATAAAGCCTTGTATCTTCAGGACTTTATTTGCAGTATAACTACTTATAACGACAAGTCAACACGCGAAAATCCTAATCCAGATGAACAGCAGACGTGTTTTGGTCCTGTCATATATGGAGAAAGTGTTTGTGAAGGATACGCAAGGGCATATCAGGATTTGCTGAGAAGGGCCGGTATAAAGGCTCTCACAGTATATGGATATTCCTTAATGCCTGAGGGTAATGAGTTTGACCCGTTCACTAGTTATATTAAATACAAAGGGAGATACTGGGCATATCATGCATGGAATGAAATATGGCTGGACGGAAAATGTTATTATGCAGACCCAACATATGCAGACCGGGAGGACGGGCAATATTCGTACGAAAATTTCTGCAAGTCACGGGAAGAATTTGATGAAGAGTATTATGTTCGTGATGGAGAAAAACCTAATAAGGCAATTACAAAGTTTATGGATAGGGTTTATGGAAAGTGTGGTCATCAATCTTTGCGTTATATTGATGATGAAGCAATAACTATTGAAGAACCTTTAACATATTCAACAATAAAAACCATAGCTGATAATTTTGGGCCAACCAAGGAGTACCTCGACCCGGATGATAATCTAAATAAGTACATAAGAACAATATATATTTGTTATTCGGGAAAAGAAAATTTTTCTGACTGGGTGGATGAGCATGATTGGAAAATACAAGACGCAGCTGGAATGATTGGAAATGAAAGATGGTATATCATTGATGAGGAAGAAGGGGGTTACTACCGTTACAGCATTATTAGCATGGTAACTACTAATGAGATATTTAAAGAAGAGCTTTCTGATCCGGTTGTTGCAGTAATGCGAAACGCATCAAAAAAGCAAATTAAGCTTCTCTGGTACGAGGTGAAGGATGCCGAGAAATACGTTATTTATCGTAAGGCAGGGCAATCAGGAGAATATGAAGAAATTGCCGCAACGACCAGACTAAAATATACTGATAAAGACCTGAATCCAAAGACTAAATATTATTACAAAGTTGAGCCGGTATAAACTCGAACTAATGTAAACTATCGTGTGGGTACCGAAATTGCAATCAAAGAGTACTGAAGGACACATGTAGTTGATTTTGCTGTGGCTACAAGGGCTGGTTATTATGCTTCAATCGATAACGAAAAAAATTTTCTAATAAGTGGGGATAAGTATTTTGAAATGATTGCTCCAATATCTGATGCTGAAAACATTTCCACACTGCAAAGAACCGCAAAAAAAGAAAACCGTATTCAATATCTTGTTAAACTTGTTGGTTATATCAATCTGTTATATAATATGAAGCAAAACGGGGGTGGGAAAAATGAGAAAATCGTGCATTGCTTGTTTTGCCATAGCGGTGCTTATGCTGCTTGGACTTTGCGGATGCTCGGAAAAAGTGGTTCCTGAGGGCCTTGTGGGAAACTGGAACTGCAGAGAGATGGCATCCGACTGCACGACAACTACAGGATTTTATGCATTGTATATTAATGATGATGGCAGTTTCAGTTTGTATGACACCTGTGGAAACCCGGGAATTTCAGGCACTCTGGGAGCTTCGAAGGACGACAGCTCAAAGGGCGTGCTCAGGATAAGCTGCGAAGGCGATGATTTTGATCCGCCTTCATGCTGGGCTATGGGAAAAAAGGATGAACTGGAGTATGAGCTTCTGGAAAAGGGCCAGATGCGACTTGGCCATAATGGTGTATGGCTGAGTTTTTATGACGAGTATACATATGAAGAATATCAGATCCAGCTGGCAAACAGATCCTCACCCCAATACAGGTGGAAGATGGAGTGTAAAGGGGACGGTAAAGTCAAAACCAGGCAGGACAAGGTTTACGATGAAGATGTGGGCTACTGGGGAGTATACAAGCTTACAGCCGATAAACCAGGGAATCTGACGGTGACCATGATGTACAGCAACGGAGAAGAGACCATGTACACTGTAACCTTTGACCTTACCGTGAACGAAGACGGAACCATAAGGGAAAACAGCCGTGATGGAGACATAGACGAGGCAATGACATCATAAGGTAAGGGAAAGACAGGAATCCGGTGCTGCGGCAGAACAGTGCTCCATGACGCATATTGTGATGCCGGGATGAATGGGCACATCACCAAGCTGATTAACGTGTTCGGGCTTATGACACAGCTTCAGCTGACGAAATGGAAGTATTGTAATGATGCTGGTAAAGGTTATAAAACTTTTTGAAAGGTGATATAAATGGGTAACGAATCAGGATACGAAAATATATCAATGTTTGATAAACAGGAAGAATTCTCTGCCAATGTGTCTCAGAAGCTCGAAGTGGTAAAGCTGAATTATGACCATGTGGAAAGAATGACCTGGGAGGAACTCTTTACGGGTTATGACACCTTGAAGGCAATAACTTTTTCCTCAGGCATCAATTTCGTCTATAGGCTTCTGAATATGTTTGCCTCATCAGAGATTATCTTTGGCTGTGAGGAAGTATTGTCATATTCCCTGCAGGAGATTATGGCATATCAGGGCAAACTTATAGAAAGGCTCAATAAACAATCCGGTACCGCAAAGGATAAGCTGCTTGGCCGTATAGCTGACGGCACACTGCATTTATACGTTGCAAGGAACCAGCTGTCACACGAAAAGATTTACCTGCTTTCTGCACAGGATGGACGCAAGCGCGTAATCATGGGTTCTGCAAATATGTCATACAATGCGTTTGGCGGCAGACAGAGAGAAAATATCTGTTATATAGATGGCGATGCCGCATATGACTGGTATCTTGATAATTTTGAGAGTCTGAAGAGTGAAAGCTCGGATGAAATCAGCAGGAAAGCACTTGTGTCGGCAAATCTTAAAGAAAATAT
>CAKMLH010000118.1 GCA_927797855.1 uncultured Clostridia bacterium | reverse complement strand
AATCGTCTTTCCTTTGTTTTAATCTTTAACTTGCTCATTGTAGGCTCCTTTTTTAGTATCGTTTTCTCTTTCCGATTTCTTTTTGAACTGCCTGTATATGCAATAACATAGATTATGATAACTCAAATGATCTTAATGCAGCATTTCCGTTACCGCGATAGGTCAGGTAAAGCGCCTGTATTCCATCCGGAATCGTAACCGGTGCGGTATACTTTTCCCAGACATTGGTATATTGAACCTCTAATGTCGCCAGTACCTCTCCATCCCATGCTGTCTTTACTTCAAAAGTGCCATCTGCATAGCCCCGGATCCAAATACTGATTTCACGAATATCATGGCAGTCAAAATATTTGAAGCCGATGGTAGTTGAATCTGTAATATTGGCAATATATCCAACTTCTTCGTCTCCATCCCTGCCGTCCTGCATTACTCGTGGAAAATTCCCTTCGCCCACATAAACTGATGGGGTATCGGTAAACAGATTACATGCAAGATAAGCGGGGTATTCGCCTTTACCCTCAAGCGGACCTCCATTTAAACCGCAGGAGGTAATTTTTACCTGTGGAATACTGCCGTCCGGCATAATCTGCAGCTTTTCAGCACATCCCTGTCTGCTGTACCAGGTATTATTGGTATGCCTGTGATAAAAAATGTACCAGTCCTCTCCGATCTGCACAATACTTCCGTGATTATTGGCACCGTAAGCTGTTGGCATATCTGCCGGCTTGTAGGTATCGATGTGCAGATCACAATTGCTGACAATAACTCCGCCATAGACAAAGTCCCTAGTAGGATTCTTGCTGGTGGCATAACATAATTCGTGCATTAATATGGATGAATAGACAAAATAATAGGTGTCACCTACTTTACGGATGGAAGGTGCCTCAAAAAACTCATGTCCCTCAAATCCGGTACCGGCACCATATTCACAGCCGGGGGCCACAAACACCGGAGCTTCCCTGATCGTCAGCATATCTGCTCCCAACACCGTAGCCATAGCTCCGGTACGGGATTTATCACCTTTTCCGCAAAATCCGGTATAAAGATATGTCACATCTCCTTCCGTCAGAACCCCCGGGTCAAACTGGGGCTCATCACCTTCCTTTTCGCCCAGACGTGTGCCATCTTCATAATGAACATAGCCATAAAATTCATACTTTCCTGCCGGAGTATCACATACAGCAACGGAAACTACCGAAACCTTGTCCAACACGTAATAAAGATAGTACCTTCCGTCCGGTCCCACCGTAACATCCGGGGCATACAGACACATTTTGCCTTCCGGGTTCAGCGGATCGGCTGTCTTCGGATAAATCACACCCTCATATCTCCAGTTGCCCAGGTCATCGACCGGAGCTGACCAGCACACATAGTCTCCCATGCAGAAAACATATCCGTTAAAGTAATCATGGGATCCGTAAACATATACGCGATCGCCAAAAACATAAGGTTCTCCGTCCGGAATATACTCCCAGGACGGTAAATATGGGTTAAACGCTTGTTTTTTCACTTTGCTATCCTCCTTTGCAAGCCTAATCCATGTACATTGTTTCATAAAGCAAATTACTGGGTGCTAGTTTAAGCCTTCAAGCTGACCACACGATCATAGTCATATCCTCGATCCGGATTCACCTTTCCGGCATTCAGTTCGAAATAAACCACACCGTTTTCGTTTACAGGAAGCTCTACGCAGATATTTCCGTCCTCCTGCTTTTTACGCTCTGTTTTTACAAAAGGTCTGGATGATTCCCGAATCAGCTTCGTCTGTTCCTCACTCAGATTGGCAGGTTCTCCCATATCATGCCATACCTTCAAGGGATTACATGTTTCCTCATCTACCGTCTTAGTCAGGAAGCAGTACTCCTCCTGTTCAGCCGGAAATGTAAACTCCAACAGCATTTTTTCTTTACCCTGTTCTGTACTTTTACGGGCAATATTCCAGGCTACACCTAGATAATCACCGTTTGCACGTTTCAAAACGACAATATTGTCATCCTTATATACACAATTGGCTTCACTTTCCTCAAGCTTTTTGTAAAAAGCAAATGTCCAGAAGGTCGGCTTGGTAATACAGCCATTGGCAACCAGTCCAAAGCCGCCGTGGAATGGTGTAAAAGGAACTCCCAGCTCTTCAAACACATCACCAAATGTCCAGTAGGAATAGGATTCATTCACATCTCCCAATCTGGAAAGCTGCTGTGCTATAAGGGCCGCATTCAGGTTTGTATCATGAATGACGCCCTGAGGAGTATAGGAGCTGTTGAACTCCGTGATATGAATCTGCAGACCCTTATATTCCGGGAAACTGTCAATAATATCTCTGGTTGTTTTTAAATTGGCAAAGCCGTCCTCTGCCTTCATCAGTTCAGAATATGCATAATGTCCAATACATTCCGGCGGATCAATGGTGTAATGATGTCTGGTTACGAAATCCACAGGTATGTGATTCTCATGGCAATATTCCATAAATGCCTGAATCCATTTCTCATCCGTTCCTCCACAAACAGCAGGGCCTCCTACACGGAATCCCGGATTCACTTCCTTTATGGCATCAAAGGTTCTATGGAACAGCTTAAAATATTCCTGCATATCCGCATTTTCCCAGAAGCCGCAAAGATTGGGCTCGTTCCATACTTCAATGGGCCATTGAATAACTTCCTCTTCTCCATAGCGTCCCATCAGATGCCGCAGCAATGAACGCACCATATTACACCACATATCATAATCTTTTGGAGGAGTGGTATTTCCCTGCCAGTAAAAGATAGTCTGGCTTCCACTTGCCAACTTTTTAGGCATAAAACCCAGTTCAAGAAAAGGTCTCAGCCCCACCTTCTTATAGGCATCCATTACTCTATCCAGATAAGTATAGTTGTACTCGACCCTTACCTTACCATCCTCCTCATAGGTCTGAAAGATCGCCATATCATCACAGAATAATCCATGTCCCCGGATATGCTTAAATCCGATTTCCTTTTGAACCAAGCGCAGCTCCTCCTGATATTCTTCTGTCAATGCAAGCCCCATTCTTCCGGTTCCCACACAATAATCTACATTATTGTGAAAAAAGGCCTTTGAATCCTTTGTAATCACGATCTTTTTTCTGTCATTCTCTGTTGCTCCACCCAAATTTACCATGCATGTATCTCCTTCTTCTAAATCATGTTCCTATGCAGTCACGCATCAGATGTCTGACCGCTGCACGATCCGCAGCTCTCTGATGACGATTGCCATATTAATCTGATACTATCGCATTGATTTAAAGTTTCCAATGATTTATACTATAACAAAATTGATATATCCTCTGATGTATCAGAGCGGAGATTCCAGATGACTGAAATTGAATTTGTCGGCTACAGTGCCGTTCACCCCTCAGATTTTATATATGATGTTCCGAATGGCTTTACAGGCTATCTTCTGCTTCTTTTCGACTCTCCCTCGGAGCTGCTCATAGACGGAAGACTAATGCGGACAGCCGCCAATTCTGCTATTCTGTATACACCAGGAAGCAGGATTTATTACCGTGCTGCCGGTGAAGAATACCGGAATGACTGGATTCGTTTTCGTTCCGATCACTCCTTCGTGAAGCTGTTTCCGTTAACAAACACCCCATTTCCCGTAACAGATCCGGAATACTGTCATCAGCTTTTTAAATTACTAACCTGGGAGTCCGCCTTTTTCTCCTCTGAAAGCGAAGCAAACATTACTCACCTGCTGCGGGTTCTGTTCTCCAAATTAAGAGAAGGAATCCAGAATGAGTCCCCGGGTATTCACGATCATGAGCTGGTTGCATTGCATAAGATGATCTACAATAATCCTCAGCTTCCATGGAATATAAACATGATGGCTGCGAAGCTTCACTTAAGTCCCAGTCATCTTCAGGCTCTCTATCACCGCCAATTTGGCTCCTCCTGCATGGACAATGTCATCGAAGGACGTCTGCGCCGTGCACAGGATTTATTAGAGTACAGCGAATACTCCATCCGCGACATTTCCGAGCAATGTGGTTATAATAATGTAGAGCATTTCTGCAGACAGTTCCGTCAGCATAACGGCTGTACCCCTGGACAATACCGGAAAAATGCATCAGCGGGAAGCAACAAAAGACTTCTCACCCACAATACCCTGGGAGGAAGGGAGTTTGAGAAGATT
>CAKMLH010000117.1 GCA_927797855.1 uncultured Clostridia bacterium | reverse complement strand
TGGCGTATTAGGAACAGGTACTATGGGTGCCGGAATTATTCAGGTTTTAGCTCAGCATGGTTATGAAGTAGTGATGAGAGCCAGAAGAGAGACTTCAATCGAAAAGGGTCTTGCAACCGTAAAGAAGAACTTAGACAAGATGGTTGCCAAAGAAAAGATCACAGCGGAAGAAGCCGAAGCAGTATTTGCAAGAATTCACGGTTCTACAGACATTAACATCATCGCTGATGCCGACCTTGTAATCGAGGCAGCTACAGAAGATATGGAAGCAAAGAAGGCATTATTTGCTGAATTAGATAAGCTTTGCAAGCCTGATACCATTATCGCGACCAATACATCATCATTATCCATCACTGAAATCGCATCTGCAACAGGAAGACCTGATAAGGTTATCGGAATGCATTTCTTCAACCCTGTTCCTGCAATGAAACTGGTAGAAATCATTAAGGGATTAACCACTTCCGAAGAGACAAAGAATACTATCCTTGCTCTGACAGAAGCTCTTGGCAAGACTCCTGTAGAAGTTGCAGAAGCTCCTGGATTCGTTGTAAACAGAATTCTGATTCCGATGATCAACGAAGCTGTTGGAATTCTTGCAGACGGTGTTGCTGACGCAAAGGGCATCGACACTGCCATGAAACTTGGTGCTAACCACCCTATGGGACCTCTGGAATTAGGAGATCTTATCGGACTTGATGTTTGCCTTGCTATTATGAACACCCTGTACGAAGAATACGGCGATCCAAAGTACAGACCGCATGTTCTGCTCAAGAAGATGGTAAGAGCCGGAAAGCTTGGAAGAAAGACAGGCGTGGGCTTCTACGACTACAGCAAATAAAAGGTTATGAAACTCAATTTCAGGATGTATTAGTTTAAGATGTATTAGAAAGTACAAAGAGTACATAAGACTCCGCCGGACAGGCGGAGTCTTTTTGTCTTGCTTTTTGACCCGCAAAAGTATATTATATCAATGTAATTGTAATATTCTTTTTTGAATCATTTTCTGCAATTAATCAATTCTTAAAACTTCTCAAGAAAGGTGCGGTCCCGTGTCTGGCCGCAAGGGTATTTTATTATGGAAGAAAAAAATCTCAGTTCTGTGACCGAGGAAACGGTGGAAAACGCTCATATTACCGGCAATTCAGATGAATCTGCCGATGAAAACAGCTCAGAAACCCAAAGACATTACTCAAAACAGGAACGCCCTGAAGTTGAGGGCATTTTAGAGATTCAGGAAGAAAACAGTTTTGGATTTCTCAGATTTTCCAATTTCCTGACAAGTGATAAAGACATATACGTTTCGCCCACTCAGATAAGGAGATTCAATCTGAAGACGGGAGATAAAATAAGATGCATAACCAGGCTGCCAAAGGAGGGCGAGCGATTCGGGGCTCTGCTTTATGTTCTCACCGTTAACGGCGATGAACCAGGAAAGGCCATCAGAAGGCCTGACTTTGACGATCTGACACCTGTTTTTCCTTACGAAAGGCTCAGATTGGAAGACGGAAGCAGGGATCTTTCGATGAGGCTCATAGATCTTGTTGCACCTATCGGAAAGGGTCAGCGAGGCCTTATAGTTGCGCCGCCTAAGGCAGGAAAGACAGTGCTCCTTAAAAAAATAGCCAATTCAATAGAAAAAAATTACCCGGATGTCGAACTTATCGTTCTCCTTGTTGACGAAAGGCCGGAAGAAGTTACAGATATGAAGAGATCTCTTGCGGGAGGAGAAGTTATATTTTCAACATTTGACGAACTTCCTGCACACCATGTGAAGGTTGCCGAAATGGTGCTTGCACGTGCCCAGAGACTGGTTGAACACGGCAAAGATGTGGTAATATTATTAGACAGCCTGACAAGGCTTGCAAGGGCATACAACATGGTAGTTCCTGCATCAGGAAGGACACTCTCCGGAGGTCTTGATCCGGGAGCCCTTCATCGCCCGAAGAAATTTTTCGGCGCAGCCAGAAAAATGGAAGAAGGCGGCTCCATAACCATTCTGGCCACTGCTCTTGTGGAAACAGGAAGCCGCATGGATGAAGTTATTTTTGAGGAGTTTAAGGGCACAGGAAACATGGAACTGCACCTTGACAGAAAACTTTCGGAGAAGAGAATTTTTCCTGCAATAAGCCTCAATAAATCGGGAACACGCCGTGAAGATCTCCTCATGGACCAGGATGAACTGGAGGCAATCTGGGCAATGCGCAGAGCTCTGGCCAACAGACCGACGGCGGATGTCACAGAGGAAATTATTGAAAATCTGGCTCATACCAGAACCAATAAGGATTTCATTCAGATAATTAAAAAAGTATTAATAGAGGATTAATTATGGATTTAAGCAAGATATTTTTGAAGGGTGCCTGCCCTACATCTATCGGCGGACAGGCAATTATGGAAGGAATCATGATGCGGGGTCCCAAAAGGACAGCTATTGCCATCAGACTTCCTGACGGAAGAATACACATGAAAACAGAGCCAACCCCAAAGGGAAGCAAATGGGGGAAGATTCCTATGATAAGGGGTGTTGTAAATTTTATCGCATCTCTTGTTTACGGGACCAAGGTTCTGATGTACTCTGCCGACGTACTTGAAGCAAATTATCCGGAAGAATATGAAAAGGACAAGTTCGATATATGGGTGGAAGAAAAGCTGGGCAAGGAAAAGGCCTGGAAAATACTCATGGTACTTTCCGTTGTACTGGCTCTGATAATGTCTGTAGGGATCTTTATGCTGCTTCCTACCGTTGTGGTGGGATGGGCGGCTCATCTGACAGACAGCGTGCTGCTGCTGAATCTTATAGAAGGCCTTGTGAGAATTGCCATCTTTGTTCTGTATATATGGCTTATTTCTATGATGAAGGACATCAAGACTGTTTTCCAGTATCACGGTGCGGAGCACAAGACAATTCACTGTTTTGAAAACAACCTTGAGCTGACGCCGGAAAATGCTCAGACCTTTTATACCCTCCACCCTCGCTGCGGAACAAGCTTTCTGTTTTTTGTAATGATTGTTGCCGTGTTTGTTCACGCATTTTTAGGATGGCCTAATGTCTGGCTGCGGGTGATTACAAGAATTCTGGTTCTGCCGGTTATAGCAGGACTGTCATATGAGCTTCTGAAATGGGCAGGGAGAAGCGATAACTGGGTGGTTAAAATACTGAGCCTGCCCGGTATTTATCTGCAGAAACTAACCACAAAAGAGCCTACACTCCAGCAGCTTGAGGTTGCAATTGCAGCGGTAAAGGCTGTACTCAACGACGGAGACGATGTTCCGTATTTTGAAGGAATATGTGATCTTGAAGGAAGAGAGGTAAAGGAAAGCACAAATGAGTCTGCCCATTAAAGAATTGATTGATTTTGGAATCAGGCAGCTTAGTGATGCAGGAGTTGCAGACGCTGAAATAGATGCAAGAGAGCTGTACTGCTATATGCAGGGAATAGATCGCACTGCACTTATGCTAAGATGGCAGGATGTGCTGCAGGATAATCAGTGCGAGGAATATTTCAGACTGATCCAGCAGAGGGCATCCAGAATTCCTCTCCAGCACATTACAGGCCGGCAGGAGTTTATGGGATTGCCTTTTATGGTTAACGAAAAAGTTCTTATTCCCCGCCAGGATACGGAGACCCTTGTAGAAGATGCCCTTGAGCTTATGGAAAAGGGCACCCTCCGCGGTCAGGCATATACGGACAGCTTAAAAAAAGGTGCCGATGTGCTGGACCTTTGCTGCGGCAGCGGAGCTATAGGGATTTCCCTGGCAAAACTGGCCGGAGGAGCTAAGGTTACCTGCTCTGATATCAGTGAGGATGCCATAAAAACTGCTCAGCAGAATGCTCAGATTAACGGCTGCAAATCAGTTAAATTTGAAAAAAGCGATATGTTTGATGCCTTCTGCAGAAAGATGGGCAATAAGAAATTTAATCTCATTGTTTCAAACCCGCCTTACATTGCCACGGAAGTCATTGGGGGTCTGGAACCTGAAGTGCGTGATCACGAGCCGGCTATGGCTCTTGACGGCGGCGAGGACGGACTGAAGTTTTATCGTATAATTGCAGAACAGGCGCCGGAGCATCTAAAAAAAGGCGGCGTGCTTATGCTGGAAATCGGTTTTGACCAGAAAGATGCGGTGAAAGATCTGCTTCGGGAGACGGGACGATTTGAGAAAATTGTGGGCCTCACCGATCTGACCGGCAAGGACAGAATAATTGCGGCCATTCTTTCAAAAAATAAGCAAAAAACCGCTTGATTTCCACATTTTCTTGTGGTATAGTATAAGGGCTGCAGTGGACTTTGCAGCAGATTTCAAATTATTAAATATGCCGGGCACGGGCCAGGGCAGGAAAGGACACGAACATGAAGGAAGGAATCCATCCTGATTATAAGGAATGTAAAGTAACTTGCG
>CAKMLH010000116.1 GCA_927797855.1 uncultured Clostridia bacterium | reverse complement strand
CTCTGCAGTGTGGTAAGCAAGGAGAAAAGATTGCCGCAGACTTTTCCGGCTTTTCCCGATACAATCTGCGGAAAGGCAAAGTCTTGGCACTCTGCTGCATGAGCTGCAAGCTGGGAAAGGTGCATCATCGTCATAGAAGCGCAGGATAGAAATTCAATGGCAAAATCCCTGTCTCCGGCGCCGTCCTTATCGCAAAGGCATATAGAATCAAAACCCAGTTCGTTTTTCAGATATTCAGGATCTATGAGAGAATCGGTCGCATCAATGACTTTCTCTTTTCCGCTGAAAGGTACGCAGTTGACCCTTTTCAAACAATCGTTGAATCTGTCAATGTCTCTGGCCAGCATGCAGCTGTAAAGAGTCGTATCTTCATCCTCAAGAAGATTCTTCTTAAGGGAAGAAAGAAGCTGTGACAGTTCATTGATGGCATCTTTAAGATAAAATCTGAATACCAAAGAACCGTACTGGGCATTGTCTCTCTGAAAATCAAGTTTTTCAGCTGTATTGCCTATACGGTCGGAAAGTATAGTTACAACAGCCTTGTGAATATTTTCGTTTTCTGCGGAAAAATTGATTCTGCCCGCCTCAATATCCCACAGCAGCTCCTGCAGGTGAACCGTAAGGCAGTCGCAGTCATCCTGAGAGATTGCCCCGGCCTCAGCGAGCATTTTAACATGTGCAAGGCTTACCAGAATATCGTGTTTCCAAAAAGCCTTATCGCAATGTATACTTGTGGAAAAGGCTTTGGTGAGAAAGTCCTCCTCGTCAGTAAATGTACCGTTCCATGTCTTCATTTTAAAATGTCCTCCTGTATATCAGTTATATCAGTTTGACCTGAATCTATGCAGAACAGATGCAAACTGTGAATAATTATTTATGTTTATGAATAAATTTAACTTTGCGCTAATTATACAACTATTGAAAGGAAATTGCAAGAGATTTTATAAATTTATTTATATATTTATTCATTAATTTATGTCATCCATGTCATTGGCGGCTGTATGCCCACAATTTTACTAAAATTTGTATGATTCCGGCCGCCGGTACAGCAAGGAGCATACCTAATATACCGAAAAAAAAGCCGAAAAAGCTTACAGAAAGCAGGACAAAGAGAGGATGAAGCCCCGTTGTCGAGCCTACGATTTTAGGGTAGATGTAGTTGGAATCAAGCTGCTGGACAGCCATAAGTCCCAATACAACCAGTATGCCGTGAACAGGACCGCCGGAGAAAAAGGCTACGAGGAAGGCCGGTATCATTCCGAAAAAGGGTCCGAAGTATGGAATAATGTTCAAAAGTCCTCCCATAATTCCTATGATTACTGCAAATTTTACATGGAGAAGTGTCAGAACCAGGGAAGAAAGGAAAGCGACGATAAGGCTGTCCACAAGAGCTCCTTTAATAAATGTTGTGACCACCGTATTAATCTCCCCTGCAGTCTCGCTGACAATTCCGTGAGTTCGCTGGCCTAATACAAGTACCATTAGTTTTTCCCAGAGTCCGGTAAAAAATTCCTTGTCTTTAATCAGATATACGGCGGCGATGGAACCTATAAAAAAGCTGACAAGCCCTCCGCTTATGGCTGAGAGTGTGTTCAGCACCGAAGAAAGAGACAGGCGTGAAGAAATCCACCCTTGAATTTTTTTCAGTGCAGCCTCTGTTACCGCAGCATCGGAAGTGCTGCCTAAAGGCAGGTGCTTTGCCATAAAATCGTTAACTGCAGATACAGCATCTTCAAAATAGTTTCTTACTGTCTCGAAGGTTCCCTGAAGACCGCCGGAAGGGAGTGCCCCTAAAATTAAAACTATGAAACCGTAAATCAGGCCCAAAACAGCCCCTGCGGCAAGTAAAAAAGTAATAAAAATTGACAGCCCGCGGCTTTTCAGTCTCTTTTCAAACCAGCTTACGGCCGGATTCAGCAGGTAGGCCAGAATAAGACCGATTATAAGCGGGGAAAGGGCCTTTGCCGCCGTCCCCAAGATTTTCATAAATAAAGCTGCAAGCTCAATTAAAAAATTATTCATATTGCTCATTTCCTTTTAAGATAGTATTATATAAACAGAACGAAATTATTAGACAAGCGGGACATATAAAATGAAAAAATGTGAATTACTCGTTCCGGCGGGCGGAGAAAAACAATTTATTGCAGCAGTAGAAAACGGAGCCGACGCAGTGTATATGGGAGGCCTCTTATACAATGCCCGCATGGGAGCGGATAATTTTACCGCAGACCAAATCGGCAAAGCTGTTGACTACGCTCATCTCAGGAACGTAAAAGTCTATGTGACAATGAATACTCTTCTGGAGGACGAAGAACTGGATTCGGCCTTGGGCCTGGCGGAAATTCTTTACGAAAAGGGTGTTGATGCACTTATAGTACAGGATCTGGGGCTGGGAGAACTTATACGTCAGCGAATGCCTGATTTTCCCCTTCATCTTTCCACCCAGGCCACTGTATATAACAGGGAGGGACTCCGGGCTGCCCGGGAGCTTGGATATAAAAGAGCGGTGCTGGCAAGAGAATTGAGTCTTGAAGAAATACGGGACTGCAGCCTGCCTCGGATTATTGAGACGGAAGTTTTCGTACACGGTGCCCTTTGCTTCTGCTACTCCGGCCAGTGTCAGCTCAGCCGCTTCATAGGCGGAAGATCAGGGAACAAAGGAAGCTGCGCTCAGCCATGCAGACTTTCATACTCATATAATGGTGCGGAAGGCTATCCTCTCAGCCCTAAGGATCTTTGCTTGATAGACTGGATGGGAGAACTTATAGAAGCAGGGGTATCATCTCTTAAAATAGAAGGGCGAATGAAATCGGCGGAGTATGTTGCTGTTGTGACACGAATTTATCGTAAATATTTAGACCAATACCTGCTCCATGGAGGATACACTGTAAGTGAAGAAGACAGGCAGGAGCTGACTCAGATATTCAATCGCGGCGGTTTTACAGCAGGATATGTGCGGGAAGATCCTGAGGAAGGGCTTATGTCGGGCATTTTGCCGAAGAATCAGGGCGTCAAAGTCGGATACATCAGCAATCCTGCAAAAGGCGGTCTCCTGGCCGATTTGAAGCTTTCAGAGCCTCTTGAAATGGGAGATGTAATTGAAGTACACGGCAGAGACCTTTTCAGCACCAAAGTGACATACTTGGAAGAGCTCAAAGGTAAAAATGGCCTTGTGAGAGTGGGGGATATGAAGGCGGAAGTAAGCCCCGGAGATGAAGTCTACAGGATTGTCTCTTTTCGCCTCATGAAAAAGGCGGAAGAATCATTTAAAGGAATTTCTTTTGATGGAGAGCCAATCTCAGGAAAAAGAAAAATTCCGGTAGATATGACACTCAAAGCTTCCTGTGGAGAGCCGGCAGAACTTACTGCGGTCTGTTGTGATGCCGACGGGAAAAAGATTTCCGTGAGGACTGTATGTGAGGATGTTATTCCTCAGCAGGCAATAAACAGAGCAACTTCGGAGGAGGAAATAGAAAAGCAGCTTTCGAAGACGGGAAAAACTCCTTTTGCTCCCGGACATATCAGAATCCTTCAGAGAGGACAGCTGTTTATACCCGTGTCAGGAATTAACAAACTTCGGCGTATGGCACTGTCAGATTTGGCAGAGGCAAAGAAGTCCACTTGCAGAAGAACTTTACCCGCTGCAGACTTGAAGAAGGCCAAAGAAGACGACGGTTATGCAGCCCCTCGTTATTTTGAATTCTGTTTTATGTCATTGAAAGATTTCGAGTCTGCTGATAAGGAAGATCTGATAGAGCAGGCACAAAAGGCGGGAGCCGGAAGGGAAAAAATAAAATTTCTCCTTCCGTTGAGACAAATGGCCGAGAATATAATGCCTTTGCTTTTGTTAGAGGATGATATCCGCAACATGATAGTACCATATCTTTCCAATGTTACTGCGGGTGCCTATGACAAGTGGCTTCAGGAAAACCTTTCCGCAGCCGCTGGGATGGCGGGAAACTTCGGAGGCAGAATGTATGTTGGAAATATAAGCTGGATTAAACCCTTTGCAGATGAAGGTATTGTTGTGATGGGTGATTACGGACTGAACATTACCAACAGAGAGGCGGAAGCTGTATATAAGAGTCTCGGTATGGAGGGAGGAAGTGTGAAATCCCTTGAGATCGAAGAAAGGGGCTGCGGCTCATATCCGCTGATGATAACGGAGCATGCTATGAAAGATGACATTCTGACAGACAGAAAAGGAGTAAGATATATCATCAATTTTGACAGTAAGAATCATAAGACAATTATAAGACAGGCCAATACCACTGTTGACTGGAAACAGGCGGAAGTCTTGTGGAAACAGGGCAAACAGAGGGTGCGTATATATTTATGAGACTAAAAGTCAGGAACTAAGCCCAAATGAGAAAAGTCAGTAAGGATAATGAAAGCCCCGGCAAGACCGGGGCTTTCAAATTCTTTATTTAACTTTTCAGTTTCAAATATGTATCTCAGATTGAGATTAAGCTTCCATAGCCTTTAAAGCAGCTTCTTTTTCAGCTTCTCTTTCTTCTAAGATTCTTGCATATTCTTCGTCTGTCATCTTAA
>CAKMLH010000115.1 GCA_927797855.1 uncultured Clostridia bacterium | reverse complement strand
AGACCAACAATAGTAAACGGTACCCACGCTCTGGCAATTACACTTCTGGGAATATTAAGGCCTGGAGATGAACTTATTTACTGTACAGGAGGGCCATATGACACGCTGGAGGAGGTAATAGGCATAAGGGGAGAAGGCAACGGCTCCCTTAAGGATTACGGCATCAGCTACAAGCAGGTGGAGCTTCTTCCTGACGGTTCATTAGACCTGGAAGGCATCAGAAGAGCTATTTCTCCTAAAACAAAGATGGTTACAGTTCAGCGGGCCACGGGATACGGCTGGAGAAAGGCAATCACCATAGACCAGATTGAAGAGTGGGCTTCATTTATTAAAGAACTTAATCCTGACATCATTAAAATGGTTGACAACTGTTACGGTGAATTCCTGGATATAAAGGAGCCTACAGATGTGGGCGCAGACGTTATAGCCGGTTCACTGATAAAGAATCCCGGCGGAGGACTTGCCCTTACAGGAGGTTACGTAGCCGGACGTCAGGATCTTATCGACAAGATTCAGTACCGCATGACATGTCCCGGAATAGGAGGGGAGTGCGGACTTACCTTCGGACAGACCAGAGCAATGTTTCAGGGAATATTTCTGGCGCCCAAGGTTGTAAACGGCGCTGTTAAAGGTGCTGTACTTTGCGGTGAGGTTTATAAAAAACTCGGATATGAAATCTGTCCTCAAACCGATGATACCAGAAGTGATATAATACAGGCAGTCAGACTCGGCAGTCCGGAAAAAGTTGTAGCCTTCTGCGAAGGAATTCAGGCGGCAGCGCCTATAGACGCCCATGTAAAACCTATTCCCTGGGATATGCCCGGATATGAATCACAGGTTGTAATGGCAGCCGGAGCCTTTGTTCAAGGTTCATCAATTGAACTTTCCGCCGACGCTCCCATCAGAGAGCCGTACAATGTATATTTTCAGGGCGGCTTAACATACGAACACTCAAAATTCGGTGTTATTAAATCTGCAGACACATTATTAAAGAAAGGTTTAATAACACTGTAATCTAAGGGGGGATTAATGTGGGTGTTGAGAACTTAAAAAAAGCAGAAAAAGAAAATAAACGCAAAGTAATATTATCTGTATTTAAAATTCTTCTTCTTGTGGTTATCGTGGCAGGTATTCCGCTTTATGTATGGTTTTTCCACGGTGATCTGATTAAAAGCTTTGAAAATATAGACGATGTTGTAGCTTTTCTTGGGAGATACCATACCCAGTCTATATTTATATACATCGGTCTGCAGATTCTTCAGATTGTAATAAGCGTAATTCCGGGGCAGGTATTTCAGATGGCTGCCGGTTACATCTACGGATTCTGGCCGGCACTGCTCTTTGCCATGATAGGCGCAGTGGCAGGTACCACCGTTTCCTTTACTCTTGCCAGGGCTTTGGGCCGTGACTTCCTCCACCTGTTTTTCGGCGAAGAAAAGATGTCCTATTATATAGAACGGCTTAATTCGAAAAAAGTGTATACTATTGTGTTTTTCCTGTACCTGATACCGGGTATTCCAAAGGATGTTGTAAGCTATGCAGCCGGGGCTTCTGATATTAAATTCAAGCCTTTTATCATTCTTTCGGCTCTTGGTAGACTTCCGGGAATGGTAGGATGCCTGCTTATGGGCACCATGTTCGTCGATGAAAATTATACAGGAGTTATAATAATAGGTGCCGTATCTGTGGCTGCTTTTATCTTGTGTATCATCTTCCGTAAGAAGATTCAGGTGTTTATGGATAAATTCTACGATAAAATCACAAAATAATTATGGAAATATCTGCCTATCTATGAATCATAGACAACTTCTTTGATGAATAGGTAGGCTTTTCTTTTTGCCTGTTTTAATATATAATCACAGGAGGGAGGAAAGATTATGCTTACCAACAAAGATTTCGGCATTAAAATCGCAGAATTGAGAAAGAAAAAAGGACTGACACAAACGCAGCTGGCAGAAATGCTGAACATCAGCAACAAAACAGTTTCACGGTGGGAGACAGGGGAGGGATATCCGGAAATAACACTTTTATCGCCCCTTGCAAAGGCTTTGGGGGTGACTACAGATGAACTTCTGGCAGAACACGAAGAAGGAACATCACAAGGGGGTGACGAAAACTTCGACATTCCCTGTTCAGATAACTGCGGAAAGGAGAAGGAAAGGGGTCCAAAGCCTAAAAAACACAAGGAAATTCCCGTAGAATGGCCATCAGCAAAGGGAAGCAGACTTGCTGCATTGTGGAAGTCACTGATCGTGTTTAATAAGATCGGAATTGTATGTGCATTTATATGCGTTATTTCACTATTAATCGGCTTTATAGCTCAGCTTTTAGCGCACAGTTCTATTATAGAAATATCGGATACTATTTGCGTGCACATACCATCCACAGTCTTAACATTTATAAGCCTTACACCTAAAATAGGGATTATATTTGTAATAATCGGTCTTATTATGGGTGCTTTCGATTTATATGACAGGCAGTATAAGGCATCAATAATTATTGTGGCAGTTAATCTTCTGCTGCCGTACGTGATGGGGATTCTGTCCGGATTGATTTTTATGCTTCCTGCGTAAATCCACATAAATAGAGATATTAAAGGGTTCTTCCATAGCAGCACCATTTAAGGAAGGATCCTATTTTTTAGAAAATATTCGAACAAATGTTTACAAAAGTTCTTGACATCGAACATTTATTCTGCTATATTATAGAAAAGAACAAATGTTTAAAGAAGGGTGTGATCCAGATGTCAAAGAATTATAGAATTAAGAGCAGATTTAGATTTACGGTTTTTGTTGTACTTACGATTGTATTGATGACTACAGCTGCTAACTTTGCACTGGGATTAAACACTGCAGCCAGCTCAACTGTTCAGGAATATATGGATGTTGAAATTAAATCCGGTGATACTTTATGGAACATTGCTGAGACATATATGCCTGATAATATGGACACTCGTAAGGCCGTTTATCAGATATGTTCATTAAATGACATTTCTGCCGATGAATTGTACGCCGGAATGACCATTCAGGTACCAGTTTACCGCTGATTATACTGAGCTGTGACTATTGTTGATATTTCAACGATTTCCTGCTATTTCGACAAAATTCTGCGGGTATAATTTATCGACCTTAACTAAAAAAATCGCTTAAAACGCAAAATAGAGCCTCGCTTTTTCTGACTTTCCCGAAATTTTACTGTAATATTGAAAACAGCTTTATTATATGGTAGAATCATAACCGTAAGAGCTATTTCTATATTAAATCATCAAAAGGAGACCAAAATGGAAAGGAAACAATATGTCTGCCCAAAGTGCGGCTGTACTGAATATGAAAGCGATCAATTCCAGGCTACAGGGGGAAACTTCGCAAAGCTGTTCGATGTTCAGAATAAGAGGTTTACAACAATATCGTGCAAACAGTGCGGATATACGGAATTATATAAGAAGCCGGAAGATTCAGCCATGGATATATTAGATTTTTTAATCGGCGGCTGATTTATATGATTAATTATATTTAATACATAAATGACCCCGGATACCTTAAAAATCCGGGGCTTTTCTTTAACTATATTAACTATTCCCAAAATTGTGATTTAAGGAATAGTTTTATATCCTTTAGCGATTTCCCTTTTAGTTATCCAATACGAAACTTTCCGCAACCTGAGTCAACTGATCAAACATTTCAAAATATTCTGAAGTTGATTTTTCGTCTTCCAAATCTGCCTGAACATCTGACGGATACATAACTATATAAGTTTGTTCATCAAGCACCTGATTTGTTTCGGCATCAGTTTTACCACCGCTCATTAAAACTTCATAATTTGGCAGTTCTTTATAGCCATTATCATTAAATTCTTCGAATGAACACAGCCACCCTCCTCCGAAACTTTCATAGGCGGCTTTCTGATATAACTGAATGCTTTCATCATCTAATATTGTTACATATTTTCCTTCCCATGAATCCGGAACTGTCACGCTGAAGCTTCCGTTGCTTATTTTATTAACATCGATACCCTCAGTGTTTGCCTTCGTGTCAGTGCCATCTTTTAGTCCACATGCGGAAAAGAATGCTGCTGCCATTACAATACATAAAATTGCTATTATATGTTTCTTGACTTTTTTCATTACTTTTATTTCTCCCCGTTTATCCTCTGTGGCTGTCCAGATAGCTCTGAAGAATAAGTACAGCGGCCTGCTTATCTATAACCTTTTTTCTGTCTTTACGGCTTACATCGGCATCTATCAGAACTCTCTCGGCCATTACGGTTGTAAAGCGCTCATCCTGCCATACCACTTCAATACCTTTCATTCCGGTACTTCTCATCTTGTTTTCAAGCATAGTCCTGAATTCCTGAACTTTTTCCGTTTGAATGCTGTCAGAACCATCTAGTTTCTTGTTTAATCCTATAACGATGGTGTCGCAGTTGTATTCCTTTACCATGTCCAGTATTTTGCCGGTATCCTTGCGGATGCCTACCCTTTCCAGTGTCATGACTCCCTGAGCAGTATATCCCAGTTCATCAGATACTGCAATTCCAACGGTTTTGTCTCCTACATCAAGTCCGATTTTTCGCATGT
>CAKMLH010000114.1 GCA_927797855.1 uncultured Clostridia bacterium | reverse complement strand
AAATCCAGAAGGAAATGAAGAAAATCGTTCAGGCAAACTATCCGCTGGAAAGATTCGAGCTTCCTCGTGAAGAAGCAATTAAGTTCATGGAGGAAAAAAACGAGCCGTATAAGGTTGAGCTGATTCAGGATTTACCTGAAGATGCGGTTATTTCTTTCTATAAGCAGGGAGATTTTGTGGACCTCTGCGCAGGACCTCACATGGCTTCAACAGGCCAGATTAAAGCATTCAAGCTTATGAGCGTTGCAGGCGCATATTGGAGAGGCGATTCCGACAGACAGATGCTTCAGAGAATTTACGCTACAGCTTTTCCTTCACAGGAGGAGCTGGACGATTACATCGCCAAGATGGAAGAAGCAAAGAAAAGGGATCACCGCAAAATCGGAAAGGAAATGGATTTGTTCATGCTCACTGAAGAAGGTCCGGGCTTCCCGTTTTTCCTTCCGAAGGGCATGATTATAAGAAACGAACTTGAGGCTTTCTGGAGAGAAGAGCACAGGAAGAGAGGATACGAGGAAATCAAGACACCCCTTATCTTAAATGAACAGCTCTGGAGAACTTCAGGCCACTGGGATCACTACAAGGACAACATGTACTTCACCAAGATCGACGGTGAGGACTATGCTATAAAGCCTATGAACTGCCCTGGCTCAATGCTTGTTTATAAGCGCAAAATGTGGTCCTACAGAGATTTCCCGATTCGCTGCGGAGAGTTGGGTCAGGTTCACAGACATGAGCTTTCGGGAGCATTACACGGCCTTATGAGAGTAAGAACCTTTACTCAGGACGATGCACACATCTTCATGCTTCCTGAGCAGGTAAACGAAGAAATCAAGAATGTTGCAAAATTCTGCGACGATGTATATAAGATGTTCGGTTTTGAATATCACGTTGAGCTTTCCACAAGACCGGAGGATTCAATGGGAACCGATGAAGAGTGGGAGATGGCAGAAAGCGCTCTGAAGAATGCCATTGAGGAAATGGGTGTGCCATTTGTGATCAACGAGGGAGACGGCGCCTTCTACGGACCGAAGCTTGACTTCCATCTCAAAGATTCAATCGGCAGAACATGGCAGTGCGGTACAATCCAGCTGGATATGCAGATGCCTCAGAGATTTGATCTGACTTACATCGGACCGGATAACGAAAAGCACAGACCTGTTATGATTCACCGTGTAATCTTCGGCTCTATTGAAAGATTCATCGGCATCCTGACAGAGCACTGCGCAGGAAAGTTCCCGCTGTGGCTGGCTCCTGTACAGGTTAAGCTGCTTACGGTAACCGAAAAATTTGCGCCTTATGCCCAGGAAGTGGCTAAGAAGCTTGAGAAAGCAGGCCTTCGCGTAGAGCTTGACATCAGAAATGAAAAGATCGGCTACAAGCTTAGAGAGGCAAGAAATGAGAGAGTAAACTACATCGGTGTTATCGGTGAAAGAGAAGCTGAGGCAGGAACTCTTACAGTGCGCTCCAGCAAGGTGGGTGAATTAGGCGAGATGCCTGTGGAAGACTTCACAGCTAAGCTCCTTGAAGAGATTAAGACCAAGGCAATGTAGCAATAAATTAAATCAGAGAAAATATAAAGCCGCTGCTGATTGATGCAGCGGCTTTTTGTGCCGGCTCATATTTATACAATTCCATTTGTCGAAAAATGTCGGAAAAAGGCGAATAAAAAAACTGGTAAAATCTGTCGAGAAATGTAATAATAGTGCTAAGAAATAGAATACTTAAAGAAAATCATTAGGGAGGACATTATATGAACGCTTTTTTGCCCTTTGAGAACAGGAAGCAGTGCTGCAAAATCTTGCTTGATGACATTTTCTACATAAAGCAGGAAGGCCGGCTGCTGTACGTGATAACCGAAGAAGAAATATTCAGGTGTTATCAGAGAATGGAGGACATTTTAGAGTTTCTTGACAAAAGGTTTTATCGGTGTTTAAAGAAGATTACACTGAATTTTCAGAATGTCAGCGCAATGAAGGATCAGACGGTTTTCTTTAAAAACGGCGATAAGATTTTTCTCGGCAGACAGAATTATATACACACCAGACAATCTTTTGCTGCTTACATAAAAAAACCTTGCAATTTCAATGATTTTATAGTATAGTATTAGGGCAGTGTGTGCAAATGCATGCTGTAAAACAATAATCAATCACATCAGCCGGTAAGACTGGTTGCTGCGGACCCTGATATAAGGGCCTTTTGCCTGATGAAGTTTGCTGCAGAGGTTACAGAGAACCTTATGGTAAGCTCAGAGACGGCACCTGCAATAAAAAAGCAGAGATGAGGAGCAGCGCACTTGAGCAGCGGGCTGTCAGCATGAAGGATGCTGCGGAGGCTGATGGAAGTTCAAACCACAGGAGGAATAAAAAATGGCAGTAATTTCAATGAAACAATTACTCGAAGCAGGTGTTCACTTCGGACACCAGACAAGAAGATGGAACCCTAAGATGGCTCCTTATATCTTTACAGAAAGAAACGGAATCTACATCATCGACTTACAGAAGACCGTAAAGAAGATTGACGAAGCTTATGAATTTATGAAGACCGTAGGCGAAAGCGGCAAGCCGGTTCTTTTCGTAGGAACCAAGAAGCAGGCACAGCAGGCAATCGTTGACGAAGCTACAAGATGCGGACAGTACTATGTAAGTGAAAGATGGCTGGGCGGTATGCTTACAAACCACAAGACTATCGCAACAAGAATCAAGAGACTTAACGACATCAACAAGATGGCTGAAGACGGAACTTTTGAAAAGCTTTCAAAGAAGGAAGTTATCAAGTTAAAGGCAGAGGCTGAGAAGCTTGAGAAGTTCTTAGGCGGAATTAAGGATATGAAGGGAATGCCTGGCGCTCTCTTTGTTGTTGACCCTAAGAAAGAAAGAATTGCAGTTAAGGAAGCAAGAATCCTCGGTATTCCTATCGTAGGCATTGTAGATACAAACTGCGATCCTGACGATGTTGATTATGTAATCCCTGCAAATGACGATGCAATCAGAGCCGTTAAACTTATTGCAAGCAGAATGGCAGATGCTATTATCGAAGCAAATCAGGGCGAAAGCTTTGACGAGGGAACTCCTGCCGAGGCTGAAACCGCAGCAGAAGAAGCTGCCCCAGCTGAAGCTGCAGCAGAGGAAGCTGCAGAAGAATAATTACATTTAGATAATTTAGGAGGAAAATAAAATGGCTGTAACAGCATCAATGGTTAAAGAACTTAGAGAAATGACCGGCGCAGGCATGATGGACTGCAAGAAGGCCCTTGTAGAATGCGACGGAGATATGGATAAGGCAGTTGACTTCTTAAGAGAAAAGGGACTTGCCAAGGCTGCCAAGAAGGCAGGAAGAATCGCTGCAGAAGGTTTAGTTAAGATTGCTTTCTCTGATGACGGTAAGACTGCTGCTCTGGTAGAAGTTAACTCCGAAACAGACTTCGTATCAAAGAATGAAGAATTCGTTGCTTTCGTAGATGGCCTTGCCAAGCTGGCATTAACAGCCGAAACAAACGATATCGAAGCATTTAAGGCTATGAGCTTTGAAGGCACTACCGTTCAGGAAGCTTTAACTGCCAAGATTGCCAAGATCGGTGAAAACATGTCCATCAGAAGAATTGAAAAGGTATCCGGTGATGTGATCGCTTCTTACATTCACGGCGGCGGAAGAATCGGTGTTCTCGTTGTAGGTAACGGAGAAGCTACCGATGCTGTAAAGACAGCATTGACAAACGTTGCAATGCAGGTCGCAGCTATGAACCCGCAGTATGTCAGCAGAAACGACATTTCCGCAGATGAACTGACTAAGCTTAAGGCTATCACACTGGAAAGCGCATTAAACGATCCATTCACTCTGCCTAAGCCGATTTTAAACGGTTTAATTGAAAAGGCCGTTGCAGATGGCTGGAGCGCAGAAGATGTGGCAATCTATGAAGAGAAGAAGAATGATAAGTCCTTCAACTTCAACTATTTACCAAACTTCCTGTCTCAGGATGCGAAGGCGAAACTTGCGGAACTGGCTGAAGCTGACAAGGCTGCAATCTCCGAAAACAAGATTTTCTCCGGCCTGGTAGAAGGACGTGTTTCCAAGCAATTAAAGGAAATCTGTCTCCTTGATCAGGTTTACGTAAGAGCAGAAGACGGTAAGCAGACCGTTGCCAAGTACCTGGAATCTGTAGACAAGGGACTCTCTATTGCAAAGGTTGTTCGTTTCGAAGTAGGCGAAGGCATCGAAAAGAAGGAAGAAAACTTTGCTGAAGAAGTTGCAAAGCAGATGGCAGGCAAATAATAGAGCCAAACTAATTCAGAAATAACTAGGACCAGGACCCTGGGAAATATTGATTTCCCGGGGTTTTTAGGTTTTTGGCTTATTTTCAGTATATTGAAGATATTAGATTTTGAAAAGTTAGAATTTTGTCGAATAAATTATATTGAAAAGTTGCCGTCATGATGCTATAATATTATTGAAAAGTTAACACGAGGGAGGGGATTTCATGCTTTTTCGAAAGATTGAAGCTCTTATTGAAGCGCATCTCAAAAGTGATACAAATAAGATCCTGCTTATCGACGGTGCAAGGCAGGTTGGCAAGACCTACATCATTCGTTATGTAGGACGAAAGCTGTTTGAAAACTTTATCGA
>CAKMLH010000113.1 GCA_927797855.1 uncultured Clostridia bacterium | reverse complement strand
ATTTTTTCGTTGATGTCCATAACAGCTGCCTCCTAACTACAAAAAACGCTAAAATTCATTTAAATGGATTTTAGCGTTTTTTGTAGTTTTAGTCGATACACGGATGGTTTACCGTTTACTTATGGTGGTCTGACATCCGTGTCTTTTTTTATCGCTGTTGCACAATTTGACATGAAACGAGTTTTTTTACAACATGACACCCACATCGGACTTTAAACCGTAGCTGAAAAGTCGTGAATGTTGCACTTTTTTTGATTTTGCAGAATTTATACAACATAAAATTAAATCATGTTGTATAAATACTTCGAGCCCAAGGATTTATACAACATGACACTCCTGTGATGGTCTCCAAAAGCTTTGGGAAAGGTGTGATGTTGTAAAAATACTGGCTTCTTTGATTTTTTTACAACATCGTACATTAGAGGCAGTCTACATTAGCCTTTTGAAGGGTGGTCATGATTTAGCGCTAATAGCACCGAAAAAGTTAGAGAGCCATTATCCTCCTAAATTATCTTATCCCCTTGATTTTTATGCCGGGAAAGTGTAGTATTAAATTGTCGAATTATGTCAAATCCACAGGCCGGCATCAACCGGTCTTAAAACCTTAAAAGACATAAAAAACGAGAAATCAAAACGGGAGACAGATAGTGCAGCGCGATGTATTGAGATGCGAAAAAAAATACCTGCTGAATCTGGTGGAAAAGGTCAGAACGGAGGCCTATCTGGACAGGCTTCTCATTCAGGACCCCCACAATGGCGCAGGAGGTTATAGGGTCAGGTCCCTGTACTTTGACACGGTCTTTGACAAGGACTTTTTTGACAAAAAGGACGGTCTTGAGACCAGACGGAAGGTCAGGCTCAGAATCTACGACCCATTGGACGAGCAGGTGCTTCTTGAGATAAAGCAGAAGCAGGGGGAAAATCAGCGAAAGCGCTCCCTGGTCCTCAGCCGCAGCCATGCAGAAAGGATCATAGCAGGTGATTTCACACCCCTTCTTGAATACAAGGGTGACTTTGCTGCGGAATGCTACGCCATAATGGAGACGGGATGCTATCGCCCCAAAACCATAGTGGAATATGACAGGAAGGCATATATAGCCAAGGAAAACAGAACCCGCATCACTTTTGACAGCGGCATACGGGCAACGGAAAGCTCAAAAGACTTTTTTGACCCCCACCTTGTTCTCAACCCGGTTATAGATGAGCACAGCGCTGTCATGGAGGTCAAGTACAACGGATTTTTATTATCATATATAAAGCAGCTGCTGGACTGCGCCGACAAAACGCCCGTTTCTGTGAGCAAGTACCTGCTGGCAAGGCAGCAGGGTTACGGCACACAGCTGTAGAAGGAAAGGAGAAACAAATTGAAGGAATATATATTTAAGCTGCTGGAGGACCAGGGCGGATTTTCACCGGAGGATATAGCTGCCAATGTTATAGCCGCCGCTGCAATCGGATTCTTTATATTCATATCATACTACATTTCCCACAGAGGAACCATCTACAGCAAGAAGTTCAACGTATCCCTGGTGGTTCTCACAGTGCTCACCGCAACGGTAATGACGGTCATCGGAAACAACATAGCCCTTTCCCTTGGTATGGTAGGTGCCCTTTCCATAGTACGTTTCAGAACTGTTGTAAAGGATACGAGAGATACAGTGTATATTTTCTGGACTATCGTGGCGGGAATCTGCTGCGGAGTGGGAGATTACAGGGTTGCCATTATAGGCAGTATAGCCGTTTTCATCATTCTGCTCATTTTCGGAGGCATCAAAAGCGACAGGAGAATGCTCCTCATCATCAGGGGAGACAGAAGCGCAGAAAGTGCCGTCCAGTCACTTGTGTACAGGTTTTTTGAGCGCAAGGCTGTAATGCGTGTCAAGAACACCACGGAAAAGTCCATAGAGTTCATATACGAAATCTCCGATAAGGTGCTCCGCAAGGCGGAAAAGGACAATTCGGGAATATGCGATGCGCTGTATGCTCTGGGAAATATCGAGTATGCCAATCTGGTAATGCAGAACGATGAAATATCCAGTTAAGAGGTCAGAGAATGAAGTATAAGATTGCAGGCATACTGGCCTGCGCTGTTATTCTTTTCATTGCCCTTATGCCCACGCCGGATTCCCTTGACGGATCGGAAAGCCCCAGGGTTCATCAGCATTTGCAGGCAAAAGCTCAGCAGGAAAGCGGAAGGGACACTGCGGCTGAATGCAGCCACGGCGATGATGTTTTGTGCACTCACCTGCCTCTGGTTGTAATAGATATAAGCGATGATGAAATCCCCGGCGACCCGGTACACCGTAGTAACGGGAATGTTCAGGGAAAGTATACTGTCGCTGAAGACGGAGAAAGCACTGTCAGGGCTGAAATGAGGATTATGGACAGTGAAGGCGGAAATAATCATGTAAATGACGAGGCTGCGGTGAGCAGTCTTATTGACATACGCAAAAGAGGAAACTCCTCACGGCATTTTGATAAAAAAAGCTACGACATCAAGCTGGTAACGGCGGAGGGAGAAAACAATCCTCAGGAGATAATGGGAATGGACAGTCACCATAGGTGGGTGCTCTACGGGCCTTATCTGGACAAGACCCTTCTGAGAAACTACATGGCATATAACATAGCGGGAGAGATAATGGATTATGCTCCCAATGTGAGATTCTGCGAGCTGGTTCTCGACGGAGAGTACAGGGGCCTTTACCTTATGACCGAAACCATAACGGCAGGGGATGACGGCTCCAGACTGAACATTTCTGTCAATAAGAAGAATCAGACATTCTCCGGCTACATACTGCGCCTTGACAGAGGCAGCAGCAATCCTCTCAAAAATATAGATAATTTTTCCTCTTACACAAGGAGAACCAGGCAAATACTGAATATAGAATATCCGGGTACGTCAAATCTTGACCGGGAGCTGGCAGAGGGAATAAGGAAGGACTTTTCACGCTTTGAAAAAGCACTTTATTCCTATGACTTTGATGACCGGGATGGTTACAGGAAGTACATAGATGCTCAGTCCTTTGCCGACTATTTCATAATAAACGAATTTTCCTGCAACTACGATGCGGGCATGTTCTCCACATACATCTACAAGGAAGCTGACGGAAAGCTTAAGATGTGCGTCTGGGATTTCAACTCCGCATGGGATAATTATCAGGAAGCGGCTGTTAGCCCTTACGGCTTCCAGATGCAGAATCGCCTGTGGTATTTTATGCTCACCAAGGATGAGGATTTCGTAGATCTCGTCATAGACAGGTACAGACAGCTCAGAAAAACATACCTCAGTGACGATTACATAGATAATTATATTGACGAGACGGTGGAGTATCTGGGGGATGCCATAGACAGAAACTATCAGGTGTGGGGGTATACCTTCGGCAGTGATTGCGATCTGCTTACACCGAAGGACAGAAATCCGGGAAACTATGAGGAAGCAATTAAACAGCTTAAGGATTTCGTGCACCTGAGAGGAAGATTTATGGACGAGAACATTGAATCTCTCCGCCAGTACTGCGCCGAATCCAGAACGAAGAAATTCAAAGAGGACAGCAATTAGCAGCAGAGCAAAAAAACATTAGGAGCAGTCTGATGAAAAAATATATTATTACCGTTTCACTGATTGTGGCAGCTTACCTTTTTTTTGATTTTGCATATTACCAGATGGGCTGGTATCTGCCTGTGGGTGAGCATAAAGAGGCTGAAACATTTATGACGGTTTCAGATGATAAAATATATATGGACAGGGGCAGCGGACCGGAGGAATTTGAGATCCGGGGCGTTAACATGGGTTCCGGCATTCCGGGCAAGTGGTCTACGGAGTTTGCAATAGATGAGGATACATATCTCAGATGGTTTAAGTATATTCAGGAAATGGGGGCAAACACCTTAAGAGTCTATACCATCCAGTCTGATGATTTTTACAATGCCTTTTATAAGTACAATAAGGACAGAGAGGAGACACTCTATCTGATTCAGGGTGTATGGGTTGACGATTATGTTCAGAATTCCCATCGCGACGCCTTTGACAGTGATTTTAAGGATGCTTTTGAGGACAGCTGCCGTACTATGGTGGATGTTATTCACGGAAGACGCACCATGAGAATGGGATATTCCCAAAACACCGGTTCGGGGACCTACAGGAAGGACGTTTCCCAATGGGTTATAGGATATATTCTGGGTGTTGAATGGGAAGATGTAACGGTGGCCTATACCAATGAAAAGTATAAGGACGATGACAGGTACAATTCATATAAGGGAAAGTACATGTACACTTCACCGGAGGCCGAACCTTTTGAGGCCATGCTTGCCGGCGTAGGTGATAAGATTATAGATTATGAAACCAGAAGATACGGCCAGCAGAGGCTTATTGCCTTTTCAAACTGGCCGACAACAGACCCTTTCCAGTATCCGGAGAAGGTGGCGGGCTATTTCATGAAGTGTGCCGAAGTAAATGTGGAGAACATAAAAACCACAGAAGATTTTGTTTCCGGCTGTTTCGCCTCCTACCACATTTACCCTTATTATCCCGACTATTTTAAATATTTGGATGATTACGGGGAGAGTTTTTCTCAATACGGCATAGATGAAAAAGATCTCTATGATGACAGAGGCCGGAAGAATACCTACAGAGCCTATCTGAAGGCTCTTAAGAACTTTCACACCATGCCTGTGGTAATATCCGAGTTCGGTGTCTCCACCGGGCGGGGCATGGCTC
>CAKMLH010000112.1 GCA_927797855.1 uncultured Clostridia bacterium | reverse complement strand
GTTGTGTCAAGTGTTTTGGCTTGAAATGTTGCCCTGCCCTGAATTGCTTCCCGTCGCATCAAAGCTGTTGCATCGGCATTTCCCCCAAAAAACTTTATTATTGAGCGATTTACTGGGTGTTTTTTGTGAATAAATGTAAAAACTAGGTTAAAATCCGACAAGAAACTCGATTTTTTTGTCGAAATTCCCCAGTAAATGCACTTTTTTGCTCAAATTATGTGGAACTGGGCAGTCAGACAGGACCGACAGAAGAAGTCATTCATGATGCTTTGATAAATTTTAGGATAAATGTAAAAACTGCGGCATTAAACTATTACGTTCTGCCGCAGTTTTATTTAAACAAACGAAGTATGGGGCCGCCTAGGCGGCAGCCTGTTTATTTTTCTATTTTCTTAATAATATCAAGATAGCTGACAATTATGTCAATGCACTGTTCCACACTTACCTTGCTGGTGTTCAGGCATATATCATAATTTCTTGCGTCGTTCCACTCCATTTTGGTGAAATGTCTGTGGTACTGGGCTCTTTCCCTGTCAATTCTGGCTATAAGAGCCCTTGCCTCTGCATCGTCAACACCGTTGTATTCTTTAACGTTTTCAATGCAGTGGTCAAGATCCGCATGGATAAACACCTTCACCACATTTGGATAATCCCGGAGAATGTGGTGGGCGCATCTTCCTACAATAATACAGGATTTCCCCGAGTCTGCCAGCCTTTTGATGATATCTGCCTGCATATTGAAAAGATTATTCTGCGAAAGGAACGAATCACTGTCCGGCGATTCAATCTCTGAAGAGGTGTACTTTTTTGCGAAAGGGCTTGCCGAATGAGTTTCATCGGCCAGATTGAAAAGTGCCTCGTTAATTCCGTGTTGGTCGGAAGCCAGCCTTATAAGTTCCCTGTCATAGTACTTTATGCCCAGAGTTTTGGCAAGGCCCATGGCAATATTCTTGCCTCCGCTTCCGTAGCCTCTTGCGATTGTGATGATAAAGCTTTCCATTGATTCCCTCCTTTTTTTATTCTCCCAGATATGCTTTCTTAACCGACTCGTTGTTCATAAGCTCCTTTGCGCCTCCGCTGAGGACGATTTTTCCCGTTTCAAGGACGTAAGCACGGTCCGCAATTTCCAGCGCCTTCTTTGCGTTCTGCTCTACCAGAAGAACCGTTGTACCGCTTGCACGTATTTCTTCAATTATTTTGAATACCTCCGCTACAAACAGAGGAGAAAGTCCCATAGAAGGCTCGTCCATAAGTATGATTTTGGGCTTGGACATGAGAGCTCTTCCCATGGCCAGCATCTGCTGCTCGCCGCCGGAAAGGGTTCCTGCAATCTGCTTCTTTCTTTCCTCAAGGCGCGGGAACTTGCTGTAAACCATTTTAAGGGTCGCATCTATGGAATCTTTGTCCTTCCTGGTAAAGGCTCCCAGTGTCAGATTCTTGTACACCGACAGCTGCTGGAAAATTCGCCTGCCTTCAGGAACATGAGCCATACCCATCTCAACTATTTTGTGAGGCGGAGTTTTAAGAAGTTCCGTACCCTCAAACATTACGCTTCCGGATTTCGCCTTAAGCAGACCGGTAATGGTGTGAAGGGTTGTGGTTTTTCCTGCACCGTTGGCCCCTATAAGGGCTACAACCTCTCCTTCGTTGACATCAAAGGAGATCTTTTTAATTGCGTTAATGGAACCGTAATTTACTACAAGGTCCCTTACTTCAAGCATAGCCATATATGTAAATCTCCTTTCCTAGTCTCCGAGGTACGCCTTTACTACTTCAGGGTCTTTGAGCACCTTGCCGGTCTCGCCCTGAGCAAGCACCGTACCGAAATTGAGAACAGTAATTTCCTCACAGATGCCCGAAACCAGTCTCATATCGTGTTCGATAAGCAGAATGGTCATATCAAAGGTGTCCCTGACAAATCTGATTGTTTCCATGAGCTCCTGCGTCTCATTGGGATTCATTCCCGCAGCCGGTTCATCCAGAAGCAGAAGCTTCGGGGATGTTGCCAGAGCTCTTGCGATTTCCAGCTTTCTCTGCTTTCCATAAGGAAGGTTTGAAGCCAGATAGTCCTTTTCTCCGGCAAGATCAAAGACTTCAAGAAGCTCCTCGGCTTTCCTGTCCATTTCCTTCTCGGTTCTGAAGAAAGCCGGCAGCCTGAATATTCCCTGCGCAGTGCTGTATTTATAGTCGTTATGAAGGCCTACCTTTACATTATCCAGTACGGACAGCTGATTAAAAAGCCTTATGTTCTGGAAAGTTCTTGCAATTCCTTTTTTATTTATCTCTATTGTATTATGACCTGTAAGCTTTTCGCCGTCAAGGAAAAAATTTCCCATGGTAGGCTTGTATACACCGGTCAGAAGATTGAAGGCAGTAGTCTTGCCTGCTCCGTTAGGACCGATGAGCCCGTAAAGCTGGCCCTTTTCTATCTTAAGGCTGAGTCCGTCGACGGCTTTCAGTCCTCCGAATGAAATGCCAAGATTTTTTGTTTCAAGCATTGCCGTCATTTAACTCACCCCTTCCTTAGCTTTCTTCTTTGATTCAGCAGAGCCCAGCCACTTTTTGATGTTAAGACCTCCGAACCACTTCTGTACATACATGTGCATCGTTTCGTTGTTGTTTACCAGCATCATCACAATCAGTATAATCGCGTACATAAGCATACGATAATCGCTCAGTCCGCGGAGAAGTTCAGGAAGTGCCGTCAGAATAACTGCGGCTATTATTGAACCTCTCATGCTTCCTATTCCGCCTAAAACTACAAATACCAGAATCATAATTGAGTAGTTGTAGTCAAATTTGGTTGCCACAAGTGATGAAAGATTGTGTCCGTAAAGGACTCCCGCAACTCCTGCAAAGAATGCCGAAATTACAAAGGCAATGAGCTTGTGTTTGGTAATATTTATTCCAACGGATTCTGCCGCTATACGGTTGTCTCTGATGGCCATAATAGCTCTTCCCGTTCTGGAGCGAACCAGGTTGAGAATTACAATCAGCGTTATGAAAATAAGAACAAATCCCACGAAATAATTGGAATCATTAGGTGTCTGGGTTATTCCCATGGCGCCGTTTATGTATACTTTCTTGGTTGCCGCATCAAAAACCGTATTGTTATATGCCTCAACACCGACAGCAAAATGGACACCGTTTATGTCAGTGGCCAGATAGAGGTTGTTTACTATGTTCTTTATAATCTCTCCAAAAGCCAGAGTTACGATGGCAAGGTAGTCGCCTCTCAGCCTCAGAACAGGAATTCCCACCAGGAGCCCTATAACAGCAGCTGCAAGTCCGCCTACTATAAAGGCCAGGGGAAATCTGATCCACACAGAAGGAATCGCTTCCTGAACCGCCATGGAAAATACACTCCCCACAAATGCTCCCACGCACATGAATCCTGCATGACCTAAGCTCAATTCTCCCAGAATACCGACGGTAAGGTTAAGAGAAACTGCAAGAATAACATTTACACAGATAGGAACAAGCAGTCCCCGGAAAAGGTTTGATGCCAGCCCTGTGGTCGTATAAACCACACAGAACAGGAACATAACCAGTACGATAGCATATGTAATCATATCCTGTTTTGTGGTTTTTTTCATGTTGTTTAAATTCTTCACTGCCCTCACCTACACTTTCTCTCTTATCTTCTTGCCCAGAATGCCTGTAGGTTTCAGGGAAAGTATTATAATAAGAACCGCAAAAACTATGGCATCGGAAAGTTGTGACGAAATATAGGCCTTGCTGAGATTCTCAATTACGCCCAGAAGAATTCCGCCTATCATCGCTCCAGGAATGGAACCGATTCCGCCGAATACTGCTGCTACGAAAGCTTTGATGCCCGGCATTGCGCCTGTGTAAGGGTTGAGCAGCGGATATGCGGAGCAAAGGAGCACGCTGGCAACAGCTGCCAGGGCTGAGCCTATAGCGAAGGTCAAAGAAATTGTAGTATTTACATTAACCCCCATAAGCTGGGCTGCACCCCTGTCTTCCGATACCGCCTGCATGGCAGTTCCCGGTTTTGTATAGTGAATGAAAAGAGTAAGTCCTACCATTATTACAACGGTTACGCATATTGTTACGATAGTAACTCCCGAAACCGTCAGGCCTTCTGCCACATGCCAGTCAGGCACATTTTTAAACAGATTCGGGAAATTCTTTGAAGCCGAACCGAATATGAGAAGCGCAACATTCTGAAGAAGGTAGCTGACACCTATGGCTGTAATAAGTACAGCAAGAGGCGATGCATTTCGCAGCGGTTTATATGCAACTTTTTCTATTACTACACCAAGCAGGGTACATACGATAATACCGCATATAATGGCAATAACCGGCGATGTGGCAGCAGAGCTTATTGCAGTAAATACAACAAACCCGCCGATCATTATAATATCGCCGTGGGCAAAGTTAAGCATCTTGGCAATGCCGTATACCATTGTGTATCCAAGGGCAATAAGCGCATATACGCTGCCCAGGCTTACCCCGCTTATCAGATACGATAAAAAATTCATTATTATTCTCCTCTTTATATGTATCAAGGGAGGCCGATAAGGCAGGCCTCCCGAAAGATTCAGTATTTATTCAGCTGCAGTATATGTGCCGTCTTTGATAACCATAGCCTTTGGAGTCTTGGTAGGCTCGCCGTCTGAAGACCATGTCATGGTGCCGGTAACACCTTCAACCTGAATTTCTGTCATTGCAGGTTTTAATGCCTCGCAAATATCGGATGCGCTCATATCCGCAGTAATACCTGCCTTCTCAGCTG
>CAKMLH010000111.1 GCA_927797855.1 uncultured Clostridia bacterium | reverse complement strand
CGTCATCCCATCTTACATGAAGGTGGATTAAAGCTGCGCCGGCATCATAAGCTGACTTGGCTTCCTTAGCAACTTCCTCAACAGTGTAAGGAACATGTGGATTCTGTTCTTTAGTTACTTCTGCGCCGCAAATACAAGCACTGATAATTAATTTGTCCATGTTTATCTCCTTTTTTCATTAAAATATTGACAAGATTTTTAAACACGAATTACTAACACCTTTATATTATAACATCATAAGTCACGATGTTCAAGGGTAACTCTTCTTCCCTGCTCAGTAAAAATTCTGTGCATCTCATTTGCCACGGCAACGGAGCGGTGATGGCCCCCGGTGCACCCGAAAGCTATTGTCAGGCTGTACTTTCCCTCCTTGATGTAGCACGGAATGAGCCTTTCCAGAAGCTCGGCGGTTCTGTTGATAAATTCCTTGGTGATTTCGTGCTTGAGGACATACTGGGAAACCTTTTTGTTGTTGCCCGTAAGCTTTTTAAGGCTGGGCACATAGTAAGGGTTTGGTATGAACCGCACATCCACAGTCCAGTCGGCTTCAAGGGGTATTCCGTGTTTGTAGCCGAAGGACATGATGTTGAGGACGAAGGTATCCTTGCCGCCGTCTTTCAGAAATAGCTTGTCCAGCTCCGCGTTCATCTCCGCTACCTTGAGAGTGGAAGTGTCGATGATGTAGGTGGCATAGGCCCTCAGCTCCGAAAGCTTCCGCCTTTCCTCCTCGATGACCTCCTTGGTGATGGCTGCTGCGGAAAGGGGATGTGTCCGGCGTGTTTCATTGTACCTTCTGATGAGCACTTCGTCTGAGGCTTCTATGAAAAGAATTTTAAAATCCACGTTTTCATCGTTTTCCAGACTTGCAATGCTGCTCTTTAGGTCGCCGAAAAACTGACCGCCACGCACGTCTATGACGAAAGCCGCCTTCTTGATATTCTTCGCCCCTGCTAAAGACAGGTCTATGAAATTTTTTATGAGGGACGGGGGCATATTATCAATGCAGTAATAGCCCTTGTCCTCAAACCAGTCCGCCGCCTTGGTCTTGCCGGCGCCGGAAAGTCCCGTAATGATTACTACTTCCATTATTTTTCCTTTATGTTTACAATCCGCTCCGGGTCAAGTCCCGCCTCAAGAGCCCTTGCAAGAGGCCCCTCGAAGGAACCCACCTTTGACGGTATGTGAGCGTCGCTTCCGATTATGAATTTCACATCGTAGGCCGCTGCAATTTTAATTTCTTCAACGGTCAGATGCTTATGCTTGTCGTTTATTTCGATGAGAGTGCCTGTGTCGGCACACGCCTTTGCTATATCTTCAATGTCAAATGGCCCTTTGTCTCCCGGATGAGTGAGCACATCTATGTGATTGCCGTGCTCCCGGTTATAGTAAAGGGCATCCAGTATCATGGCCGTATTCTTTACCTTCAGGGTGGAAGTCTCACCGCCGAAAAGGCCTGTGTGGCTGCTCAGATAATTTGGCACCATACCTGCATGAGGTATTCCGAAGTGGTAGCCTGCCAGGAGTATGTCGTACTGAGTCCTTTCTTCAGGAGCCACATCCAGGAAAGGTTCCACACGCAGGGTGTTTGCCTCTACCCCCAGGAGTATCTTTATCTGGGGATATCTCTGACTGAGCTCATTGATTTCGGCTCTCATCTGAGGCAGCTTGTTTCTGTCTATGCCGTAGGTCAGGTGTCCCGGGCCGTGGTCGGTAATGGCGACGGACTCAAGGCCCTTTGCAATGGCAGCTTTTACATTGTCCTCAATAGTTCCCTTGCCGTGAGAATATATGGTATGAGTGTGATGGTCGTATACCATTCTGTATTTTGCGATTTTGCTATCCAATTATGCGCACCTCCGGTTCCAGCATTACGCCGAATTTGTCATAGACGGTGTTCTGCACCAGAGCTATGAGCTGCAGAATGTCCGTAGCTGTGGCGCCGCCTTTATTTATGATGAAGCCGCTATGAAGAGTTGAAACCTGGGCGCCTCCTACTGTAAGACCCTTAAGGCCTGCATCCTCTATAAGCTTGCCTGCAAAATATCCTTCCGGTCTCTTGAAGGTGCTTCCTGCCGACGGGTAGTTTACAGGCTGCTTGGCGTTTCGTCTTGCGTTAAGGTCTTTCATCTTCGCCGAGATTTCTTCTACATTTCCTGAAGTCAGATTAAATGTTACATCGGTGGCAATCCAGCCGTTGTCCTGGAGAATGCTCCTGCGGTATCCGAAGTTCATTTCCTCGCCTGCAAAGTCTTTTTCCTCTTTGCCGTCAGGGGAAACTGCGTGAACCGAAGCCACGATGTCCTTCATTTCACCACCGTAGGCTCCTGCATTCATAAACACAGCGCCGCCGATGCTTCCCGGTATACCGCTTGCAAACTCAAAGCCGGCTATGCCCTGATCAGACATGAGTGCTGCAGCTTTGGACAGAAGCATAGATGCTCCGCAGCCAACGGTGGCTCTTTCTCCCAGGTCGAAGGCCATATTTGCAAAGCCTCTTCCCAGCTTTATTACCAGCCCGTTGTAGCCGCTGTCGGCAAACAGGGTGTTGGAGCCGTTGCCCAGAAGTATGTGGGGAATGTTTTCCTCATCTGCAAACTGCAAAGCCGCCTTAAGCTGCTCTTTATTTTCAACCTCAACCAGAGCCATGGCCTTGCCGCCTGCCCTGAAGGATGTGTACCCGCTCATATCCGCATCTTCTACGATGCTACTTGTTTTCAGAAGCTCCCTCAGCCTCTTTATTAATTCTTTCTTTTCCAAAAATATCCTCCTTATTTATGTCATACTTGCTGAAATCTTCGTAGAGCAAAGTGTCCGTCTCCAGCTTTTTCTCTTCCAGCCGCCTGTTGATGGCCCGGCTGATGTAGGTGTAAACGATGGCAAAGAAAGGCACTCCCAGTATCATGCCCGGGAAGCCGAAAAGCCCTCCGCCTACAATGATGGCAAACATTACCCAGAAGCTTGCCAGCTTGGTGGTCTTACCCAGAATCTTAGGACCGATGATATTTCCGTCAATCTGCTGCAGAACCAGCACCATAATAATGAATTTAAGGGCCGCAACAGGCTCGATAATGAGGAGTATCAGTGCCGACGGCACCATTCCGATAAAAGGTCCGAAGAAAGGTATGATGTTTGTCAGGCCCACAATTACGCTTATGAGTATCGCCATCGGAAGCTTCAGTATGTTCATCATTATGAAGCAGATTATTCCGATTATGATGGAATCGAGAATCTTGCCGTTGATAAAACCTCCGAAGGTCTGGTTGCTCAGTCTTCCCAGCTCAAATATCTGATCCGCCCTTTCTTTCTTAAATACTGCAAGGATGAGCTTCTGACCCTGGGCGATGAATTTTTCCTTGCTGTTGAGAATATATACGCAGATTACCAGGGCGACGAAGAAGTCGATGAATATGCCCACGGTGCCTATTACTCTCACGGAAAGGTCGTTTATGAGAGCCTCGGCTCCCGGTACCAGCTTTTCCTGTACCCAGTTCATAATGGTGTCCGATATTCCGTCCAGCTTTCCCTCCAGGAAAGTCATCAGTTCAGGATTTGATTTGAGATTATCACTGAGCCAGTTTATGAACCGGGTGATAGCCGCCGGTACCCCCATCAATAATCCAATTATGCTGTCCCACAAATCAGGCAGGATCATGATTATGCCTCCCACAACTACAAGCAGCAGCACTGCCAGTGAAATTATGGTGGCAAAGACTCTTGCAAGTCTTAGATCGTTAATAGGCTTTTTAAAGCGGCCTTTGTTCACATGGTAAAGAAGCCTTGTCACTCCGTTGTAGATTGGGCAGAGAAGGTATGCCATAACGATACCTATGTAAAAAGGCATGAGGATGTCATTAAGTCTGCCAACTCCCGCAGCTACCGCGTTAAAGTGGTTTACTACATAGTATGCCAGAATCAGCGCCACACCTACAGCAAAATACAAAAGGCCTTTTCTGACATATTGATTTTTCATGGAAAGCTTTTTTGGATTCATTTATGTTTCCTCTGAATTATGTTTAATGATTGCCGATATTTATACAATATTATTATATCCCAAGGGCAGCGGTGTTTTCAAGGGGTTTGTAAGGATTTTGGCCCATTAAAACAGGAGGCCGGATTTCCGGCCTCCTTTAGGTTTTATTATTTAGTCTTTGCTGATCTCCAGTTTGACCAGGTTCCGTAGTAGGTGTCACCTGTGTACGGATCGGTGTAGACAGCTCTTACTTTGAAGTAGTAGGTGTAGCCCCTCTTAAGGTTCTTAATTGTAGTGGACTGAGTTGTGTAGTCCTTTCCGTGAGCTTTAACTGTCTTGGTCAGGTATGTGCCGGACTTGAAGTTCTTATCTCTTGAATATCTTACCTGATATTTTGTAACGCCGTCCTGATATCCCCATCTTACCTTAAGCTGAGATGCTTTGCCGTCTGTCCAAGGCTTCTTAGAAAGCTTAGCTTTATCCGGATAAACCTTTACAACAACCTGCTTTGAAGTAGGTTCATACTTCTTGTTGCCGGTAGTCGTCACTGTGATAACAGCTCTTCCTACCTTGTTAGGAGTTACAACACCCGTAGAAGATACACTTGCAACTTTAGGGTTACTTGATGTATAAGTGAAACCGGAATACTCTCCTGAAGCCTTGGCAGTAATCTTAAATGAATCACTTGTAGGGTAAACCTTGTAGCTATCCTGATTTACAGTTACAGTCTGAGGCAGTCCTACGATTCTGAATGTTGCATAAGTGCTGCCTGAGTATCCGTTCTTACCTGTT
>CAKMLH010000110.1 GCA_927797855.1 uncultured Clostridia bacterium | reverse complement strand
GCTTGAAGACAGAAGCATTGCGCAGGTTTCCATCAACGTGACAGACTATAGAGTAACTCCCCTTTACAGAGTAACAGAACTGGTTAAGGCTGAAGCAAGAAGATACGGAGTGCAGGTAACAGGCACCGAGGTTGTAGGTCTTTGCCCGATGAAGGCTTTAATTGATACGGCAGAATATTACCTTCAGATTGAAGACTTTGACTTTGACGCTCAGGTATTGGAAAACTACATTTTATAGTGTATAATATCAATTGCAGAGGTTTATGTAAGATTGACAGAAGAAATTTTTCAGGAGTGGTAAAATGTCTAACAGTTCCAAAAACTTCTCCAATTCTTTTTCGCTGACAGATGAAATAGCAGATGTTGTAAGAGAGAGAATTTTAAAGGGAGAATATGAGATAGGAGAAAAAATTAAGGAAAATCAAATTGCAAGCGAACTTAAGGTAAGCCGCACACCTATCAGAGAGGCATTCAAACTCTTGGAAAACGAAGGCCTTATAGATTATATTCCTAACAGAGGCTGTTTTGCTAAGGGCTTTACGAAGCAGGACGTGGATGACATTTACGCCGTAAGAGAAGCTTTGGAGGAACTTGCTGTAAGGTGGGCTGTTGAGCGAATAACACCCGAAGAAATAACAGCTCTCGAGGAGCAGGTGGATCTGATGGAGTTCTACACAAAGAAGAAGGATAAGAAGAAGGTTCTTGAGCTTAATGCTTCTTTTCACGATGTTATTTACGCTGCAGCCAGAAGCCGTTTTTTGGCCCAGGTGCTGAGATCATATAAGGAGTACATAGAGAAGACAAGGAAGTCTATCTTTTATGAACAGGCCTATCTTGAGAACATTCTAAGCGAGCACAGAGCCATTTTTGAGGCTATGCGGGAAAGAGATACGGAAAAGGCGGTAGGGGCTATCGCCAAACATTTGGAAGCATCTCAGGACAGAGCTGAATCTGTATGGAATCTAAAATAGACCTGACGGGGCTTTGGATAAATCAGGGGAGATAAAAATGAAAGAAAAACAGAAGCACAGCAACAGACAAATTTTACGCATCATCGGAATTGCAGTCTGCATTGCTGTGTTTCTTTTTGCACTTTTCAATATAATTTCCATAATTCAAAACTATAGAGAAATCGACAGGACATATAATGAGGCGGTCAGAGACTATACACGAATACCGTCTCAGGAGGAACGGCTCAATGCGGTACCTGATGTGGACTTTGAAGAGCTGACAGCACAGAACGATGATATTATAGGGTGGATTTTTATTGAAGGAACAGATGTCAGCTATCCTGTGCTCTGCGGCAGGGACAATCAGCAATATCTGTTTCAGTCCTACGAAAAGAAGTATCTGACGGCGGGGAGCATCTACATTGACTACAGATGCAGCCGCGATTTTACAGACAGCCGTATGGTAGTCTACGGCCACAACATGCATAACGGCAGCATGTTCGGAAAGCTGGACAAGTTTACCAAGGAAAGCTATATGAAAGAGCATCCTTATGTATATATTCTCCTTCCTGACGGTGAAGCGCTCAAATATGAGGTGAAGAAAGCATATAAGGCCCACATTGAAGGTGAGGTTTATAAGCTGCCTTCGGCAGAGGCGAAAAACCCTGATGACAGGAAGCTGTACCTTTCCACCTGCACTGAGGACAGCAGCGACACCCAGAGATTTGTGGTGGAATGCGATTTTGCTGAATCAGAGGCTGAATCAAGGTCAGAGAAGCAGTAATGAAAAAAGAGATATTTATGAAAAAGATTTGGAAGACAATGCAGCCGTGGTTTTTGTATTTTTTAATGTATGCCATCGTGGGGTGGGCTTACGAGGTGTTTCTTGAGGTAGTAGTTTACCAGTGGGGATACTCAGATCGCGGTGTTTTGTTCGGACCATATTGTCCGGTATATGGGGTGGGGGCGCTGGCTTTTTTACTGTGCTTTCATAAGCTTATGGCAAAGAAAGAGCCCAGTTGGTTCCGCTGGATAAAGCCGCTGATTGTATTTGTCGGCTGCATGGTTGTGGCTACAGCCATAGAACTGGCCACCAGCTATATCCTGGAAGCAATTACAGGTGCATGGCCATGGCAGACATATGTGGATTATGCCATTAATTTTCAGGGTCGCATAGCGTTGTCCCCTTCTGTGAGATTCGGCCTGGGCGGGGTGCTGTTTCTGTATGTTCTCCAGCCTTTGTTTGAGAGGCTGGTGGGATGCATGTCACAGGAGACTCTGAATCGGGTAAGCACATTGCTGGCCATACTTTTTGTGCTGGACTGTGCTTTGACGGTTATTACAGGGTAGGCAGCTATCGGCTTTTTCAGATATAATTAGAACTTTTATCCATAAAAACGACCACTTAGAACAAAAAACGACCACTCAGAACATTGCGCTTGTAATCAGGCGCAATTTGTGTTTATACTAAGATATGAAGATTTATATTTGTGATGACATGATTGAAATAGTGGAAGCCGTAAAGGCAGAATGTGAGCATTACCTCCAGGCTAAAAATATGGAAGCCGAGGTAGCGGGTGATGTGTTCTTTCCTGACGAGCTTGAGGAAGAGGACAAGCGGCCTGATATACTGCTCCTTGATATTGACATGCCAACAAGCAGCGGCATAGAGATAAAAGACCGCATGGAAAAGTATGAGGACGGACCGTTTATAATATTCATCACCAGCCATGACGAGATGGTTTACGAGGCTTTCGGTAAGAATGTCATAGGCTTCCTTAGAAAACCTGTGGACAGGGTGCTCTTTGAAAAGGTCATGGACAAGGCGGTGGATTTTTACGAGAGCCGTTTTCTCAGCGTGCAGCTTCCGGGAGGAATTGAGCTGATGTGCCGCGATATTATAGCAATCAAGTCGGAGCATGTGTACAGCACCATAGTGCTAGCTGACGGGGAGCTGAGTATAAGGCGAAGCCTCAAGGAATGGGAGACGCTGCTTCCGGAGAAGGACTTTCTCAGGCTCAACGAGAAGTGGATAATCCACTATGCTTATGTGGATAAGATAAAAGACGATAAGGTAACGCTTAAGAACGGAGAAAGGCTGGCGGTGAGCCGCAGAAGGAAGCTGCAGCTTCGGGACGGCTACATATCGTATTGTTTGCGAAAGGGAAGGTATAGATGACGGTTTTAATGGGTGTTTTAGCAAGGTGTCTGTACGCTATAGGGGATATTGCTTTGTACAGAGGGGTGCTTGGATATGGGTTTAGTGAGTCTGCGCTGCGAAAGGTGTTCGGAGGCTTGTTTCTGGCGGGCTTCGCAGGAGCTATGGCGGTGCTGCCGGGGGCTGAGTACATATTATATTTTACTTTTGCTTTACTCGTGTTCGGCGAGTATTTTCTTATTTTTAAAGCAAAATTTGGTTTGGTGGTCTTTTCTCTAATGTCAAGATTATCTTTAACCAAGCTGATTGATGGCGTAGTAGCCATTTTAAGGGGAAGTGACAGTTTGTCATTTACCGCAAGTCCATATTACGATTGTCTAATAAATATCATATTTATTGCTTTAATACTTTTAGCGAAATATGTATTCGGTAATGCTTCTTTTAAAATCAAAGAAACATTAGAAACAAACAATAAGCTATTATGGATGGGTATTTTTGCAGCAATAATACCGGCCGTTTCCTTTCATTTTGGAACCATAACAAATGGAAACATGAATAAAGTTTTCATCATTAATGTTACGAAGGACGGTTTAATTGGATTATGTGTTGTTGTGCTAGTGATTCTTTTGGCGATAGCTATACACAGAAAAAGCTGCTTGACTGAGCAGCTTGCGCTAAATGAACGCTGCATCAGGGAGCAGACGGAGCAGTACCGCATACTAAACGAGAAGCAAAAAGAGCTTAAAGCCTTCAGACATGATATTAAAGGACATATTTTGGCTATGAGAAGGATGGCGGCACAGGGAAGTTCTAAGGAACTGACAGCTTATCTGGAGAAGTGGGCAGGACTGCAGGAAGAGACCTTTTACATATCCAGCAATAATATAATCGGAGATGCCATCTTTAATTTTTACTATGATAAGGGATGCAGAGAAGGAATCGAAGTCAAGGTGATGGGCAAGTTCCTGCAGGATATGGATGTGGCGGAAACCGACCTGTGCATAGTCCTGACCAATACGGTATCCAACGCCTATGAAGCCGCCCTAAAATGTGGCAAGGGGAGTATTGTCACCATAGAGCTGAGTCAGTTCTGTGGCAAGGCAATGATTGTGATAACCAATCCTGTAAAAGAAGAACCTAAAATACAAGGTGGCATTATGGCTACCACTAAAGCTGATAAAGAGCTTCATGGTCTCGGTATATCCAACACTATGAAGGCCTTGGAGAAATACGACGGACAGATAACATGGGAGAAAAAAGGAGATAAAATCGTTACAAAAATAGTAATATAACCCATAAAAACGACCATTCAGAACAAAAAACGACCACTCAGAACATTGTTATTGCAATTATACTTAAAATACTGCTATGATTGAGATGAAAGAAAGTTATCACAATTATGGCAGTATTTGTTTAGGAGGGAAAAGTTTATGAAGAAAATAGTTACAGCTGTTTTATCTATGGTATTGATAATGGCAATGACAAGTGCGGCATTTGCAACACAAGACAATATCAATTATGCAATCAATTCTGTTGAAGATGTATCAAAATCGGTGAAGAGCCTTTCGGCAGATGGAACTCTATCTCAAACAGATAAGAGCTTTATCTTTAAAAATGCAGCTCCGGAAGCGGTTGAGGCATATATTACAGGTAAAATTGAGGAATCTCTGAAGTTAGCCAAAGAATTATCAGGAACAGTAGAGTTTGAAAAAGTTAAAAGTG
>CAKMLH010000109.1 GCA_927797855.1 uncultured Clostridia bacterium | reverse complement strand
ATGGTTGAACTGAAGAAAGACGGTCCGCTGAGAGAAATGGCAAGAGAGATCAAGGAAAGAGCACTTCTGTTCATGGAAGAAATCGTTGAAAACGGCGGTTATTTCCAGGCTGTTCAGGACGGATTCTTCGTTGACTCCGGTAAATATCCTGAAAGAAACGGCGACGGTATCGCACGTAAGATTGACGGCGGCGTAGGCTACGGTTTCATTTTTGAAAGAGACGAAGACTACATGGCTCCTGTTACAGCTCACTACGGCTACAACAACGTAGAGCAGTACGGCGGCGATCCTGAAAATCCATCAGCTTTAATCGGCGGATGCACATTCGAAGACAGAAGCAAGATCGTTTACATTGACGAGCTGGACGAAGAAGACAATGTAAACGTAAGACTTGAAAAGGTTGCTAAATACAGAACAGGCGACGTTATCACTCCGGAAGTTGAGTGGTGCGGAGACAGAGTTGTAATGCTCACAATGATGCTCCCTACAAACAAGAGAGTGGCAGAGGCTGCTGCTGTTGAGTTAGGAAAGAAGCTTGGACTGGTTGACCCTGAAGTTATCAATGCAGAAGTAATGCAGGAAGCTGAAGGAACCAGAATTGAGCTGAAGGGAAGAGTTGACTTCGACATCGACCTTAACAATCTCGTAATTCCGCCGGAACCTCATTACATGACCGACCAGGAATTATACGATGAATTTGAGGGCCACGAACATATGAAGGTTGTATGCGGCACAGTAGGTGAAGATGAGCACTCAGTAGGTATGAGAGAAATCATCAACATCAAGCACGGCGGTATTGAAAAGTGGGGTATCGAATGCGTATACCTGGGAACTTCCGTACCTGTTGAAAAGATGGTTGATGCCTGCATCGAGGAAAATGCTCAGGCAATTCTGGCTTCAACAATCATATCTCACGACAATGTTCACTATAAGAACATGAAGAGACTTCACGAACTCTGCGTAGAAAAGGGTATCAGAGACAAGGTTATCATCTGCGCAGGCGGTACTCAGGTAATTCCTGAAGAAGCCGTTAAGACCGGTATCGACATGGGCTTCGGCAGAAACTCCCATGGTATCGATGTAGCTACATTCCTGGCTGAGGAAAGACAGAGAAGAAGAGGCGAAAGAAAATAATCTGCCAATCTACTTAATAGAAAAGTGTGAAGGGGGCCGGGCCTGTGCTCAGGCCCCTTTTTACTGATTGAATGATCCCCCCTATTTACCTGTGCGTTTATGCTTAGAACATGCATTTTGTATTTGTAAATAAATAGAAAATATGGTATAATAAAATAAAAATGTTTTAAAATGTTTGAACGCGAATGCCGCATAAGAATTGCTGTTGGCAATTGATTAAACTAAGATGAAGGTGCCAACATTTTTTCGAGAAAAGTTGGCACACCATAGCTTTGAGCGTTAGATGCCAACAAATGCGATGTAAAATAGGGTATGGGAGCAGAAAATGAGAGAAAAAATAGAAAAGATGTTGGCAGAATTGGAAACGAGATTGAAAATTGCCAACAATGAGTTGGAAATTTGCCCTGAAGGAACGCTGTCTTTTGTTAAAAGGAAAGGACGAGCGACATTCTTCCAGATTATATATTCCGGTGGAAAGAGACTGAGAAAAAGTATAAATAAAATGCCGGAAGTTATCAGAGGACTGGCAAGAAAAGAACATAAAAGTCCTGAAGACTGCTTTAGATTCGCTGGTTGAGCCATCACCGGATTATATCCTGAAAATTATCTCGAAACATTTGAGGGGGATTCCACAACAGTATTTTTTCCCAGAGCAAGAGAATGACAGCTGGGCCAATCAGCCGTACCAAATGAGCAATTACAAGCCTGAAGAGAAAAGACATACTACTTCGAGGGGCCTAAAGGTTCGCTCAAAGTCGGAGGTTCTGATAACAGAAATGCTTCCCGATGGCAGAGTATTTTACTGGGAGCATTGTGGACTGATGTCATTAAAGGAATACCGTGAGCATCAAAAGTGGAAAATGGAAGTATATGAAAAAGCAGGCATTGTCCCTTGGAAAAATCTCATCGTTACCTACGACGATGAGGATGGAAACATAAATGTAGGAATAATTGAAAGCGAAATTCAGAATAAATTGATTATATAGATAAAGGTGCGGTGCACTAACCTGAACAGGAGGAACAAACATGAAAGTAGACGTTTTAGTAGCCGAGATAGGCTCAACCACCACGGTGGTAAATGCATTTAAGGATCTGGACAGCGATAATCCTATATTCTGGGCACAGGGACAGGCTCCTACATCTGTGCTTGACGGAGATGTGAGAATCGGACTGCAGGGTGCAATTGATGACCTTTGCAGAAAAATGAACATAGACAAGCTTGAGTATGACCAGATGCTGGCTACATCTTCGGCAGCAGGCGGTCTTAAGATGACCGTCCACGGACTGGTCTATGATATGACTGCCAAAGCAGCAAAGGAAGCAGCCCTTGGTGCAGGCGGGATTATTCACGACATTACTGTAGGAAGACTGAGAAGAAGCGACCTGGCCAGAATAAAAGAAATAAATCCGAACCTTATACTTATTGCAGGAGGCGTGGACTACGGCGAAAGAGATACGGCCATATACAATGCTGAGATGATCAGATCCCTGGGTCTGAAGACACCTGTAGTATATGCAGGCAATATAGAAAACCAGGATGAGATGAAACTTATCTTTGATGAAGAGAGCGGTCAGTATCTCTATCTTGTTGATAATGTTTATCCGAAGATTGATACTCTCAATGTTGAACCTTGCCGTAAAGTAATACAGGCGGCCTTTGAAGATCACATTACTCACGCGCCGGGCATGGAGCATGTAAGAGACATGGTTGACGGTCCTATTATCCCGACTCCGGGTGCAGTAATGGAATGTACCAAGCTTCTCTATGACTGCATAGGCGATGTTATGACCATCGACGTAGGGGGAGCTACCACCGATGTACATGCTGTAACCGAAGACTCGGATGCCGTTGCCAGAATACTCACGGCTCCGGAGCCTAAGGCAAAGAGAACTGTAGAGGGCGATCTGGGCGTATATGTCAACAGAATGAAGGTCATCGAATCTATCGGTGAGGAAAAGCTCAGAGAAGAATGCGAAAATGAGCTTCACATAGACCTGGATAAAACATTGGAGACCTATGTGGCCATTCCTAAAAACGAAGACGAAATCAAACTGGTGGAGCGCCTTACCAAAGAAGCAGTTTTAAGGGCTGTAGAGAGACACGCAGGACAGATCAGATATGTCTATGGCCCGACAGGAAGACAGACACTTGCGGAAGGAAAAGACCTTACCCAGGTAAAATACATAGTAGGTACAGGCGGTGCACTCACCAGACTTCCTCACAGAGTTGATATTATGAAGCTTATCCCCGACGACAATGAAACGGGCATGAAGTTATATCCGAGCGACGCCGTAAAAATCCTTGTGGATAACGATTACATAATGGCTTCTTTGGGCGTGCTTTCCAAGACACACAGGAAGGGCGCCATCAAGCTGCTTGGCAAGAGCCTTGGAATGGACCTTAAGGAAAGAGACCATACGGCCAATAAAGCTCAGTTCATAGAAGAGCTGCAGCGTCTCCAGGCGGCAAAGCAGGCTAAAGACGAAGAAACACGTCATCACATCGAAGAAATGGAGAAGATGGGCTATGACATGAGCGAATATAAAAACCCTGAAAAAATCGGAGGAGCTACTGCAGAAGAGGTAGCTGCCGCCAAGAGAGAAGCTCTTGCAGCTGACAGGACTATGAAAAAGGGAGCGGATCTTATAGAAAAAGATCACGATGCTGACCATTATGATTCTGCGCAGCATGTAATGAGGTCATGCGGTGAGGTTGACGGAAGACGGCCTGAGTGCAGCAGGGACTGCAGACATTGTACGCGGACTCATTGCCAGTATCGGCAGGAGCAGTAAAGGAATTATCAATAGTAATTAAGGAGGAAAGAAAATGTATCCAAGGTTATTAATCGATTTAAACAAGTTAAAGTCAAATCTTGACGCAGTTGCAAAGATCACCAAGGAGCAGGGAGGCTGCTCGCTGATGATTGTAACAAAGGGACTTTGCGCAGATCCTGAAATGGCCAAAATGGTGGCAAACCACCCTGCAGTGGATTTCATGGCGGACTCCAGAGTTATGAATATAAAGACATATGCAGATGAAGCCAGAAAAAACGGAAAGATGACCGTGCTTCTTAGAATCCCAATGCATGCAGAAGCGGCGGATGTTGTAAAGTATGTAGATCTCAGCTTTAATTCGGAGCTTTCAACCATCAGGCTGCTGGACGAGGAAGCCGGAAAAATAGGAGTAAAGCACAACGTTCTTCTTATGATCGACCTGGGCGACCTGAGAGAAGGCATTTTCTATCAGAACGAAGATCAGATTTTCGGGGCTGTTGAAGAAATCCTCAAGATGAAAAACATCAACCTTTACGGAATAGGAGTAAACCTTACCTGCTATGGAGCTATCATTCCTAAGAATGACAACCTTTCCAACCTGGTTGCCATTGCCCGCAAAATTGAAGACAAGTTCGGAATCAAACTCAACATGATTTCCGGCGGAAACTCCAGCTCAATTTATCTTATCGGCAGGGGTGAGCTTCCGGAAGGAATTAATAACCTGAGACTCGGGGAATCTTTCCTCCTTGGAAACGACACGGCATATGGCACCAAGCTTCCGGGCACAGTAAGCGACACCCTGATCCTTGAGGCACAGATTGTAGAACTCAAAGAAAAACCGTCTCTCCCAATCGGAGAAGTGGGTGTAGACGCCTTCGGACAGAAACCGTATTACGAAGACAGGGGCATTATCAAGCGCGCTATAATTGCCATAGG
>CAKMLH010000108.1 GCA_927797855.1 uncultured Clostridia bacterium | reverse complement strand
GCTTATAGCAGGCCACAGCCGATTTACCTTAGGGCTTGCGGCTCAGGCCCTGCACTTGCCGCAGCTGAAGAAGCAGGAACGCATAATTAAGGAAAAGGCTATGAAGGTGCTGGAGTTCATGGGGCTTTCCGACTACAAGGACTGGACTGCAGCGGGTCTGCCATATGGTATATTGAAGAAGATAGAGATTGCACGAACCCTTATGTGCGATCCTCAGCTGATTATTTTAGATGAGCCGGCAGCAGGCCTCAACGATACCGAGACGGCTTCCCTTACGGAGCTTATTCTGCGAATCCGAGACACTTTAGGCTGTACAATTCTGCTGGTAGAGCATGATATGGGACTTGTAATGAATGTTTGTCAGACTATCTGTGCCATATCCTTCGGTGAGCTTTTGGCAATAGGAAGCCCTGAGGAAATTCAGAACAATCCTGACGTTCAGAAGGCATATTTAGGTGAAAGCGAGGAGGAGGCGAATTAAATGGCTTTGCTTGAAGTAAGAAATTTACAAGTAAATTATGGACCTATTCAGGCTGTCAAAGGAATAGACCTGGATGTAGAAGAGTGTACCATAACAGCACTTTTGGGTGCAAACGGCGCCGGAAAAACCTCCACCCTCCGCGCCATATCGGGAGCAGTCAAAGCCAGCGGCTCCGTATGCCTGGACGGCAGCGAGCTTTTGGGACAGAGAGCTTTTAAGACGGCGCGCATGGGGCTCAACATGTCGCCGGAGGGAAGATTGATCTTTGCAGGACTGACGGTGGAGGAGAATCTTAAGGCAGGCGCTTACTGCATTAAGAACAGAAGGGACTACGATAGAAATCTCGAACGTGTGACGAAGCTTTTCCCGATTCTTAAGGAAAGGCGCAAACAGCAGGCGGGAACCCTTTCCGGCGGAGAGCAGCAGATGCTTGCCATTGCCCGGGCGCTGATGGCTGACCCGAAGGTGCTGCTTCTGGACGAGCCCTCTTTGGGACTTGCGCCGTTAATTATAAAGGAGATTTTTGCTGCGCTTCAGGAAATCCGTGCAGGGGGCACCACAATTCTCATGGTGGAACAAAATGCGCTTGCGGCGCGGAAAATTGCCGGTTACGGTTGCGTGCTGGAATTAGGGAAGATCTCCATGAGAGGGCCGGCGGAGCAGTTGCTGGGTGACAAACGCCTGGTGGAGGCATATCTGGGGAATAAAAAATGATACATTTTCTGTGAAGAAGAAAGGAGTTTATTATGAAAAAGTTATTAGTAGTACTGCTGAGCGTGGCGATGCTCTGCACATTTATGTCAGGTTGCGGCGGAGGAGAAGAAAACGGCGGACAAAGCGAGTATACACCGTTTGTTGACGTACAGGGAGTAACAGATACCGAGATTCTCGTCGGCAATACAGCGGCGACAACCGGGGCATATGCCACAGTAGGCGTACCGTTTAATGCCGGATTGGAAGCAGCATTTAAGGCATACAATGACGCCGGCGGCTTTCAGGGTAAAAAAATCGTTCTCAAACACTATGATGACGGTTTTGACGGAGCGCAGGGTATGACATATACGAAGCAGCTTGTGGAAACTGACGGCGTATTTGCAATAGTCGGTCATTTCGGAACCAATACTGTGGGCGCTACACTTGATTATCTTAAGGAAAAAGGCGTTCCTATGGTATATGCGGCAACGGGAATAGACGATCTGTATGAGGAAGCTGCTTCCGGAAATAATGCGGTAATATATCCCGTACAGCCTATTTACAGCGCTGAAGGCAGAGTACTCCTTGCTCGAGCTGCTGCTCCTGAAGCAGAAGGCATGGGTCTTGGCGGAACCAAAATCGGTGTGATTGCAACCACCGACGATGCGGGAGAAGGAATGCTGGCAGGTGTGGAACGCCAGAACGAAGAAATTTCGGCAAGCCTTACGATTCAGGAGGTCGAAGCCGGTGCGACAGATTACTCTGCGGCAGTCAATGTTTTAAAGAACGCAGGCTGCGATGTGGTTATAGCCTGCATGAACCAGGCACCATTGAACACCCTGATGAATACAATGCGCGATAACAACTATAATGTAGATGTTGTAACGTCATACGTTAATGCATCTGCAGCAACGCTGGGCGGAATGGTTGACAGCGGAGCCATCACTGAAAAACGCATGGTATACGCAACTGCATGGCTTGATGCCACAACGCAGGAAGGACTTGCTGATTACACTGCGTTCTATAATGCAATGTCAGCATGGGAACTTGCAAACGGAGAAAGCGGAAATACATATGCTCTGAACTCCTTTGCCATGGCAGGATACATCGCAGGAGATATATTCGTTCAGGCGCTGAAGAATCTGGATGCCGCAGGGCTGGGGCTTGACTACGCTAATTTTGCCAAGATTATGGAAGAAGGAGAATATAAGATTGCCATGGGTGGAGCCATCAGCTTCGCAGAGGGAGCTCGCCTTGGAGTTACCTCTCTGGCGCTTAACAAGATTTCCCTTGAAAAGGATGCTTCGGGCAACTATGCCCTTCTGAACGTAAGCCCTATCATGTCCCTTGAGGAGGTTATGGGTGCAGTTAAATAACAATAATCGGTGGGCTGCCCCTTTAAGGGCAGCCATCGTGTAAATTGCCCTTATGGGCACGAAAGAAAGAGAGAATAATACTATGCCTACTTTTAATATGGAGGGTAAAACCGTTTACTATGAAACATATGGTCAGGGGAAGGCGTTGGTACTGCTCAACGGTATTATGATGTCCTGTGCGAGCTGGAAGGAATTCATAGAGCCCTTTTCCGCCAATAACAAGCTTATTTTGGTTGATTTCTTCGATCAGGGACAGTCGGAGAAGCTGGTGGGACAGAATTATGATCATACCCTTCAGGTTCGCCTGGTCAAAGCGCTCTTAGAGCATATAGGGTTGGAAAAAGCAAGCTTGGCAGGCATTTCCTACGGGAGTGAAGTTGCCCTCGAATTTGCTGTTGAGTATCCGCAGCTTGTAGAGCGGCTGGTTTTGCTAAATGCTACTGCTGCAACGGGCTACTGGCTCGGCGATATCGGCAGAGCATGGAACTTGGCTTCCGACAGCGGTGAATCCTATTACTATACTGCTATTCCGGGAATCTACTCGCCAAAATTTTACAATGAAAAACATGATTGGATGGAGAAACGGCAAGAATTGCTGATTCCCCTGTTTGAAGATGAAAACTTCATAGGAGCTATGCGTCGCCTTACTGTCAGCTCGGATAACTATGATGTACGCCATCGGCTGGGGGAAATCAAATGTCCTACGCTGGTAGTTTCGTGTCAGGAGGATTATCTGACTCCGCTGAAGGAGCAGGAGTATCTGAAGGAACACATACAGGACTGCTGCCATGTGATCTTGCCCGGAAGCGGACATGCCACCATGTATGAACAGCCTTTGCTGTTTGCTACACTGATTGAGGGCTTCATAAATACTGCCAAAACTACATATAATATTTAAGGGAAAATAATATGGAAAAGGAATATAAATATATAACGACACCGCGGCTTACCACCGCCTATATAGAAGCGGGACAGGCAGATAAACCAAAGCTTCTTTTGCTTCATGGAAACTTCTCATCAGCGGTGTTTTACGAGGGGCTCATGGCGAGACTTGAAGAGAAATATTACATGATAGCACCTGATTTTCGCTGCTTCGGCAAATCTTCGGCACTTCCGGTAGATGCTACGGAGGGGCTTAGGGTTTTTACCGAGGATTTAGATGAATTTGTCAGGGCAATAGGATGGGATAAATTCTCACTCTGCGGCTGGTCCATGGGCGGAGGAATCGCCATGCAGTATGTCATAGACCATTGTGAAAAGGTGGAGAAGCTCATACTGCAGGCGCCACTTTCACCTTACGGCTTCGGGGGCACCTATGATATTGACGGAAAAAAAGCTGAGCCTCTGGGCATCGGAAGCGGTGCGGGAACCGCCAACCAAGAACTTCTCAAAGCAATTCAGGAGAAGGACAGAGCTATACCGGGTCAGGTTATCGATGCTGTTTACGTTGCAGCAGGCAATAAGCTTCCGGCAGACCGCCGGGAAAAATATATTGACAGCCTGCTTATGTGCAGTGTAGGTGAGGATATGTGTCAGGGTAATTTTGTGCCCGATAGTAACTGGCCCTTTGTACGGTCAGGTGACAAGGGTGTAGGCAACACTATGTCGCCTCAATACTGTGATCTGTCTTCACTGCCGGAGATTCCGGTTAAACCGCCGGTTATGTGGATTCGAGGAGATAAAGATATTATGGTATCTGATAACAGCTCCTGCGACTTGGCTGTGCTTGGCAGGATGGGAATAATACCCGGCTACCCGGGGGAGAATGTTTTTCCGAGCCAGCCGATGGTTTCTCAGACAAGACATGTTCTGGAGATGTATAAAGCTCAGGGCGGAAAGTATGAGGAGGTTGTGTTTGCGGAAAGCGGGCACGGCTGCATGCTTGACCACGAGGAAGAGTTCGCACAGACGGTTGATGAGTTTATCAGTGGGATGAATTAAAATGGATTTGTCCGCGTATTTAAAGAAAAACCCGAGAAAAATAAAGTTAGACTTTAGATTTCTCGGGTTTTGATTTCACGCTAAAGGTAATCTGATATACCTGTTTTTACATGATCGGTAGCAGCACCCCGTAAAACAATGCGCCAAGTCCCCCGCATATGACCAAGGTGATAATGGGGTTAATCTTGAATTTCCACACAAGCAGCAGTGCAATACCGAAGAACAGCAGACTGTAAAGGCTGGTGATTGAGATTTCTGCTACGGACAGACATGAAGCTGCGATAAGACCTATAACTGCAGGACGTATGCCGGCGAGAGCATTCTGAAGATGTCTGTTTCCCTTGAATTTGGAAAA
>CAKMLH010000107.1 GCA_927797855.1 uncultured Clostridia bacterium | reverse complement strand
AAATCCTGCGCTATTAAAAGAACTAAATAACGAGGCCCGCGGCATATGCTGCGGGCTTTTGTAATGCTTGTGATTATGGTTGAAATGGCGTATACTATATGTTATTATATATAAATCGACTTAGAGATAAGAATGACAGGATATAAGAAATGGATTTAAATTATTTTTTTATCTATGCACTTCGCATAGAGGAGCAGGGACTGGACATAGGGTTTAAATTGTACTGTCCCGGCCATCTCATATGGCTTGGGGCAATTGCAGCTGCTGCAGTCCTGATAAGCAGATACTACATCAGGCAGAGTAAAGAGAAAAGGACATGGATAAAAAAAATTTTTGCCGTTGCAATCCTTTGCTCGGAGATTCTGAAGGACATTATAATCGTTATAATAAACGCGCCGCTGAAGAGTTATCTGCCGCTGCATCTTTGCAGCCTTGCCATTTTCGGGATGCTTTATGATGCCTTCGGAAAAAACAGACGAATTTCCGGGCAGATGATGGCGTATGCTTTTATGCCGGGAGCAATTTCCGCACTGCTGTTCTGCAACTGGACAGTGTACCCATTTTTTAACTTCATGTGCATCCACAGTTTTGTTTTCCACGGATGGATTTTAATCTATGGAGTCATGCTGTATGCAGCGGGAGAGATAAGGGCAGATTATAGAGGCCTGTGGCAGACTGCCGGAGTGCTGACTGCCTGTGCGGTGCCCATTTATATCCTGGACCAATTGATAAATGAAAACTATCTGTTTTTAAATGAGGCTCCGGAAGGGTCTCCTCTTGTGTTCCTGTGGAATGTCTTTGGAACCGGGTTCGGAGAGGCAGGATACCTGATATCATTGGGAGTAATGGTTGTGGCTGTGTTCCACCTGCTATACCTTGCCTTCAGCCTTATAAACAGAATAAAAGAAAATAAAAAGAAAGAGGAAAGTACAGTTGAAATTCAGAAAGCCTAAAACAAAGAGACCTGAGATTTGTCTGTCTCTGTCATGCAAAGACCTTTTAGAGGTTAAACACGAAATCGCCGAGTTTGGTCAGTACGCCCAGATTATCGAGTGGTGTGCAGACAGAATGGAGGGCGCAGCAGATTATACCAAGGAAAGTTTTATTGCCGATGCAAAAGAAGTAAAGAAACTTTGCGGCCGCAAGAAATTGAGCATTGACTATAAAGCCGCTGATGGCGAAGAAGGGGAAGAGGCACAAAACAAAGCCGTAAGAGTTATGAGATGGGCTCTTGAAGTGGCGGATATGATCGATATTGACTATGCATGCCCCGAAGCAGAAAGCCTGATTAAGTCTGCAAAACGCAGGAGGGTGAAAACGGAAATATCTCATCACGAATTTGATCGCATGCCTGACAGAAATGAAATAGCTGAAATTTTTTTGAAACTGGAAAAAACCGGAGCTGACATCCTGAAGGTAGCCTGCTTTGCTGAAGAAGAAGTGGACACCTACAGCATTCTGGAGGGGGCATCCGCATATTCACAGCTCAAGGGAGCAAAACCTATTGTTGCAATAGCAATGGGGCAGGAGGGACAGGTAAGCAGAATATGTGCAGGGGATTTCGGCTCTGTAATCTCCTATGCCTGCGGCTCTGTTCCTACAGCACCGGGTCAGTTCAATGCGCGGCAGCTTTCCAAATATATGGATAAATACTACAAGGAAGAAAAATAAGTGGATAATATTATAACCATAGAAAACCTGACATTTGAATATACCCGCGGAGAAGAAAGCGATCCCGTTAAGGCTATCGACAACATCAGCCTTGAGATTGAAAGAGGAAGTTTTACCGCAATAATAGGCAAAAACGGTTCCGGAAAGTCTACTCTGGCCAAAAACCTTAACGGACTGCTGCTGCCCACAGAAGGGGCGGTATATGTAAACGGATACGACACCAGGGATGATGATAACATCTGGAATGTGAGACAGACAGCCGGAATGGTTTTCCAGAATCCCGATAACCAGCTGGTTTCCGCTATAGTGGAGGACGATGTGGCCTTTGGACCTGAAAATCTGGGAGTGGATCCTGCTGAAATCCGACGGAGAGTAGACAAGGCGCTGGAAGACGTGAACATGGGTCAATACAAGAAAAAGGCTCCCCACCTTCTTTCCGGAGGACAGAAACAGCGCATAGCCATTGCGGGAGTTGTGGCAATGAAGCCGAAATGCATAATCTTTGACGAGCCTACAGCTATGCTTGACCCTAAAGGCAGGGGAGAGATAATGTCTATTATAGACGAACTACACAAAGAGGGAATTACCGTAATCCTCATTACCCACTTTATGGATGAGGCCGTCCGTGCGGACCGTGTAATAATAATGAACGAAGGCCGCATTCTCCTTGACGGAACGCCACGGCAGGTTTTCAGACAGGAAGAGCTAATAAGGTCGGCAAACCTTGATGTTCCGCTGATGGTTGAAATGGGTGCAAAGCTCCGCGAAAGGGGAATTGACGTACCCGCTGATATTATTACTGAAGAAAAGATGGTAGAGTTTATATGTCAATACGAGTAGAAAATCTGATTCATATATATGACAAAGGTATGCCCACGGAGCAGCTTGCCCTGGATAACATCTCCTTTACCGCAGAGGATGGTCAGATGGTCGGGATCATCGGCCACACCGGTTCGGGTAAGTCCACCCTTCTTCAGCATCTTAACGGACTTCTGAAGCCGGACAGCGGGAGAATTGTCATCGGCGGCACGGATATCACTGAGCCGGGAGTATCCATGGTGCAGATAAGAAAAAAAATCGGACTGGTGTTTCAGTACCCGGAATATCAGCTGTTTGAAGAAACAGTTGCAAAGGACGTGGCCTTCGGACCCAAAAACCTGGGTCTGTCTCAGGAAGAAATTGACGAAAGAGTCCGAGAGGCAATTGAGCTTGTAGGTCTTGATTTTGAAACCATAAAGGACAGGTCGCCTTTCGACCTTTCGGGAGGCCAGAAAAGGCGGGTAGCCATCGCCGGAGTAGTTGCAATGCGACCGGAGGTTCTCATTCTGGACGAGCCCACAGCAGGCCTTGACCCTAAGGCACACAAAGACGTCCTTGCCATGGTTGAGGAAGTTCACAGAAGAACGGGGAATATAACCATATTGGTTTCCCACAACATGGCGGACATTGCAAGGCTCTGTGATAAAATCATAGTAATAGACAGCGGAAAACTGGTTACAACAGGGACACCTTATGAAGTTTTTTCAAAGAAAGATGAACTGAGAGCTGTAGGTCTGGAACTTCCCCCTGTGACAAAATTCACCGAAAGCCTCCGGGAAAGAGGCTTGCAGCTTGAAAGCACCATTTTAGATATAGACCAGGCGGCAGACCAGATTGCCGCATACTTAAAAAGGAAAGCCAAATGATAAGAGATATAACTATAGGGCAGTATTTTCCGGGAAACTCAGTCATTCACAGGCTGGATCCCAGAGTGAAAATAATTGCTACGCTGCTGTTCATAATAGAGATATTTATTGTGGATAATTTTCTGGGTTTTGCCGTGGCAGGGCTGTGCCTTGGGGCGGTAATTGCCGTGTCAAGAGTGCCTCTCGGATATATTGTCCGCGGGCTGAAACCCATTTTAATAATTCTTTTGTTCACCTTTGCCCTGAATATGTTTATGATAGACGGGCACATTCTGTGGCAGTGGGGCTTTCTCAAAATCACGGCAGAGGGTCTTAGAACGGCAGTATTTATGGCCATAAGACTGATCCTGCTGATAATAGGGTCTTCCATGCTGACACTTTGCACCAGGCCCCTTTCACTGACAGACGGCATAGAAAGGCTGCTTTCGCCTTTTAAGAAAATCGGGCTTCCGGCTCATGAAATCGCCATGATGATGACTATTGCACTGCGTTTTATTCCGACCCTTCTTGAGGAGACGGACAAGATTATGAAGGCGCAGCAGGCAAGGGGAGCCGACTTTGAGACCGGAAATCTCATTCACAGGGCAAAGAGCCTTATTCCCATTCTGGTACCTCTGTTTGTAAGTGCCTTCAGGATTGCGCAGGATCTTGCCATGGCTATGGAAGCGAGATGCTACCGGGGCGGCGAGCACAGAACCAGAATGAACGAGATGAAGTTTAAGGGCAGGGACTATGCCGCCTTTGCATTATTGGCACTGTTTCTTGCAGTGATAATAGTTGAATCCAGGATTTTTTAACTTATAAAGGTAGTTTAATGCGACAGAGAAATATTAAAAATTTAGAGGAACGTATTTCCGAAAATTCCAGACTGCTAATAGATGATCCACGTGGATGCCGCGGCCATTGGAATGAAATTTTCGGAAACTCCAATCCTATTTATCTTGAAATCGGCTGCGGAAAAGGCAAATTTATAACCGGCCTTGCTGCCGCCTTTACCGGACGCAACTACATAGCCATAGAAGGTCAGAGCAGTGTAGTCCTTCGTGCATTGGAAAAGGCCGAAGAACAGCAGCTTGGCAATCTGAGAATTTTTATAGATTATGTAAATGATTTAAGTGACTATTTTTCCCATGGTGAATTGTCAGGTATATATCTTAACTTCTGTGACCCTTGGCCAAAAGCAAGGCACGCAAAACGCAGACTGACTTATCACACGCGGCTTAAAAATTACATGCAGGTTCTTGGTGAAGACGGCTTTATCGAATTTAAAACCGACAACGACGGCCTTTTTGAGTTTACCCTTGAAGAAATCAGGACGGCCGGACTTGAGATTGCAGAAATGACAAGAGACCTTCACGGAGGACCGGTGGGAGAATATTCAGCCATTTCAAGAAAGTTTATGACAGAATATGAGGAAAAGTTCAGCAGCCAGGGGAAGAATATCAACTTTGTAAGAATATAGAAATATGATTTACGCATATAGAAAAGAATCATCCATAGGAGAGCTG
>CAKMLH010000106.1 GCA_927797855.1 uncultured Clostridia bacterium | reverse complement strand
TCCCTCCTTTGCAGAGGTTAAACCGCAGTCAAGGAGAAAGTCAAGACATTTCCTTATTCTGTATTCTGAAAGAGGCCTTCCGCAATCTTTGAGAAAGCGTCCAACAGCAGTTCTTCCCGCAATCTGTCCCATGTGCTGAAGCTCCTTTATGGCATGAAGGACATCCAGCGATGCAGAATCAAGGAATGAGGAAGGTTTAATTGATTCTTCACATGATTTTGAAGACAGGGACTGAGGCTGGGAGACCGCTGAAATTTCATCTGCCGGCTCTTCGTGATAGAGTGAGGTCAGATCAGAGGGCACTATGGTATGATGTCCGCAGACAGCAAAGGTAAACTTCATCATGTTGAGAAGTTCACGCACATTTCCCGGCCAGTCATGATTCATCAGAAGCTCCATTGCCTCCGGATCAAAAACTTTGTCACTATGGAACATTTTTTTCTGCCAGTGACTGATAAGGAGAGGAATGTCCTCTTTGCGCTCGGCCAGGGAAGGAAGATGGAGGTATCCCTCATTTAGACGATAATAAAGATCCTTTCTGAAGGTTTTTTCTTTTATCATCTGCCTGAGATCACGGTTTGAAGCAGCGATAATCCTTACTTCCACCGGGATAATTCTGTCTCCGCCGACTCTCATAATCTCCTTCTCCTGAAGAACACGCAGAAGCTTGGCCTGCATTTTCGGAGAAATGTCACCTATTTCGTCAAGAAAAACCGTGCCGCCTGCTGCCTGCTGGAAAAGACCGGCTTTGCCGTGCTTTCTTGCTCCTGTAAATGCGCCTTCTTCATATCCGAAAAGTTCCGATTCGGCCAGCTGATCGGGAAGTGCAGAAAGGTTTATTGCAACAAAAGGCTTGCGTCTTCTGTCGGACGCGTTATGAATTGCACTGGCGAAAAGCTCCTTTCCTGTTCCGTTGTCGCCTTCAATCAGAACTGTAAGATCTGTGCGGGCAATTTTTTCGGCGATGGCTTTTGCGTCCAGTATGGCCTTTGACTTCCCTTTAATATCGTCAAAGTGATACTTAGCAAAGTATCCTCTGCCTATAAGCTCCGCTCTCAGCGTAGGAAGGGATCTGCTGGTTTCGTCTGCAACATTTGAGAATTTTTTTGCAAAATCCAGAAGTCTGTGGAGGTACCGATCTGCATAATCAGGTATAACATCTTCCAGAAGGCCGTAATAGGAAAGAATACGGACTATAGTGGTAAAGTCAAAGGTTCTAGGACCGATATCGTAAACAGCCTCAATGCCCTGGGGAACCTTGTCTATTTCCCCCGGAGTAACTGCTATGGTAATGCTCTTGTCCGGAGGAGTGCAGCCGGGATAATAGGGAATCAGGTTAAGAAAATCAAAACCTATGCTTCGAAGATGGGAAATGCTTTCTTCGGTGCTTTCCTGAGATTCGTTGACAAGAAGAATCCGCTGGTTTCTTGGAAGCGCAAGTATACGGTCGATGTTATCGTTAAGCATGGTCCTTTCTGCAATGATGTATGATTCCAGATGGCGGTCGTTTTCTTTTTCCATAAATTCGCGGAAAACTTCTCTGCTGGAAAAAACTGCAAAAAACTGACCTTCTAAAGGTGCATTTTTCTCATCAAGGATGTAGGGGATTATTGGAACCGCCCTCGGAAGAAAGGTTCTGAGCTGCTGCGCAAGCACATTCTGTGTAAAGGGTCCTCCGCTGATAAGAAGCAGCGGGGTGAACCTGCTTTTCTCCATGGTCTGTCCTCCTTGTAGTATCTTAATTCGATTATACCATATTGAAAAAAGCCGGTAAATATGGTATTCTAAAAGATAATCGCAATATTTGAGGAGAAACAGATTATGAAATACGAAAGCACAAGAGGCAGTCAGCTTAAGAAAACCGGAGCTCAGGCCATTATTCAGGGCATAGCAGAGGATAAGGGCCTTTATATGCCTGAGAGCATTCCTGCGCTGCCTTTTAAAATAGAAGAAATGACAGGAAAATCATACAAGGAAATCGCCTTCAGGGTTATCGGAGCTTTTTTCGATGATTTCACTGAAGAAGAGATGAAAAACTGCATTGACGGAGCTTATGATTCAAAGTTTACGGCGCCGGATACAGTTGAGCTCAGAGAAGCCGGCGGCGCACATTTCCTGGAGCTTTACCACGGAAAAACCGCGGCATTTAAGGACATGGCTCTTTCGATACTTCCTTACCTTATGACCACAGCCTGCAAAAAAGAGGGAGAAAAAGCTAAAATCTGCATTCTTACGGCCACCTCCGGTGATACGGGGAAGGCGGCTCTTGAGGGCTTTGCAGATGTGCCGGGAACGGAGATTATCGTGTTCTATCCTACAGGCGGCGTAAGTCAGGTTCAGGAAAGACAGATGGTCACTCAGGAAGGCGCAAACACCCACGTTTATGCAATCCGGGGCAATTTTGACGATGCTCAGACCGGAGTGAAGAAAATATTCAACGATGATGATTTTGCCGCTGAACTGGCATCTGCCAGAATAAAGCTTTCCTCGGCCAACTCCATAAATATCGGAAGGCTTGTGCCTCAGGTGGCATACTATGTATACAGCTATGTGAAACTGGCGGAAAGGGGCGTTGTGAAAGCCGGCGAGCCTATGAATGTTGTAGTTCCTACAGGTAATTTCGGAAATATTCTTGCGGCCTATTTTGCCCGGGAAATGGGAGTGCCGATAAATAAATTCATCTGCGCTTCCAACGAAAACAAGGTTCTCACTGATTTTATCAGAACCGGCGTTTACGATATCAGGAAAGGCGTGCGTGAATTCTACTGCACCAATTCTCCGTCAATGGATATTCTCATTTCCAGCAATCTTGAGAGGCTTTTGTATCTGCTCAGCGGCCGTGACGGCAAAGCTGTCCGCACCCTCATGGAAAAGCTGGATAAAGACAGGGTATACGAGGTGCCGTCTTCTGTCGGCAAGGCTCTTGATGACTTCTACGGAGGCTTTGCTTCGGAAGACGAAACCCTCGAAACAATAGGCAGAATGTGGTCGGAGCAGGGCTATCTCATGGATACCCATACAGCGGTGGCATATAAGGTATACAGGGATTATGCGGAAGAGACCGGCGATATGCGCACTCCGACAGTTATTGCATCTACCGCAAGTGCATACAAGTTTGCGGAAAGCGTTGCTTCGGCCTGCGGAATCGGACCGTGCAGGGACGGATTCGAATATGTAGCGGCTCTTGCTGCTGCCACCGGTATTCAGGTTCCTTACGGACTCAGAGACCTGGACAAAAAACCTGTGCTCCACAAGGGCATTGTGGATGCCGATAAGATGAAAGATGCCGTAAGGGAGGCGCTTAAGTGATGAAGGGCTCCGATAATGCTCGTGGAAAGAGCGCGAAAAAACGCCGTGAATCAGGACCCGTCCGGGCGTATCCGTCGCTGCCGGCAGGATATGACCTTTGCGAAATACTGGATATAACAGGAGACAGAAAGGTTTTTAAGAGAATTGTCCTGTGCAGCGCTCTTGCTTCTGCAGGGATGATTCTGTTAGGCGCTTTGGCAGGTCCATCGGCTGCGTCTCCATTTAAAGACGGATTTGCAAAAGGCTTTTTTGCTGTCCTTATGACCGTCGTGGGCACCGTGGTCTATATCTTTGCCCACGAGTGGGTACACGGCATATTCATACGTTTCTTTACGGGGGAACATGCGGAGTACGGATTTATTCGTGATATGGGTGTGGCCTACGCCAAAAGCAGCTGGTTTTTTACCCGCCGTGCATATATTGTTATTGCCCTTGCGCCTGTAATTGTGTGGGGGATCATTCTTACGCTTCTCATGGATGATGTGCCCGGTGAGTTTTTCTGGTGCCTTTATATCATACAGATCTTCAATATCAGCGGTTCTGCGGGTGATTTCTACACCGTGTGGAGGGTGACAAGAATGCCAAAAGGCGTTCTTATATACGATGAAGGTGCATCAATGAAATTCTTTGCTCCGGTGAAGTTTTTACAATAAAAAGGACTTGCAAAAGCGCCGAATATATGTTAAATTATTATAGTGCCTGATGGCACAGCTATGGAGGATTGACCGAGTGGCTAAGGAGCTTGATTGGAAATCAAGTAAGGTGTAACAGCCCCGTGGGTTCGAGTCCCATGTCCTCCGCCAAATGAAAGAAGATGGCTTTTAGCCGTCTTTTTTTGTTTTTTGCAAGGAAACAGCTGTGCCGGGACTCGAACCCGAGAGGGCGTTGGCATACAATCGAGGCGATGTTGTAAAATTCGGGGAAATCTGAAAATTTTACAACATCGCTTCAATATTTACCCATTCCACTGACCGCAGGTGAGCCTGATGTTGTAAGGGATCTTAAATTTTCAGAGTTTACGCAGCCCTTTCTTCAGCTGGGTTGTATGAAAGGCTGCTTTTGCAAAGATAAAACAACATTACCATACTCGGACGGCATGATTTAGCTTGTCCGAGGAGGCAATGTTGTTTTATTGTGTTAAAATTTGTTTTTTGCGCAACATTTCCGATGGCAAAGAACTAGCCGGATTGCACAGCTTTGCCGCGGAGCAGGCATTTGCCATTTGAATTAAAACAATATTTCGCGAAATCTACAACTCCTTTTGTGTCGGGTAAAGCCTGACACAACTAAAAAGTCTGTTGACTGCACGTAGCGTGCAGTTTTAGGCTGAAAGGAGAGGTAGCAATGAAGGAAACAAAAACTTTAAGCGAAGTATGCAGTGTGTTGGAAGTATCCAGACGAGCGGTTCAAGGCTATGAAAACGCAGGCCTTGTGTCGGCCACAGGGAAAAATAAGTACGGGCATTTACTCTATGACGAAGAAGCACAGCAGAGGATAAAACAAATAAAGCTTTTGCAGCAGCTCGGTTTCAAGGTAAAGGAGATCAAGGATATTATTGATGCACCTGGGGAGGTGGTGAGGGTGGCCGTTGAAAGTCAAATAGAACATCTCAATGGGGAAATCTGCCGGAAGAAAGAGATAATCGGGCAG
>CAKMLH010000105.1 GCA_927797855.1 uncultured Clostridia bacterium | reverse complement strand
AGTAATCAGACTGGTTATCAGCTGGGGCTCCACTGAGGAGGATGTGGACGCTATTCTGGCAGCACTGTAAAGCTTTACGGCAGACCATAGTGCTTTAAAGTAAAATCCGGTTCTCTGACTCTTCACCATAGAACCGGATTTTTTCATCTCATCATAAACATTCTTTATTTTAAGTCGTACTCCCCTGAAAAGCGAAAATATATCTGATAACGGTATTCTCTGTCGGTACCGCCGGGAAGGACATTGTAGTCGCATATTTGAAGCTCCGCTCCGCCCTCCTCTCCGGAAGTCTTATCATAGTTTCCCGTCTCACGAAGCTGTTCTTGCATATTATCCGCACTTTCATCCAGAAATTCCTGAAGCTGCGCCTGGGAGATTTTTGTTTTGTCGAAGAGGTTGTTTACCTCCGCAATCTGGCCCAGGAGCCCCCGAATTTCCTCCAGGGCGCCTTCAAGATCATTGGTCTTTCTCGATAATCCAACGGTCATTCCCCCTCTGGCTCTGAAACTGACATTGAAAATCGTATCATATTTGTTTGCTTCTTTAGTTTCCTTCTCCTTATATATACCTATAGCCTTCCCCGCATTCTGACTTGCTGCAGGCACCGCCGGACTCCCCGGTACTCCGGAAGCATAATAGCCCTTTTCATCAGCCCATGCCTTAAGCTCATCCAAGGCAAATTCCGTTATACGCTCCAGGTTCTGCATTTCCTCTGCAGTGGGATACGTATGAGCCTTTTCCAGTTTCCTTGCCTTTATAATATTGCCGCCTATCCCCACTGCTGCCAGCAATGAAAAAAATACCACAGCTGCGATAATCTTCTGCTTCTTTGTCAGTTCCATACCCCTGTTCTCGCCTCCTATTTTCCCAGATTCCGGCCACTGTTCTTATATTTTTTCATCACCTTGTCAAGGCGCTCGTTGCGGCCAAGCTCCTCTTCTCTGACACGCTGCTCATAAGGAGTCAGGCTGTTTATGTCCTTAATGTGCTTTCGCACGGGCTTTGGCACGAAAGCCATATATATGAGAGGAGAAACGATAATACAATCTATTAAAATCCATGCAATAAGCAGCAGCACCACCTGAGCATTGGACAGATCATTTGCCACATAAAGTGCGAAAACACCCACAATGCCCAGCAGCAATGCAATAAATGTCAGGTAGAATTTTTCCACCTTTCTTATGGCGCTGCTGAGTGCCTCGTCAAACCACTGGGTTTTCAGTTTTTTGACTATGTACTTTGCCCATCTGAACTGAACATTTGCCAGATACATACAGCATTTAAAATCATCGAAAGAGGCTTTTCCCTTAGGGATTTCCTCTGCAAAAAGCTCTCCCTCCATATCGTCATAGAATATCTGGGCGCGGATTACAATCCCTTCCCCCATTACAGAATATGCCGCTTTTTCGTCTTTGTCATATTCCAGCACCAGAAGCTGGCCGGAGGATACCATGTGAGTCTCCCCTCCGCAGGTTACAACGGCATAACCCTCCTTGCAGTAGAGGGCATGGGTTGTCTTCGGAAGCCTGCTGTCAAAGTCGGAAGTCAGCTCGGTCTTTTCGGCGGAAGGATAGATGAGATCAACATATCCTTCGTTTCCTTTTCTCACCATAAGGTTAAAGTCTGTAATCCTGCCGAAGCTCTTTGTCTTCCATGCTCCGTCAAATCGATCCTGTTCAAGCTCCTTCAGTCTTACCACACGCTCACCCTCATAGCTGAGTACAACCTCTCCTTTAAGAACCATGAGGACTCTGTCGTAGTCCGGCAGCTTTGAAAAATCCGATTCGTCCGTTTCCACGGTAGCGGAGCTCAGTCTCCATATAAAGTTGCGATCCAGGTATTTGCTCCTGGAAGGATAAATGGCCAGTTCTTTGGTCTGTCCCCCTGTCCACCTGCTGGTATTATAATTTTCTTCTTTATAAAGGTAAGTTTTCATTTTTCTCTTCCTGTAAATTAAAGTCCTTACAAAATCATATAACACATATAGTATACCATATTGAAAGCTTCAAAGCAAAAAACTTGTAATTATCTCCAACATAATGTATAATGAATTCGAATTTATTAGCACATTCTTAACAAAGGAGAACAATTTTATGTATAGATCCGATGGATATCGCGTTCGCGGCAAAGACTCAATGTACGAACTAATTCCTTATGTTATGCCATATCGGTACGATGCCTCAAACTCGGTGACTGTTGATATAGATCTGGGTCTGCTGCAGGATTATGTGAGAAAATGCCGCAGCAAGGGTATAAGCATGAACCATATGAGCATTATCATAGCAGGCATGCTGAGGGTAGCCTCTCAGAATCCTTTTCTCAACAGATTTATAATGAACAGAAAGGTATACGCACGAAATCATTTCTGCGTGTCTTTTGTGACCCTACAGCCGGGCAAAACCAGCGACACAGTTTCCAAGCTGTATTTCAACCTTGATGACGATATTTTCACCGTCAACAGGAAAGTGCAGGACGCCATTGAACGTGCTCAGCAGCCGGCATCACAAAACGCCATGGATAAGCTGATGGCAAGGCTCCTCAGCATTCCTTTCCTCTTAGGAGGTGTCGTTGGGATTTTGAAATTTATTGACAAGTATTTCACTCTTCCATTTTCAATTGTCCATGCCAGTCCTTTCCACACCAGCCTTTTCATTACAAATCTGGCTTCCATCAGAACCAACGCCATCTACCATCATCTTTATGAATTCGGTACTACGGGCATTTTTATAGCAATGGGGCAGCCGGAGAGGAAGGTGGAAATCAACGGAGAGACTGTTGAAGAAAGAAAAATTATGCCTCTGGGCGTTGTCACCGACGAGCGTATCGCCAACGGACATTACTACGGCCGCTGCTTCAGAGAACTTAACAGGTATTATAAAAATCCGGAGCTTCTGGAAACTGCTCCCGAGCAGATTGTGAAGGATCCGGATGTAAAAAAGAAAAATCCTAAATTTATAGTAAAATAAACATATTAAGTCGATGCTAGAGCGTTCTGTTCTGCAGAATACCTTTCATCCACTTATCCACATTGTCAAAGACGATTTCAGCTCTCCTGTCTATGGATTCAACGGTTGCGAAGCCTACATGGGGCGTACACACCGCGTTTCTGGCATGGAGAAGCGGATAATCCGCCTGCAGAGGCGGCTCCCCGTCAAATACATCGATTCCGGCGCCTGCCAGTCTGCCTTCGTTTAATGCCTCTGCAAGGGCAGCATTGTCCACGACAGGCCCCCTTGAAGTGTTTATGAGGATGGCGCTTTCTTTCATGAGAGCGATTTTCTCTTTGCTGAGAAGATTCTTAGTTTCATCTGTAAGAGGTGTATGAATAGTTACGATATCGCTCTGAGCGAGAAGCTCATCCAGACTTACATAGCGGATTCCCGCCTCCTCAGCGTCCTGACGCACTGTCCTGCTGTAGCCAAGCAGGCTGCATCCCAATGCTCTGAAGAGCCTTGCCGCTGCCTGACCTATTCTGCCCGTGCCGATAACACCGACTGTTCTTCCGCGCAGTTCGTGACCCACAAGGCCGTCTTTGGTTCCACCCTGTCTGATGATACCGTTAACTGCGCTTATATTCCTCAGACAGTCCATGGCAAGGCCGACTGTCAGCTCCGCAACCGCATCATCGCAGTAACCCGCCGCATTGGAAACATGAATTCCCTTGGCTTCACATGCCTTTCTGCCTATATGATCAATTCCTACGAAAGCAACGGATATGTACTTGAGTTTTTCACATTCACGTATAACATCATCCGACAGAGGATGATTAGCCATAATCACCGCATCTGCATCTTTAATTCTCTCAAGCTGTTCAGTCTCATCGGCGGCCAGAGTATAATATGGTACAAACCGATGTCCGCTCTTTACAAAAGGCTCTGCCAGTTTTTCTGTCTTTTCTTTTGAAATTCCTAAAGGTTCCAGCAATACAATTTTCATGATATGTCCCTTTCCTAGTCTCTCGTCTTATAGTAAAGCATGCAGTGACAGTACCCTTCAAATTCCGGGTCTGCAATCTGCTCTTTGAACTCCCTGCATATGCATTTATTATCCTCTGTTTTCTCTATGCGGCACGGGCAGTATCCGCCTCTTTTCTTCAGCCCTTCTCTGATTCTGGCGACCATTTCCTTATCTTCGTTTAATCTTACTGCCATAATCACCCTCCTCTTATTTCTTTTGTTCTGTTCCTGTAAAAATCCCCGTGCGTCTCAGCACCTTGTAAAGCAGCCATCCCAGCAATCCGCAAGAGATTATTTCTCCGGCCCCTACCGTCACCATAAAGTACCAGTAGCTTCCTTCAAGTCCGTAGACATACTGAAGCACCAGAGGTACTATAATGGCATTGCTTACTATGGGAAAAACCGGACCCAGTACGGGTTTTTTGCGGCCTATATAGTATGTGCCCAACGCCCCGAGAAGTGTTGCCAGGGAACCGAAAACCACATCCCAGACAGCGCATCCCGTCAGCAGATTTGCCAAAACGCAGCCGATGGTAAGACCCGGAACTGCCGCCCATGTAAACATAGGCATAATTGTAAGCATTTCCGAAAGGCGTACCTGTATGGCTCCGCTTGCCAGTCCCGCCGCGTTGGCAATAAAGGTAAGTACCACATAAAGGGCTGCTATCAGCGCTGCCCAGGTAAGGTTCAATGTTTTTCTGCTCATTTATCTGTCCCCGCCATCTTGTTTCTGAGAAATCTTCTTCTGTATTTCAGAACGGCATAATTGCTGATTCTGTTCACATAAATAGGGTCAAATACCCCGCCTGCAATGCCGATTATAAACTGCCCCTGCAGGAACTTTGTATATATCATCTCTTCGGAAAGGCAGCGGGATGTTGCTCTCATCTGCTCTTCCTTGTCTACATTCCAGCTGCCGATTGCATCGCCGTTTGAGGAAATAAAGTCAATGATGTCATTTAACTCGTTGTTTTTTCTGATGAAATCCTCTTCATCGCACATGGCGGTTTCAATAATCTTAAGGATGAAAATCTTCTCCTCATCGCTATCGTATTCATATCCGAAGCTTAATGCCAC
>CAKMLH010000104.1 GCA_927797855.1 uncultured Clostridia bacterium | reverse complement strand
ACAGAACCTGTTGTTCAGCTGAAGAAGAATATCAAGAAGAACCAACAGGCCGCATAGGATATAATTCTGTAACAGCAAGTAATATTAATATAAAGATGCCTATGGTATCCCTGAGAGAGCCCCGCCTTGTGCGGGGTTTTCTTTTGCTGTGAATATGGGACGCACTGCCTGAATAGATTATTTTATGGCAGTATGGAGCAGCCGGATTCATGTGCCGGCTATATTTGCCGCGGAGGTATGAATGAAAAAGAGGGATTATCTGCTTATGGCTTTTCTGATTGTGCTTCTGGGTACTGGGATTCTTTCCTGCATCGGTTCATGCTGCAGGCAGGTTTCCGCCGCCCCTTCCGTTTCCCTACCCGATTCACGGACCTCGGTGGACATACCCGTCCTTATGTACCACAGTATTTCCAAAGATGCCTCCGGCGAAAACGAGTACACAATTTCATCCGCCCGGTTTGAGGAAGATTTAAAGTGGCTCCGGTCGAAGGGTTACACCACCATCCTGCCCTCTCAGCTGGTGTCTTATGTCAGCGGAGGTGACAGGCTCCCCGACAAGCCGGTCATTCTGACCTTTGACGACGGTTTTGCCAACAACTATCTGTATGCCTATCCCCTGCTGCAGAAATACAATATGAAGGCTGTTATCGCCCTTATTGGGTCTGAATCCGATATCAGCTCCGGTGATATCTACCGCAATCCGAACCACGGCAATCTCAACTGGGGCGAAGTTGCTGTTCTGGCCCGCTCAGGTTCCGTTGAATTTGCCAATCACTCTTACAACCTTCATTCCGTTTCCGGCGGCCGCAAAGGTGCAGATAAGAAAAAAGGCGAAAGTGCAGAAAGCTACCGTAAAATTCTGACGGAAGACCTTGGCAAAAATCAGCAGCTCATTGAGGCTGCCACGGGGCACGCTCCCATTGCCTTTGCATGGCCATACGGTGCCTACCCCCTTGACGGAAGCGCCGATGCCATTCTTAAGGAACTGGGTTTCAAGGTGTCTTTTACATCATACCAGCACACAAGCACCGTCACCAAAGGGGACTCCGACAGTCTCCTGGGCCTTGGAAGATATCTCCGCACGCCTTCCTTTGACATCACTAAAATAATCTGATAAAATATGGCTGTAAAGGAGGGCGTATCAATGTGTAAATGTGATGATAAAAAGGGCACTGCAAGAAATGTGGATGTGACCGTCAATGTGGATGTTTCAAAGATTGTGAGGAATGCAGCAATCGCCGGCGTTTTAATCGTAGGCATTATCTTCGGCTGCACCACTTACAAGAAGCTTTGTGACTGGGAAAAAGAGTAAACTATATCTATATAAACAGCAGGAGGACGGTTATTACACCGTCCTCTCTTTCTCTCTTATCCCGCAGTATTAGTCACATAGACCGTATAATCCTCTGTTCCGTCTCCCGGATACTTATAAGGTTTGGTCAGAGTTCTGTTCATATAGAAGTATGTTTCTTCCGGGTACCGCGGCAGAACCTCCCAGGTAGCAGGTACATCCACAGACACTGTTTTCGTTGTGGTCTTCCCGTTTGAAAGAAGCTTGTCATAGATAAATGTTACCGTCCTGGTTTCCTCCCAGGCTGTGAGGAAATTGGAAATCAGACCGTTCTCATCCCATCCCGGCTCGATAGACTGACCTCCCATCTTCACACCGTCTTTGTCCATATAGAAGGCTTCTACCAGGCGCAAAGTGCCCTTGTCCAGAACATAAATATCCCGCGTCACATCAGGGTCATCCGGATCTCCGTTTACCGCTGTCACTTTAAGGTATGGCTCCAGATCTTCCACCTTCTCCACCTGCGCTTCTTCACTTATATAACTGGAAATCATATAGTCCAGGTAATTCTCATCTCCAGACTCGTACATCTGCATATCAAGATTCCCACTTATCTTTCCCGGCTCGCAGTAGAAGTTCAGTGCGCCCAGGCATCCGGAAATCACCCTCCTGTTTGTATCACTGTATTCCACCATGGCCCATGCGGGCTGTCCGTCAAAAAGAAAGCATACGCTCTGGCTTTCCGTGCCGTCGGTGAACCGGGTCACGATGTGGAGATTTTCATACCTGTCCAGGAGATACCCCAGACGGTTCTCTTCCCGGACGAAGGAAAGGCTGCCTCCTATAAGGTCCAGTTCTTCTTCCGATACAGCTGCATTGTTACTATTGGTATTATTAGTATTATTGGAATCGCCCCCATTGCCGGGCGTATTGCCGCCGCATCCCGTAAAAAATATCATGGCTGCTGTCAAAGCTGCAGCAACAAATAATTTTAAAGGTTTCTTAATCATAATTTCCTCCGTTTAACAAAATACAGTTTTACCATGCACCGCCGCCTCCGCCGCCGTGGCCGCCGCCGCTGAAGCCGCCGCTTTCGCCGTCTGCTCGGGTCGAAAAGCCGGTGTCTCCTGTCAAATCGCCGCCGTCTCTTTCCCGATTTACGACAGCCTTAGGGGCGGACTGTACAGCCTCTATATGCTCCATCCTTTCCATGGCTTCCATAAGGGAAAGGCTATCGGCCAGCAGCTCAGTCCTGTCTGAATGATACCATTCCACCGGCTCCGGCACAATATTTTCAAACTTTTCTATCCATTTTTTTGTCAGACCCATGACGTAGGCGTAAGGCAGCACGTTATAAAAATACGCCGGGTCTTCCTCCACCAGCATATTCAGCTTAGGCAGCTCCGCCTTTTCGATGAAATCACGCAGTCCTTCAATCTGTCCCATTATCCTCACATTGGCTTTGTTTCTTCTCTCCATGTTGATGGTGCAGGGCACAGCCACAAAGAGCAGCACCATGAAAAGAAAGCCCAGTCCCTCGCCGCCGCCGGCCCAGCTTACCTGAACCAGGGAAAGGGATGCGGTAATAAAGGTCAGAAGACCGATGAAAAAAGCGCGCAGTCGGTTCTTTGCTTTGGATTTTATGTGGGCCTCGCCTTTGTATCTGATGCCTTTCATCAAGGTAAAAATCAGTATTGACAGGCTGACAACCTCCATTCCCAGAGCCGAATATGTGCGGCTGTACAGGGAAAACAGCACCATTGATGCAAGATGGCCCCCTCCGAGGATTATGAGGGCTTTACGCTGCCGGCTCTTTCCCTTTTGGTCCATAGGCGCCATGTCTCCGCTGTATTTTGCTTTTATCCTGCTGCCAAACTCATACCATATAGAGGCGGATATTGCTCCCGCTTCAGAAAGGCACACTTCATTTCCTGCTCCCGCATTTTCAAAAATGCCTCTGTACAAGCTCACTGCCGCCGGACTTTCCCTGCCCTCCGGGCTGCCTGTGCTGTATACAAATATCTGTCCTTTTTTCTCTTCCAGCCGCAGATAACCTTTTTCTGCGAAATACACTATCATGGCGGTAAAATCCCGGTTATCCACAGTTCCGTCATAAAAATACCCTACTTCTGACGGATCCATTCCCTGGGGCGGATAGAATTCCACCGTTTTCACCACCTTGGGCTCACGCCCTCTCATGAGCCAGTAAAGAAACACGGCAAGTGGTGCGCCAAGCATGAGTATGACGGCAAAGGGAAATATCCATCCGGTGTTCTTCTGCCCCACCCAGTAACCTTCTTCCAGAGGGATATATACGGTTATTCCCGTTCCTTCGGGCAGCTCTGTTCCAAGTATGCTTATGATGCGCTTTTCGTCATCATAGCTCCAGCTGACATTTTCGTGAACATCCTCCCTGCCGTAGGCTCCTGCATAGATCTGTATTGCTTCCTCATCTACAGGCTTTGGCAAGGCAACAGTAATGAAGCTTTCTCCTATATCGGACTCCCAGCCTGCAGGAAGCAGATCAAGGTACAGCAGGTCTCTTTCGGTGTCTCCGTCATCGTAAATCTGCATGGTGTATTCCAGCCGGTACTCCTGTCTTCCCGTCACATAGGTGTCATCATCCCCCAGGCGTATAACCTTGCATCCGTTTTCATCGTAGGTATGCACGGCCACGTCTGGGGCGTCCACATCCTTTATTTTCAGGGTCCGCCGTCCGTCCTGATCTTCGATAGGTATGTACCTGAAAATTCCATGCTGCTGCTCATGGAAGGTTACCTGAATGTCTTCTGTAATCTGATAGCTGTTGTCCTCTCCCACAGTTACGTTAATATCGTAGCAGTCGGTGGTGTAGGCCATGGCCGTCGCTGCTGAAAATATTGTGATCATAAGTGCCGCTGCCAGCACCGATACCGCCTTCCTGATTTTTTTGTTCATATAAAATAATTCCTTTCGGATTTGTTTCCACCGGATGTTGCATGAAATAATATAATTTTGAATTTTATGCAGCATTCCCATGCCTATGCCCAAGGGTCCTGGGACTTAGGCGTTCTGATTCCGCTCATCAGGTGCTGTTCCCATAGAAACCACTGCCCGCCGCCCTTCTGCCGCAGCACTATAGGGCGCGGTGAGTCGGCGCCGCCGGATGGAATAAAAAGCTTGGCATAGCCTTCATTGTCATAGGAATAACCATTGGACTGCACCGTCACCTTGAAAGGCCGGGCGGGTGTGTAGTCGTTTTCGGCAGATGCACCCTCAAAATATGAGAAAGGAATGTGCTTTCCCGCGGCGAAGCGGTCTCTGAGAAACTGCTTGTCGTATTCCGAAAGAGGCTGAGGTCCTTTGAGGAAATTCAGCATTTCTATTCCGATTTCAGGGTCTGCGGCGTAAGCACAGAGTGCGCATACTGTAAGGGCTGCCGTCTGGAAAGGCGAGGCAAGGGCCGCTTCGGGCAGAGCTTTGAGTTCATCCACACTTTCCGGGAGAACCGCAAAAGTAAAGGTCTGCTTTTCCTCCTTTGCTGCGGCTGCTGCCGCCTTCACAGCAGCTTTGGCCGCCCCGCCGGCGGCTTTTTTCAGATTGTCAAATATACTCATACCGCACCTCCTAAATATCATCAGGGTAATTGTCCGGCCCGTTAAGCACCTTTAGCCTTCCCTCAACACTGCGCTGAAGGTGAGTGTGCAGCATGAGGTATTCCTCCAGAATGCACTAGTCCGAGCTTGCCAGCACTTTCGGCTCGCCGTTGGCCC
>CAKMLH010000103.1 GCA_927797855.1 uncultured Clostridia bacterium | reverse complement strand
GGGTGGGTTATATAGGCCTCACCGCCTTTGCGGTACTGTCCCTCATGCTTTGATGCCGCATATTCAAGAGCCTTGTTATATCTGTCAGAGCAGGCCATTGCCTTCCTCCTTCTTTATTTCCTCATAAGTCTTAAAGAGACGCTGAGCTTGTCTTTCTGCCCTTTCTTTCTTATTAACCGAAAGAGCTATGAATTCCGCAGCCTGCTCCATGGTGTATCCGCCGCTTAAAAGCTCCGCCCTGCATAAGAATCTGAGGGCCACGTTGGATGCAAGAATGTCAAGCTCCGATCCCCTGAGTACCCTCTCTGCCAGTCTGAAAGCTAGTTCACGGTTTCTTTCCAGCATCTTCTGAATGTCGCCGATGGTTTCCATCTTCAGCCACTTAAGCTGCTGTATGTAGGCTTCCGGATTCACTTCGCTTATTTCTGAGTTCTCGATTGAAGCCAGCTGACCGAGGAATTCACGCATCCTGGCGTTGCCTTTCATGTATTCGTCAAGGGAAATCATATCGATAAGAACATCATCGGCATTGTCCTCAACAATCTTTCTCCTGGTTTCCTCAATGTAACTGTTCATGTCATCTCTGACACGGACAAACTCGTTGTCTGCCAGTTCCAGAAGTCCCGCAAGCCTTGCAAGCTCCCTTGTAATTGCCCTTGGCACTCCGAACTGATTCTTATATCCAAGATCGTGATTGATATCCGACCATGCGTGCTGAAGAATAGTTCTTATCTGAATTTCAAATCTCCTGCCGCACAGTTCTTCCGGAAAATCTTCATCTTCAGGCAGGGAGCATATGTAATGCAGGGACAGATATCCAAAAGCATCAGCTCTCATGAGAGCTCTCTTGTCGCTGGATCTTTCACGGTCTATCTTAAAGGACTCCTCTACAAGCTGACCTATTTTATCTACATCATCGTTAAAGTAGCAGATGACTCTGGCACCCAGAATATCGGTAATATCTTTAAGGCTCTGATATCCGTCGCCCTTTCTGTAAAGCTTTCCCTCCAGACTCTTCTCATCCTTTATGCGATGTGCTATGCTCATAACCGGAATTCCGGCGTTCTTTACAATCCGGCTCAGACGGGAATGAACAATCTCTCCCAGACTGGCAAAATCGTCTTTCTGTTCCCTGTATTCCTCCATTATCATTCTGTCTTTTATATTCATTGTGTATGTCATCTCCTTTATCCGAATATCAGTTCAAACAGCCTGCACAGAAGACCGTATAATGTGTTGCCCGCCGCTGCAACAGTCAGCACAATGCAGAAATACAGCACAAGGCTTTTTTTGCTTACTGCACTGCAGGATATATCAAAATAGAAATTGTAGTGTGTCTTCTTGTCATTGTCACGCTCTTCCACCCACTGATAGCTGATTGCACTGCTGCAGTCGAAGCCGCAAGGTGCATAATCTCTGTAAAGGTTCTCTTCCAGGCGCCTGATTCTGTAGCAGCTGTAGTCATTGAGCTCGTAATCATCGCTTATGGAAATGGACACTAACGCCTTCCTCAGGTTCTGCCGATGAAGGGCCTGAATATTGCCGATTTCCGGCGGCAGCAGTCTCGCCTCGTTGATTCTTATTGCATAGCCGTACTTTTCCGTAACCACCGGACTGGTTATGGATTCATGGAGCTTCCTCACAAAGCCGGTCATATCGTCTTTTTTCTCGAAAACAGCGTCCATGGTTTTATGAGGGATTCTGAAAAGCAGATATATTTCGTCAGCGGTAAATTCACCTCTTATCTTGTTTAAATCCATGGCAAGAAGAGTTCCTGCCGACAGGCTGCGGGTTTCTGCTGCGCCATCTGACAGCCTTATCACATTAATCAGATGTTTTCCGTACCTTATCTCAAATACATTTTCTTTGTCCTGATTCATTACCTTACAGCGGTTGTTAAAAATCCCCCGAAGAATATCCTCGTCTGTCAATATAGGTGAAAGGTCTTTTATTTCCTGCTTGCCGACCTCAAATGGTATATAAATATCCACCTGTTTGGCATTTGCGGCACCGTACATTCTGATGCCTACGTCCACGTAACTCTTTCCGGCGGGGTTTATCCATTCATTGAAATACACCGTGCTTTTTTCATCGCCGTCTATCCATACTGCCCAGCCGTCATCGGCAAACCGCCTTATTTTAGAACCCATAAGCCTCCCCTTTCCTTTTTCCGGACTGATAAATAATCAAATATATATAGATATATTATACCAGTGTCCGACTTACAAAACAATTGATAATTCGCCTTTTTACGACAAATATCAGAGGGGCCTCAGCCAACTCAACCGACGGTTTGTTGCCTTGATTTCAGAAAAATGATAAGATGTATATTGTGAAAGGAGTATCATCATGAACTATGAAAAGACCGGAAAACTCATACAAGAGCTGCGAAAAGAAAAAGGTCTGACCCAGATGTCTTTGGCAGAAAAGTTGGGCGTTACCGACCGGGCCGTATCCAAGTGGGAACGCGGAAAGAGCTTTCCTGACGTTTCTATGCTGAGACCTCTGGCGGAAGCCCTGGGTATATCGGTCAGTGAACTGCTGGACGGAAGGCGGCGGTCACCCGATAAAGTGAAACAGCTTCCCGCCGGTGCAGCGGCCATGACCGTCGAAGATGCCGACAACGCGGCAATAAAGGGAATTCATACCTATATAAATGAAACACACAAAAAGGACCGGGTTTGGAAGGTGTTTTTCGTAATATTGATGCTGATTTATATTTTTACTGCCAACCAGACCTACCTGCTTCGCCATTTGCCCATAAACTTTCAGGAAGGCAACCTGGAATTCAGCAAAATTCGTGTGGTGACGGAAGATAAAAGCGTGCAGATGATCACCCTGGATGATCCTGAGGGAGAAAAGCTGAAGATTCAAATACAGAATTATCTCCGCGAGGAAATGCCGGAAGCGGAAATCATGGGAAGACTGGAGATTTTGCCCAGAGAGTCCGCACGAGGCGCCTCTGTGAACCTGGATGGTCTGATCACCCTTTATGAAGGCGTCTATTATGATCAGAAAAGTTATGAATACTATACCTTCCCCGATATAGGTCGTATTCATCAGATGATTTACAACATGTGCAGTGATTGGCTGGCGGAAACGGAGGTGTCCTGATTGAACAAATATCTATCTTTAATTTTTTTATACAACAGAGCAAGCCATAAAAAGCTCCTGCCTATTATAGGCGCTGTTCCGTTGTGCTTTCTGGCGATTTTTTTACTTAGAATCGGCAATCCTTGCAAGACCGGTTCCTATATGCTTATGGAACGCGCTTTCGGGGGAGTATGGGCCGTCCTGATATTTATCGCTGCAAATCTCCTGGGACTGATTTCAGTGGCAAATTCATTAAACGGAAGAAAAGCCATGAAAACAGCTCATTCAACTACCGGATATACAATGAGAAGACTCAGCCTGTCTCCTATTTCGGCTTACCTGACAATCTTCATCTACTATCTTGCAATAATCCTTATATTTTGGGGTGTGGCGGCAGCTTCTTTATACGCAATCGGAAAGGCAGGACTGACCATGGCGGGCGCCGCCGGCATTGACACCAAACTTGCACTTGGTCTGTTAAGGACGGAAATAGGCCATGCTCTGCTTCCAATTGCACATCCGCCTGTAATGGCCTTTAATATAGTTTGTGTTTTGGCATTGGCAGGGGAATGTGCCAGGTCATGCTACTTAGGCTGGCATAACGGAACGCCGTCAGCAGGAGTGTTAATGGTGATAGTTCCCATGTTTCTTATCTGGACTTTTTCCCCGGAAAACAGTTACATACTTGTGGCCATTCTGATTATTGTTCTTTACGCTGCCTTTTCCTTCGGAGATGTGATTTCCAGAGAGAAACGTCCTAAGGGTGATCCTTTTATGGTTAATAAATACATCGGAATAATGGACCTTGACAGCACGGAATTTGATGACAACGCTCGCCTGGAAGTGAACAGCCCCGTTGATGCTTATAACTCCTCGTCCCCGGAAGCATCCGCTTTAAAGCGATACGGCAGAGATACGGAAAATATCGAGGAAAAAGGGTTTAAAAAGATTAATCTCGGCTGGCTCAGGCGGAGATTTATGCCATTGGGAGCAAACCTTGAAAAAGCCGACGTCTTATTTGGAGTATGTATTTTCATAGGTATTGCTGAGCATCTTCTTTTCTTTGGCAGATACCTCATGCAGATGAATGAAATAAGCAGCAGCATCAAAGGAATAACCATAGATTCCGGTTTGAAAATGCCTTACTTCTGGGATCTTCAGGCACACTCATATTACGGATACATTGTCGCTGTGCTGCTGGTTCTCTTTATTCAGGCATATTGGAATTACGCATACTATAATAAGGAAACTAAAAGTGTATATGTTATGAAGAGGCTGCCTGACAGAAAAGAGTATCAAAGGACTATCTGGACAGCACCTGTAATAGAGGCGCTTTGCATAGCAATGATAATGGTTTTCCATACCGCAGTTGACTTATGTCTGTATGCCGTGGCAACACCGGAAATTGCACTTCATTCGGATTATCTGGCGCATATTTTACCATTTTAGGAGGGCGGAAAATGATTGATGTTAAAAACGTATCTAAGGAATATAAGGAAAAGGTTGCTCTTTCAAATTGCAATATCAAGATCCCTAAGGGTCAGGTAATAGGCCTTTTTGGGGCTAACGGGGCCGGCAAAACCACATTGATGAAATGTATAATGGGTTTCCTGACCTTTGAGGGTGAAATCACTTTGGATGGGAAAAAGATAGATCAAAGCAATATATCCAGGCTGGCTTTTGCCACCGGTGACCATTCTTTCTTTCCTTCTATTACAGCTGACGATCACAAGCTGTTTTACAAAATGCAATTTCCAATGTTTAATGAAAAAAGGTATGAAGCCCTGATGGACTTCTTTGAATTGCCCACCAAGAAGAAAATCAGCGAATTCAGTTTGGGGCAGCAGAACCAGTTTGAAGTGGTTCTTGCAATCAGCCAGGGAGCTGATTATGTATTCATGGATGAGCCTTTTGCCGGCAACGATGTGTTTAACAGAGAGGACTTTTACGAGGTTCTTGTAAGCGTATTAAATGAAGACGAGACAGTAATTATTTCCACCCATTTGATCGAGGAAATTGCCGACTATATCGACAGAGCAATTCTCATAAGAAAAGGTGAGATCATAGATGATCTGAGCGTAAAAGACATAGAAGAATCCGGCAGAACATTAATTGAAATTGTAAAGGAAAAATATGATTACAGAGCTGACCGTATCAGAAAAGCTGTAGACCGGATGAAATAAGGAGAGTCATT
>CAKMLH010000102.1 GCA_927797855.1 uncultured Clostridia bacterium | reverse complement strand
TGGTCTACTACCTGATGATATTTGCCCTGGCAGGGCTGTGCGTATTTGTATTCAGTTCAAAGCCGGTTGTAAAGATTTACGATTTTGTGGTGGAGGGGCTGTGGAAAGTCTTCCTGTGGCTTCTTGACCGCTGCAAGGACCTTCTTGCACTCATGCACAGGCCTGTGGCCGCAATAACACAGGCGGTTCTGGAGGGTATAGGAAACATCGGAAAAGGAGAAGCATCCGGTGCTGCCCCTGAGGAAAAGGGGTCCGGAGAAAGTGCTTCTTTGAAAGATACTGATAAGAAAGATATTATTTAACTTTAATTGAGAGCTTTACCAGATAGTTGTAATAGCCCTCAGTAGAAAGATCATCTAAAATCACATCCTCGTAAAACCTGTCGCCCAGGTTAAGATTGTGGGCGCGGGCGTAGTCCAGGAGTTTGAGGCAGTTTGCGTGTACATTGCTGTACCCGTGATTGTCGTATATGGCAAGATAATTACCGCCCTGATCCAGTGTTGCTCCGGCATAGCCTGCTGCCGCAAGCTCTTCGGGGCGTACTGCTGTATAAAACTGGGCGTACTTGTATCCTGCTTCTGTGACGGAGCTTCGCGGAATAACCGCCCCTATGGGATAGCTGCTGCCAAGACCGAGACTGTGGCAGAATGCAAAGTGATCCCCTACGGCTTCCGTGACAGCCTTTTCGTCGTCGGCTCCTTTATAGTCGGAAGTTACAAGATACTCGTCGGGCTGATTTTCAAATACTATTTTGTCTATAGGTGCGGATATACCCTCCCGGGTTATCCGTATTTTGCTTTCTATGCAGTTCTTTGACCATTTGAGATAGGCGATTTTATCGTCTATTTGGCTGATCTTTGACTCCAGGAGGCTGATGAGACCTTTCGGCGAGCGATGGTCCATATGGGCTTTTATTTCATCTATGTGCACATCAAGCTCCCGCAGCATGAGTATTACCGCAAAGGATTCAAGCTGGGTGAAAGAGTAGTACCTGTAGCCGTTTTCGCCTACCACATCGGGCTTGAAGATACCGCACTGGTCGTAATAGAAGAGAGTCTGCTTTTTGATGCCGAAGATTTTTGCAAATTCGCCGGTGGTGAAGTACTCCTTGTTTTTTTTCATGTGTGAGGGTCTCCTTTCTCCGTTCTTTGGGTTGTCTGTATGATAATTGTACCATAAATGGAAAGGCTGCGGCGTCAGAGATTTTCATTTTGGGGGATTTTTTTGCATTTTTGCAAAGGAAGTTAAAAGATCATTACATTGTATTTGCTCTGAATATTTGGTAAAATACTCATGTAGCGGGGCAGGAAATGCAGACCGCAGAAAAGAGAGGAAAAAAGAGATGAAGTACATTCAGATAGATATAAAGACAAGCAGGGAAGGAATCGAACCTTTGCTGGCGGCATTGCTGGAGGTTGGAATTACAGATGCTGTAGTCGAGGATCCGGCGGACATCGATGACCTTCTGGATAAAAAGAACGAGTATGACTGGGATTATGTGGACGAGAGCGTTCTTGCACTGAGGGCCAGGCAGCCTCAGGTAACAGTGTATGTAAGCGATGATGAGCAGGGCAGAGGGAAGGCGGAGAATCTCCGCCATGCGGCAGACAGTCTGAAGAGCGCCGCTTCTGCAGGATTATACGGTGATAATGCGGATTTCGGCCCGTTGTCAGTGGAAATGTCTGTCTGTGACGACAGCGGCTGGAAGGACAAGTGGAAGGAATACTTTAAGCCTGCAAAGGTGGGAAAAACCATAGTCGTAAAGCCTACATGGGAAGAATATGAGGCAAAGCCCGGCGAAAAAGTACTGGAAATAGACCCGGGAATGGCCTTCGGAACGGGAACCCATGAGACCACATCTCTTTGCATTAAGATGATGGAAGACTACATGAAGCCCGGTGATAAAGTTCTCGATGTAGGCTGCGGTTCCGGCATTCTGTCCATTGCCGGTGCTCTGCTGGGTGCAGAAAAAGTGCTGGGTATTGAAATTGATCCTGAGGCAGTTGAAATCGCGTCGGAAAATATTGCCCTTAACCATGTGGAAGACATAGCCAGCGCCCGGTATGGGGATCTGACAAAGGGTGTGGATTTTAAAGCTGATATAGTCGTTGCCAATCTGATGGCGGATCTTGTCATAATGCTCAGCCGCGATGCTGCAAACCACATGCTGCCCGGCGGTGTGTACATTTCCTCGGGAATACTGGATGAAAAGGTGGTGCCTGTGGTTGATGCCATGAGAGGGCTGGGATTCAGGATTCTGGAAGTGCGGCAGGACGGAATGTGGTGCGCTGTGGCAGCTGCGCTGTAAAGGCAGCGTAATGAACTGAAAAAAAGGAGAAAATATTATGAGCAAGTTTTTTGTGGATCCTTCCGCCGTCATGGGAGCACATATATATATGGAAAACAGAGAAGACCTGCATCATCTGGGCAAGGTGCTGAGAGGGCGGCCGGGCATGGAGATTGACATATCAGACGGAGACTGCTGGGAGTATAAAACCGTTCTGGAAGAACTGACGGAAGACTGTGCCACCCTTAAAATTATCGATAAACAGAAGTTTGCCACGGAGCCCGTTACCAGAGTCACACTTTATCAGGGAATTCCCAAGGCCGCAAAGATGGAGACCGTAATTCAGAAAACTGTGGAAATGGGCGTGGATACCATTGTACCTGTATTTATGGAAAGAACCGTTGTGGTGGAAAAGGGCAATTTCGGAAAAAAACTTGACAGGTGGCAGAAAATATCTGCGGAGGCTGTGAAGCAGTGCAAGCGCGGAATTATTCCCCGGGTCACTGAAAGCTATGATTTTGACAGAATGCTGGCTGAACTGGCTGACTACGATATGGTGATATGCCCATATGAAAACGAAGAGGGACTGACAATAAAGGATTACCTGCGGGGTGTGCCGGCGGCCGGGAAATCCGGCAGGGATGTTCCTCCGGACGGGCCGGCGGCCGGGCAGGAGGGCGAAAAAAGCGCGCAGGCAAGCTCCTGCCCGGCGCCTCAGGCCCGCAGGATAGGTCTGATTATCGGGCCTGAGGGCGGCTTCAGCGACGGTGAGGTGGCCAGGCTGAAGGCCGCCGGCGCCGCCACGGTGACACTGGGAAAGACGATCCTGCGTACGGAGACTGCAGGACTTGCAGCCCTTGCCATGATAATGTATGAACTGGAGCTGTAGATGACATACAAAAAGCCGCCGGCCTTCAGAAGGGGCCGGCGGCGGTCTTTACTTTTAAAAAGGTTTATGCTATAATAAGCTCGCTGCATGATACAGCTTTATAATACAACTCTATAATAAAGAAGGCAGGCGGACATAGTTCATTGGTAGAATATCAGCTTCCCAAGCTGAGGGGGCGGGTTCGATTCCCGTTGTCCGCTCCATTTTTTTGCAGAGAATCTCCGGATATTATATTACAGGAGATGACTCCGCTGAGGTCTGGAAGGCCTATTTTTTTTGCCCGAAATGGGCTTTGAGCGCACTGAAAGTATCGTCACTGATAACATGCTCAATCTTGCAGGCGTCTTCTGCGGCAGTTTTGTGGTCAACTCCCAGGGATGCAAACATCTCTGTCAGGAGAGTGTGCCTTTCGTATATTTTCTCGGCAATTTTTTTTCCTGACTCAGTGAGGGAGATGTGTCCGCTGCTGTCGGTGGTCACATAGCCCGATTCCTTGAGAAGGCTCATTGCTCTGCTGACACTGGGTTTGCTGAATCCCATATACTCGCCCACGTCTATGGCGCGTACGGTGGGACTTTCCTTTAATAATATGTAAATAGTCTCAAGATACATTTCGCCTGATTCCTGTAAAACCATCTTCTGCTCCTTTTCAAATGCACTGCGCCGGGCCCATTAACAGGCGGGACAGTTTTCTTATTCTTAGATTATCATAATTTTGAAAAGTTTTCAATGGACTGTGAAGAATATGTATTGACTTTAGAGAATACAGGGGGTATGATGTAGTTAGCAAAGACTAACCGCATCATAACGACAACGAAGGAGCAAATAAAAATGTACACCTGGATTATGGAAAACATGGGCACTTTAGCTGTAGGCGCATTTGTGGCAGTTGCAGTTATTGCCGTAATTATACGAATGGTAAAAAACAAAAAAGAAGGCAAAAGTTCCTGCGGATGTGCGGGAAGCTGCGGCGGAGTCTGTACCGGATGCAGCATGTCAGGAAACTGCGGCCTAAAGGCGAAGAAAACAGATCGGGACTCCGGAATCAGGCAGCAGCATTTCTGAATCTATACAGCTTATTAAATATCCCCCGGAAGATTATCGATTTGAAATTTCTCAGAACCGATGAATCCCGGGGGACTTTTTTGCCTTATCCTACAGACGGACCAAAAGGTATGTTAGGGAAAACCGGTTCGCCGAAATAGATGTACACAAACTTGACACTGTAGAAATCTATCACAAGTATGTTACCGTTGGAAATGTCCTGAAGAAGAAGATAGTTGTTTCCAACACCTACGAGAAAACCGAAGCGTTCCTCGGTATTTCCGGAACCGATGAGCTGCTCCACCGTAACATACCGGCCGATTTGAGTACGGAGAAAGCCGTTCATGTACTGAATGGAATCGTAGTCAATGGTCTGCTCGTATTCCGGCGGAACCATAGGATGGCTCGGAACATTGAAGCTGGGATTCTGACCTGTCTGGTTGTTTTGTGAGTTTACATAGTCAGTCATGCCGGCGAAGTTCAGCGGGAAAGTCTGCTGAACCTGAGGTCTGGTTTGTGCCTGCGTCATATTCCCGGCGCCCTGAACAACCTGCCTGCGTGTAACGCCGTTGTCATCGACAGTATTGCTCTGCATCTGGGGCGCCGTCATGTTCTGAACTTCTACAGCCTTCTCTTCACGGCTGTCCTGCTGCTCTGCTGCAGATTCAGGAGCCACCGCCGCCGGACCCGAAACCACCGCTGCATCTTCAAATTTGATTCTGTCGCCTACCTGTATCTGACCTTTCTTTATCATCTTAGGCGTAACAATATTTCCACCGCATGGTGCCATAAAAAAACCTCCTTAAGTATCCTTGTAAAGTTCTGTGGGGATATAGAAACAGTGGTCTCCGACCCGGTTATGTATTACCCCGACTCTTGTAGGAAAATATGTAGGGCAGGTGTCGCTGTAGGGATTGAAGAAAAAAAGAGACTGATCCACGCCCTGCAGCCGGCCGCCGTCCAGAGCCCAGTCCACGATGTCGTAATGCTCCTGGGTGGGCGTCATGTTGTAGACGTTCTGGGCATTGTACTTGCCTCCGACGGTTTCCCGCATGCATACAAACTGCCCCGGCTGAGTGATAACCGCCCGCACATCGCCGCCGTTATTTACCCTTGCAA
>CAKMLH010000101.1 GCA_927797855.1 uncultured Clostridia bacterium | reverse complement strand
CCAAAACCTACAATTAACTCCGCCGAAAAACAACAATTTAATATTGACTTTTACATTTGCATTGCTACATCGATAGTTTTCCATTGTGGAAGAAAAGAATAAATGGTATAATACTACAAAAGAATGGTGAAAAGCTGGTTAAGCAGAACCGATATTTGGACTTTGGGTATGAAAACAGAAGCGGGAACTATAGCGGTGCGGATTACGACCTTATCTACGGACCTGTGGCAAATGATGATGTCTACACTACATTTAATTTATATGCTGCCGGAGTGCTGACAAAGGAACAGACACTTGAGGCTCTGAAAGTGAAAAAGCTTTATAATCAATTAGTCCTTACATCAGAAAAAGCATTAAGCTTTCTACACTTCACGGGCACGATAACGGAGGAAGACGTATAATGGAAAAGAAAAAATTTGAGGCTATGCTGGTGCTGATTGTGCCAAAAGTAATTCAGCTTATTATTGAAAACTACCATTATGACGAAATCACTGCTGCGAAAGAGTTTTACGAGTCTAAGACGTATTCGCTTCTGGAAGAAGAGGAAACCAAGCTGTGGCACATGAGTCCGCTGACTTTATTCAATATGTTTGACGAGGAAAAGAAGACAGGAAAAATCACTTTTCCGGAGGAGGCTTGATTATGAGCAGACAAGGAGATTTTATGATATACTGCACTGAGCAGTACAAGACGGCTAAAAACCTGACCGGCAAACAGGTGTCAGAACTGTTCAGCGAATATAATGTATGGGAGTATATATATTCATGCTTTGAAGCCTTGCACACCACAGGTGCGGGTTATATTGTTAATGATATTGACATGTATATTGAGACAAGATGCTAAGCCCAGTTCCACTGCTTGAAGACAGAGGTTAAAAAATGGGCAAAAAAGTCCAGCAAAACGTGATAATGCAGAAAAACCTAAGAATCCTTGAAATTTCAGGGGTTCTGTTTTTTGAATGCTTTCCTCCGAAACTGAAAAATTATTTAATCTGATAAACCGTATGCACAATGGAATGATAAAGTTCATAATCGGCATAAGAAGATGTGGAAAATCATATCTTCTATTCAACATTTTCAGAGACTAATTGAAAAATCAGGGCGTAGAGGATTCTCATATCATCATGATAGAACTGGATCAGAAAGAACATACAGCCTTCTCGCTTTGTGATATCATCACAGAAAGAAAAGCAGAAATCATGTATAATACAATTATAAAGACAAGGAGGATCATAAAAATGGGATTTTTTGATATGTTCAGACAAAAAGATATCAATGAGGGCATTAAAGAGTATCAATCTATTTCAGGAGCTGTTTTGCTGGATGTGCGTACACCACAGGAATATAAAGAAGGACATGTTCCGAAAAGTAAAAATGTACCACTGCAGACAATAGAAAAGGTTACATCAGTGGTCAAAACAAAAGAGACGCCTTTATTTGTCTATTGCTATTCCGGTTCCCGAAGCAGCCAGGCAGTAAATGCGTTGAAACGTATGGGATACTCAAACGTAACTAACATTGGAGGAATTTCTTCCTATACAGGAAAGGTGGAACGATAAGGTGAGGGTATTAATTGTAGGCGGTGTGGCAGGCGGTGCAACTGCCGCTGCACGTATACGAAGATTAGATGAAAATGCAGAAATTACGGTATTTGAACGTTCGGGATATATCTCCTATGCAAATTGTGGACTGCCCTATTATATTGGTGATGTCATTACGGATCCGGAAGAGCTGACGCTTCAGACACCGGAAAGTTTCTTTTCTCGTTTTCGAATCAACATGAAAGTTCACCATGAGGTGACTAAGATCCATCCGGATCAAAAAACAATCTCTGTAAAGAATCTGGAAACCGGTGAAGAATTTGAGGAATCCTATGATAAATTGATTCTTTCTCCGGGGGCAAAGCCGACGCAGCCACGAATTCCAGGTGTGGGAATGGAAAAAGTATTTACCCTGCGTACGGTAGAAGATACCTTCCGTATCAAAGAGTACATAAGCAAGCATCAGCCCAAGTCTGCTGTATTAGCCGGTGGTGGTTTCATCGGACTGGAACTGGCAGAAAACTTAAAGAAGCTTGGCATGGATGTGACCATTGTCCAGCGTCCGAAGCAGCTCATGAATCCTTTTGATGCAGATATGGCTTCTTTTATCCACAGTGAGATTCGGAAACACGGGGTGAAGCTTGCTTTGGGACATACGGTAGAAGGATTTGAAGAAAAAGATGGCGGAGTAGATATTTTGTTGAAAGATGAGATGCCTCTGCATGCGGATATGGTAGTTCTGGCCATTGGCGTTACCCCGGATACATATCTTGCAAAAGAAGCGGGACTGAAATTGGGAATCAAAGGCAGTATTGTGGTAAATGACCGCATGGAAACTTCAATACCGGATATTTATGCTGCTGGTGACGCAGTTCAGGTAAAACAGTATGTGACCGGTCAGGATGCATTGATTTCTCTGGCAGGACCTGCCAACAAACAGGGACGCATCATTGCCGACAATATCTGTGGTGGAGACAGCAGGTATACTGGCAGCCAGGGCAGTTCTGTCATTAAGGTATTTGATATGACAGCAGCGACCACGGGAATTAATGAAACCAATGCAAGGAAAGCCGGCCTCGATGTAGATACGGTAATCCTCTCACCTATGAGTCATGCCGGTTATTATCCGGGTGGCAAGGTGATGACCATGAAAGTTGTTTTTGAAAAAGAAACTTATCATCTTCTGGGGGCCCAGATTGTCGGTTACGAAGGGGTGGACAAACGTATTGACGTTCTGGCTGCAGCGATTCATGGGAAAATGAAGGCTACGGAGCTTAAAGACCTGGATCTGGCCTATGCCCCACCGTACTCTTCTGCCAAGGATCCTGTAAATATGGCAGGCTTTATGATAGACAATATTTCGAAAGGTATATTGAAACAATGGCATCTGGAGGATATTGACCCTTTGCCTCGGGATGGAAGTGTGACTCTTTTAGATGTGAGGACTGTCAGAGAATTTGGCAATGGTCATATTGAAGGATTTATAAATATTCCGGTGGATGAGCTCCGGGAACGCCTGGATGAGATTGAAAAAGATAAACCGGTATATGTGATCTGTCAGAGTGGACTCAGAAGCTATATCGGAACACGCATATTAGAAGGAAATGGTTACACCGCCTATAACTTTGCAGGCGGATTCCGTTTTTACGATGCGGTAATGCATGACCGGTGTCTCATTGAAACATCAACTGCATGCGGTATGGATCAGTAAAATATATGCCCATCTTCAATGTTTTACCGTTGAAGCTGGGCATTTTTTTCTGTCTCAATGGTCACGTCAAACTGAATGGAACGCATGATGCAGGAGGCAGAAAACAGGCACATGTCTCTGTCAAAGAGGCGGTAAATGGTTATCTCCCGTCCCTCATCAGATAGAATATATGCACGAAGCTGTCCGTGCCTGACAAGAAGGAGACCGGTACAGTCCATGTTTCAGTCCTCCCTGTGATGCTTGCTATTATATCTTTGTTTCGGACATATTTCAAACGCAATCTTGACGTATGCCTGAAACTGGCTATGCTATGATAAAGGGTTTCCCAAAGGGGGAGTATTATGCCAAGACCTATGAAACGCAGACGCTGCAGTTGCCGCTTTTCTTGACGGAAATCTTGCATATTAAGAAGCAGATGAAAAGGAGAAAGACATGGATTTCTTTGATAATGATAATATGAGCTGGGCTGATTATGACGGAAGCGGCGATGTGGATTCCGCTGAAAATTATCTGGGCCTTGAGATTCTTGAAGACAGCGAAAATGATAGAGAAGATACGGACCTTGATTACGATTCAGATGACCTGGATGACATGGAACCTGATGAGTGCTACGAAACAGGATCAGAAGATTACGACAACAACCATATATCATTAGACCTTGGAGTCACCGTGAGCGCAGATCCGGGTGACGATGAGGACGAAAAAATTGCCTCTGAAGCACAGGAACTCATGGAAAGTGAAAACTGCCCTACAGCGTTGAGGTACTATTCTCTTTCAGAAGAAGAATTCCTGTTTGCTGAAGCCATAAAGGAGAATTTCAATGTTCCTTGCGCCCTTCCGGACGAAACTGACAAGAGTAAAATATCCCCTGCCATAATACTCGAAAAAATTGCCAGAAAGGACGTTGAACTTGCTGTTTCCGTCTGGGAATGGTGCGTGCAGGAATTTATGCCGTACAAAAAGTTTGCGCCTGAGGCAGAAGATTTACTGTCCTATGATATTCTTGACAGCATTTATGGCTGCTGCTATACGGATGATTTCGTGTACTGCGTCGTAAGGCATATGGCGAAGAACCCTGAATTTTGTGAAGCGGTTATGCAGAGTGGAGAGTACTATGACTTCGGTGCGGCATATCTGACAGGAGCTGCGCTGCATGAAAACCTGTATGAAACGGCAGATACTATTTTCGGAATCTATCTTGAAAGAGCAAAGGCTGATTACCGGCTGCTCAAAGAAATGGTAGGCAGAGTCCTGTTTTGGTGTGAATCTAATGAAGATGCACAGTCAGTAGAGTTTTTCCGGAATCACTTGCTGCCTCTTGTAAAGGAAGCAAATCAGGAAGTGTTTGAATGCGAGGCCGACGAGTGGGAGGAAAGCATTTCAAGGCATATGGAGGAAATTGGCGAAGAGGGTCAAACTTACACCTGCCTGGAAGATTTACAGGATGGAATAAGCGAGAAAGCTACGCCAGGTGATGTGAAGGACTTCAGATGGGTTGGCCCCGGCGAGTTTGAAATGGTGGTTTCGGCAGAAGACGAAGAGGACCTGGAAAGAAAACTCAAGGAAATGTTCGGAGACGCTATAGAACGGGATAAATAGGAAACGGACAATCTGCTCTTTAGACAATGCTGCATGAAAATGGAGTCATAATTATTTCATGCGACATAGATACCAAAAAAGGCCTTTCCGGACCCCGAAACGGAGGTCAATGTCGTATGAAGCGGCCATTTTCGGTTATCTATGCGACATAAACTTAAATTTCGTGAGATTATGTCGCATAGATTTTATTTTTTCATAGAATTATGCGACATTACCCTTTCATTCCGGCCCATTTTCGCCGGAGGTAAAGGGAGTATGTCGCATTAAAACAGAGATTTCGCCATTTCATGCACCATTTGCAGACTCCCATTTGCACCAGTTCTCATTTCTGACGGGTTCAATAGTCAGCTTCATTACAGCGCCGCCCGAAAGGTATCTTATAGCCTGAATTTCTTCCCGGCTCATATGGTATTCTAAGTCGACTACATTGTTTTTTAATCTGCCTCTGTAGATTACCCCGCTTTTGTCTATAATTGCACATTCCAGGGCTGC
>CAKMLH010000100.1 GCA_927797855.1 uncultured Clostridia bacterium | reverse complement strand
CATCACACTTATGAGTGCACCTGCGGCTTCCTTATGCCTCTCTACAAGGGTGCATCCATAGCTTACTGCGAAGGCCTTAAATATATAGTAAAGAACCTGGCGGAGGTTCAGCCTACAATGCTGCTGGCAGTTCCGCTGATCTTTGAAAATCTATATAACAACATAATGAAGAATGTGCGCAAGCAGGGCAAGGAGAAGCTTGTCCGCAAGGTGCTTTCTGTAAATAAAGTAACAAAAAAGGTGGGTATCGACCTTAATAAACTGCTTCTTAAAGATATTCTGAAGGTTTTCGGCGGCAGAATGAGAGTGCTGATTTCAGGAGGTGCTGCCATCGACCCGGCAATTTTAGAGTTCTTTAACGATTTGGGATTTATATCTGTCCAAGGCTACGGCCTGACGGAGTGCGCCCCTATGGCGGCCCTTAATCCTGATGGGCGAAAGACAATGAGAAATTCATCTGTAGGGCATCTGCTTCCGGGCATGGAAGTAAAGATTGAAGATAAGAACGAAGAAGGAATCGGAGAGATCTGTCTTAAAGGTGCCAACATAATGATGGGCTATTACAATATGCCGGAGGAAACAGCAAAAGTAATACAGGACGGCTGGTTCCACACGGGAGATCTGGGATATGTGGATGAAGATGATTTCATTTATATTACAGGCCGCAAAAAGAATGTAATTATAACAGCCAACGGCAAGAATGTGTTCCCTGAGGAACTTGAATATTATCTGGGCCGCTCTGCTTTTGTAAGCGAATCCATGGTATGGGCCCAGGAGGACAGTTCCGGCCAGGATACGGTCATAGTTGCAACCATAAAACCGGATATGGAAGAGGTTGAAGGGGCTATCGGCAAGGAGGCTTCAGAGGATCCTGCCCAGGTGGAGAAGCTCCTTTGGGCTGAGGTTGACAAGATTAATGAAAGTCTTCCGCTGTTTAAGAAGATAAAGAAGATAACCGTTCGCCGCGAGGAATTCGAAAAGACCACAGGCAAGAAGATCAAGAGGTTCGTGGAAAGCAACAAGGCGGAGTAAACGGATTTGTATGACATTTATACGGAGGCGTGCAATGCGCCTCTGTTTTTCTTTTTTGCGAACTTCTTTCTGACGGATGCGCTCAACTCTACGGAGCGTTTATTGCGGGACTCAATCATAGACGGAAAAAATATTTTCTCCCTTTCTTTGACCTCTTGAAAAAATCCCAAAAATTAGATATAATAAAATGTAATTATGCTTACAACACGTTCTGCGTGTGACAATAATTCATATTTTTAATAAAAAATGCAAATGATAGAAGTATCATTAGAAAAGGAGATGGACTATGGGATTTGCTTCGGAAGTAGGTATTGACCTCGGCACGGCCAACGTGCTGGTATATATAAAGGGAAAGGGAATTGTGCTCAATGAACCGTCAGTGGTTGCCATAAACAATGACACAGATGAGATTCTGGCTGTAGGCGAGGAAGCTCGTCAGATGCTGGGAAGAACGCCGGCAAACATTGTCGCTGTCAGACCACTGAGGGACGGCGTCATTTCCGACTATGACATTACGGAGAGAATGCTGAAATACTTTATAAGAAAGACTTGCGGAACCGGGCGCTTCTTCAAGCCTAAAATCATGGTCTGCGTGCCCAGCGGCGTTACGGAGGTTGAGAAGAGAGCCGTAAGAGAGGCGGCCACTCAGGCAGGAGGCAAAGACGTTTACCTGATGGAAGAGCCCGTTGCGGCGGCTATCGGTGCTGGAATAGATATTTCTAAGCCTGATGGAATAATGGTGATAGACATCGGCGGCGGGACCACCGACATTGCTGTCATATCTCTCGGCGGAATCGTGGCAAGCACATCGGTAAAAATCGCCGGAGACAAATTCGACGAAGCCATCATAAAATATATGAGAAAGAATCACAAGCTTTACATCGGTGAAAGGACGGCAGAGGAGCTTAAGCTTACCATCGGAACCGCTTTCCCGAGAGAGGAGACCGTTACCAAGGAGTGCAGAGGACGTGACCTCGTTACCGGCCTTCCGAAAAGCGTGGATGTGACCTCAGAGGAGATGATGGATGCTCTGGAGGAACCTTTGTATGCTATTACAGAGGCGGTACACAATGTGCTGGAGAGAACTCCTCCTGAACTTGCTGCTGACATAAGCAATTCAGGCATAATAATCACCGGAGGCGGGGCACTGCTTTACGGAATTGACAAGCGAATTGAAGAAAGAACAGGCATAAAAGTAATTATAGCTGAGGACCCTAAGTCCTGTGTCGCAATCGGTACGGGCAAGGCTCTTGATGAGCTGGAAAAGCTTGAAGGAAATTCACTTAACAGAAGGGCGCCTTATCTGTAAATTGTAAGCGCCCCTAGGGGCGCTTTTTTCGTGATAAAAGTCAAATGGAAGGAATCACATAGAATTGAAACTGGAAATAATAGCAGCAGCCACATTCGGACTTGAAGCTGTAGTGAAAAGAGAAATAGAGCATCTGGGATATAAGATTCTGAAGACTGAGGACGGCAAAATAACCTTTCTCGGAGATGAAAGAGCGGTAGTGAGAGCAAACCTCTGGCTCCGAAGTGCCGACAGAGTGCAGATAAAGATGGGTGAGTTCATGGCCCGGGAATTTGAGGAACTTTTTCAGCAGGTAAAGGCTATAGCCTGGGAGGAATGGATTCCGCCAGAGGGTAAATTCATTGTAAACGGCTCATCGGTAAAATCCAAGCTTTCCAGCGTACCGGCTTGCCAATCGGTGGCAGAAAAGGCTGTTGTGGAAAGGCTGAAGGAGATCTACGGCATTGAGCATTTTGAAAAGACCGGGGCTCTCTACGATATTAAAATCACACTGCTCAAGGACAGAGTAACGGTGACACTGGATACCACCGGCCCGGGCTTACACAAAAGAGGTTACAGAAAACACAGCGTGGAGGCTCCCATAAAGGAGACCATTGCCGCCGCACTGGTTCAGCTGTCTTTCTGGAATAAGGACAGAATTCTGACAGATCCCTGCTGCGGCTCGGGGACCATACCCATTGAGGCGGCTCTCATAGGCAGAAATATCGCACCGGGCATTTCAAGACAGTTCGTCTGCGAAGACTGGGAGGCTATACCGTCCAAGCTGTGGAAGGAAGAAAGGAAGGCAGCTTACGATGCTATAGACAATGACTGCAATCTTAGGATATATGGGTCAGATATAAACCCGGCGGCAATCAGAGCGGCAAAGGCCAATGCTGAAGAAGCGGGAGTTGACGACTGTATCAGGTTCAGCGTGGCAGATGTGTCATCATTAAGAACCAAGGCCCTTTCAGGTGTCATGATTACAAATCCCCCTTATGGTGAGCGTATAGGGGACAGCCACGCCATAGAAGACATTTATAAAGCTTACCGCAGTTTTTTTCAGGAGAATCCCACATGGTCCCTTTTCGTAGTCACCTCGGATAAAACCATAGAACAGAAGGCTATGGCAAGACCTGCCGACAGAAGACGCAAGCTTTATAACGGCAGACTGGAGATATGCTACTACCAGTTTCACGGAGAAAAAGTATGAATGTAAAAATTGACAGAAATTCAAAGACTTCAATATATCTTCAGATTGCTTCACAGCTGAAAAGAGAAATTTTTTCAGGGGAGCTGAACCGGGGAAGCACTTTGCCATCTGAAAGGGCCATGGCCAGCATTCTGGGGGTGCACAGAAATACGGTGGTAAAGGCATACAGCGAGCTTAAGGATGATGAGCTTATAGAATCCAGACAAGGTGTCGGATATATTGTTACTGCAGGCCAGAACCCATCTGAGGATTCCTCGGAGAAAAATCTCCATGAAAACCGCACAAAAAACAAAAGGGTGAACTGGGTCAACCAGATTAAGCCCGGCTTTCTGGATATGGAGAAAACCTTTGATGACCTTTTCCAGAGATTCGGATCGGAAAACAAATATTCTCTGGGAAGCGGTATTTCAGAAGCAGGCGTTTATGACAACAAAAAAGTGGCTCAGGATATTACGGACATTATAACAGCGGAGGGAAAGAATCAGTATTTTTACAGCCCGTACAAGGGAGATAAATTTCTCAGGCAGAAGATTGTAAGCTTTCTCAGCACTAAAGGAATAAAGGCATCTACAGGACAAATTCAGGTTCTGACAGAAACCAACCAGGCCCTCGATTTTCTTGTAATGCTTTTGATTAAACCGGGGGATACTGTAATTATGGAAGAACCCGTATCGCCCGATGCATACAGAGCCATGGAACTTGCCGACGCAGTGATAAGGACCGTTCCCATGGATGAAAACGGAATGAAGTGTGATGTGCTGGAGAGTCTGATTGAAAAATATAAACCCAGATTTATTTATGTCAATTCCAGTTTTCACGACCCGACGGGAGCCATTCTTTCTCTGGAAAGAAGAAAGAAGATTATAGAGATATCCAACAGATACAGAGTACCCGTAATAGAAGAGGACGCTGCATCGGAGCTTGTCTATACCGGCGAAAAGCTTCCTCCTATTAAGGCTTTTGATACCCTGGACAACGTTGTGTATATTTATTCCTTCTCATTGACCTTCATGCCCGGCCTCAGTCTGGCATTCGTAGTGGCCGACAGAGATCTGATCCGCAGTCTTAGCTATCTGGTATCAGTGCGTATGGTTGCAACGGACTGGATGAGCCAGAAGCTGGTAGCCAGATATCTTGATGACGGCACATATTATGGAGTGCTGGATGTTTTCCGAAACGATTATGGGAGAAAGCAGGGAATTATATGCGATGCTCTGGATAATATGAAGGAGGAAGGACTGAAGGTAGAATATATAAGGCCGCGGGGCGGTGTATACATATGGTGCAGACTGCCGGCGGGAATTGACTGCAAGGATTTTATCGGAAAAGCTTATAACAGGGGTGTGGCGCTCCTTCCCGGCTATGTTTTTTATCCCTTCAGAAACGGAGGAAGAGATCGGGTGAGAATAAACTACTCTTTTGAAACCGATGAAAGACTTAAAGAAGGCATGGAAGTCTTCAGGCAGGTTTTAGAGGAAGAACTGGCACATAAAAAATAGTTCGGTCTGGTACTTCCTTTTTCCGCACCGTATAGTAAAATTTTAATTAGATAAAATGATGAAACGCAAATGAATTACTGAGAAAAGAAAAGGAGAAAAGACAATGGCAGTAAACTTAAAAGGCAGAAATTTTTTAACACTTATGGATTTCACACCGGAAGAAATCAGATACATGCTTGACCTTGCCCACGACTTAAAGGCAAAGAAGAGAGCAGGAATCCATAATGAAGTATTAAAGGGAAAGAACATCGTTCTTCTGTTTGAAAAGACTTCAACAAGAACAAGATGTGCTTTCGAAGTAGCAGCACTTGATGAAGGTGCACACGTAACTTTCCTTGATTCCAAGTCATCACAGATGGGAAAGAAAGAAACTATCGTTGATACAGCAAAGGTTCTCGGAAGATTCTATGACGG
>CAKMLH010000099.1 GCA_927797855.1 uncultured Clostridia bacterium | reverse complement strand
GGAACCGAAGCATAAGGGCTATATTCTTGTGGCTACAGGCGGAACCAGCGACATACCCGCAGCGGAGGAAGCTGCACTTACGGCGGAGATCATGGGAAACAATGTTAAGCGGATTTATGACGTGGGCGTTGCGGGGCTTCACAGGCTCCTGTCCCACATGGATGATATAATGAATGCCAGGGTTATAATCGCCATTGCAGGTATGGAAGGGGCGCTGGCCAGTGTAATCGGAGGTCTGGCAAGCTGCCCTGTTATAGCGGTGCCTACAAGTGTAGGCTATGGAACAGCTTTTGGCGGTGTGACAGCTCTCCTTTCCATGCTTAACTCCTGTGCCAGCGGGGTCAGCGTGGTGAACATCGATAACGGCTTCGGAGCCGGATACCTGGCAAACCAGATTAACAACATGGAGGCAGCGGAATGAGAACTTTATATGTGGAATGCAGAATGGGAATAGCAGGAGATATGCTTATGGGCGCTCTTTATGAGCTGCTGGATGATGACGGAAGAAAGGATTTTGTCAGAGCCATAAACAATGCGGGAATTCCCGGGGTAAAGGTTGAGGCGCAGGAAAGTATAAAGTGCGGAGTAAAAGGCACCCATATGGAGGTCAGAATTTTTGGAGAAACAGAGGACCATCATGATCACAGTCACGGCCACGGTATTGAAGATATAGAAAAAATCATTAAAAGCCTGAAACTTTCCCAGGGAGTAAAGGAAAAGGCTCTCCAGGTATATGAGCGCATTGCCCAGGCAGAGGCCGCGGTTCATGGAGAAAAGCCAGAGCACATTCATTTTCACGAAGTGGGGAGTCTGGATGCTGTAGCAGATGTAACGGGATGCTGTCTGCTTATGGAAATGCTGGGAGCGGACAAGGTGATTTTTTCACCTGTAAACACGGGAAGCGGCACAGTACATTGTGCTCACGGAATTCTGCCTGTCCCTGCTCCGGCCACGGCACTGCTGCTTAAGGGAATCCCCGTATATAACAATGAAATAGAAAGCGAGCTCTGCACACCTACAGGAGCGGCACTGGCGGGGGCTTTTGCCGATGAATTCGGTTCTATGCCTCTGATGAATATTTCTCAAATCGGTTACGGAATGGGTACAAAGGACTTCAGCCAGGCAAACTGCGTGAGAGCGATGCTGGGGGAAAGTGAGAAAAAAGATGGCCGGGTGGTGGAGCTTGCGGCAAATATTGATGATATGACAGGGGAGGAAATCGGCTTTGCGGCAGAGATGATGACAGAAGCCGGAGCTCTTGATGTTTATACTCAGCCTATATATATGAAAAAATCACGCCCCGCTGTGAAGCTTTGTGTTATAACAAGCCCCGAAGAGGCTGACAGAATGGCAAAGCTGTTCTTCAGGTATACCACAACTCTCGGTATAAGAAAATACACCTGTGACAGGCATGAATTAAACAGACATTCTGAAATCAGAGAGACAGCAGAAGGTTACATTTCCTATAAAGTGTCAGAGGGCTTCGGCAAGAAAAATGAAAAACCGGAGTACGAAGAGCTGGCGGATATAGCGCGAAAAGAAAAAATCTCTTTGAGGAAAGCTTATGAACGGTTAAAAAACAAATAAAGAAGACAAAAACGGAAAAGGGCTTCTCTTGCGAGAAGCCCTTTTCCTGAAAGTGTGTGTGTATTCAATAAAAGAAGGAAAGTTTGCTATTTGTTCCTCATCCCCTCAGAACACCTTTATAATAGCATGTAAAAGTGAAGGATGAGTGATGGTTTCATAAATTATTGTGTTCATTCTACCATGCAACTGCTGAAAAGTCAATAAATTCCCAAACAATTTTATCGCCTTCCTGAATAATCTGTTCATCGGCTCCCAGAGTTCCCATTTCACCGTTTACGGTAAATACCCAGCCTGTCTGCTTGCTGTAGTCGCCTTCAGTAAGTCCGGCAATTTCAGTAACGTATCCTTTCTGCTCGTCAACAGATATTGTAATGTCGTGGGACATGCAGTAGAGCTGAGTCGCTTCAAGAACTGTGGAACCTTCCTCCGCTATGAAAGGATCGTCTTTTATTTCAGGAAAATCTTCAATATCCACATCATCTTCCCCATCAATAAGGGATAAAGTAAGATCAGTTGGATTTACAATAGGTGTTTCTTCTTCCGCAGGGGCCTTTGAGCAGGCAGCAAAAGTAAAAAGAAGAGCCACAATACACAGAACGCTTAAAACTTTTTTCATGTTTAATTTCCTCCTATATTCATAATTGCTGAGAAGCCATTAAATTATACATCTCCATATCGTTTTCACCATCGGCGTCATAAACGATTTCTCCGTTAAGTACGGTCATGGATGCATGAATCCGTGGCAGCAATTTAAGATCCAGGTCAAAGAGATTTTCGTCGAAAACAGCCATGTCCGCCAGTTTTCCTTCCTGTATGGTGCCGAGACGGCTGCTCATACCTATAGCCTCAGCGGCTTCCAGGGTAAGCTGATCTATAGCTTCGGTTACGGAAGAAACGCTGCCGGTCAGACTGCCCGGAGATAAAACATTTGTGCCCCATGTTGTAAAGGCGCTTTCTCTGTAAAGAAGCTGGGAGGCATCTTCGTCGGAAAGAGCATAGTCAGAAGCAATTACAAAGACATTTTTATATCCCTTGCTGCGTATATGTTCCAAAGCCTGGTATGCCATTACCAGATCGTCATAACCGATTGCTTCTAGGAAAATATTAAATCCTTTGTCACATACTTCTTCCAGAATTTTGTCCAGTGCTTCCTGACTGAAAGGCACAGGTGAATTATCGTTATCAAGATACAGATTAAGTGATTCGGCATGAATCATTTCGCCCAGCTCCATGCAGTTGGTCCGTCTCGTCATAAGGCGGTACACTGCCACCTGAGGAAGAAGGGGACGATTTATAAAAAATGAACCGAAAAACCTCTGCTTAAGATTTCCCTCGTTGTATAGACCGATAATGGAATCCTGATAGAGGCTTTCAAAGTAGTCCGGGGACTGCAGGTTAAGAACAGAAGTAAAGCCCTTGTCCGCAAGGTCAGAAATCTCCTGGCACACAACCTCCTCAATTTCATCAAAATCGAAAGGAATCAGAAGGTTCAGTACATAATCCACAGTGACATTATCCACGAATTCTTCTTCCGCCGTATCAGCAATAATTTTGTCGGAAGCGCTGTTAGTCCAGCAGTCCAGGCAGTTGGCACACAAAAGAACAACCGGCCTGTCCGGGCATACCCGGTCAAGAACACTTGCCGATAAAGAAAAATCATCCTCTTCTCCGTCCTCCGGCTTTAAATCGTCACCATAACCGTATCCGAATACGATTTCATTTTCCGGATTATCTTCAGCCCAGCAGCGTACAGTCTCTGCGACTTCTTCTGCGCTGGTGCATTCCGACAGGTCTGCGTACCTTCCTTCAAAGACTTTAAGCACGGGACTCCTGTGAATGTCTATAAATCCGGGAAAGACATATTTTCCATCCAGATCCACAACATTAGTATTATTGTCAGTAATTCCTTCCATATTCTCAAAACTGCCCACAGCCATGATTTCACCATCCTTGCAGGCTACCGCCGATGCCCAGGGCAGCTCAGGGTTCTGAGTAAAAACATGTCCGTTATGCAGAATCAGATCTGCAGTTTCTGCTTTTTTAAAAAATCCGAAAGCCATTAATTTTCCTCCAGTAAAGTCTGTATGTTCATATATTTTATTGTACCATAAATCAAAGCTGTATGGTATACTAAATGCGTGAAAAGAAAAAAGAAAGAGGTGAAGCGGTTGTACCGGCTTGAAAGATTTGAGGAAAGAATACCTGTAAAGGACTATATAAAAGACTATGTAAATGTTGACGAGTTTCTGGAATGCTGCAAGAGGTGCCCTAATTATGATAAGGTATGGTCGTGCCCTTCCTATGATTTTAAATCTGAAGATTACTGGAAAGAGTACGAAAGCCTTTACATATTGGGTTACAAAATCAATTTTGACGGAACTGTAAGCCAGGAGGAAAGCCTTAAAATAATGGCGGAAGTAAAGGAAAATATGGCCGGGGAGCTCTTCAAGATGGAAAACCAATGCCCCGGTTCAGTCTCTCTTTCTGCCGGAAGCTGCAGCCTTTGCGGCAAAGGAAATTGCACCAGACCGTCGGGAAAACCCTGCAGATACCCGGAAAAAATGCGCTATTCCATAGAATCCCTCGGAGGCAATGTTGGCAAAACTGTCCATGACCTTTTGGGAATTGAGCTGGAATGGATTGAAGAGGGAAAGGTGCCATCATATTTCGTTCTGGTAGGCGGACTTCTGGAAAAATAAGATATTAAATATATAAAGGAGACAGAAATCAAATGGAAAGAAGAATAGGAACTATATCCCGTGGGCTTCGCGGGCCGATAATAAAGGAGGGCGACGATTTAAAAAAAATAGTGGTCGATACCCTTATGGGCTGTCTTGAGGCAGGTGATTTTGAAATCGGAAGCAAGGATGTCCTGGCGGTGACTGAGTCAATTCTGGCCCGAGCTCAAAAGAATTATGCAACTACTGATCAGCTTGCAGAGGATGTGAAAAACAAGCTGGGCGGCGGCACCGTGGGTGTTGTTTTCCCAATCCTCAGCAGAAACAGATTTGCTATCTGCCTTCGCGGCATTGCCAAGGGCTGTAAGAAGGTCGTGCTCATGCTCAGCTACCCCAGTGACGAAGTAGGAAATCATCTGCTGGACATAGACCTGCTCGACGAAAAGGGTGTAGACCCGTACACGGATCTGCTGACTCAGGAAGAATTTGAAAAGACTTTTGGCAAATCAAAGCACACCTTTACCGGTATCGATTATGTAAATTACTACAAAGGACTTATTGAAGAAGAGGGTGCAGAGGCAGAGATTATATTTGCAAACAATCCTCGTAAGATCGTAGATTACACCGACAAGGTTATCTGCGCTGACATCCACACAAGGAAGAGAACTAAGAGACTCATAAAAGAAGCCGGCGGCAAAATTGTGCTGGGTATGGACGAGCTCTTAAATGCTCCCGTAAACGGTTCGGGATATAATCCTGAATACGGAATTCTGGGATCCAACAAGGCCACAGAAAACACCATCAAGCTGTTCCCGATAAACTGCCAGGAATTCGTGGAAAGCGTTCAGGCTGATATAAAGGAAAAAACCGGAAAAACAATAGAGGTTATGGTTTACGGCGACGGCGCCTTCAAGGATCCTGTGGGCAAAATCTGGGAGCTTGCAGACCCTGTGGTTTCACCGGGATTCACATCCGGTCTTGTAGGTCAGCCTAACGAGCTTAAGCTAAAGTATCTTGCTGATAACGATTTCGCAGACCTTCGGGGGGACGAGCTGAAGGCTGCTATCGAAGGAGCTATCCGCCAAAAGGATGACAACCTGGTCGGTCAGATGGCTACAGAAGGAACTACACCCAGAAGACTTACAGACCTTCTGGGCTCACTGTGTGACCTGACCAGCGGCTCCGGCGATAAGGGAACTCCATTCATTTATATTCAGGGATACTTCGACAACTATACAGACTAAA
>CAKMLH010000098.1 GCA_927797855.1 uncultured Clostridia bacterium | reverse complement strand
AGTCATGGCAAAGAGAAATCTATATCTGAAAACCACACCGGCAGAGGAAGCCGGAGAAAAATATATGCAGGCACTTGAAGAAGCAGGTTGCCTGAAACCACAGACGGAAATAGTCAACACATATGAGTCACTGAACAGGATTACGGCAGAACCGATATTCGCAAAATGCTGTTCGCCTCTTTTCAATTCAGCAGCTATGGACGGAATCGCTGTCAAATCCGCTAAAACAGCGAAGGCAAAGGAAGAAAGACCTCTTATACTGGAGCCGGGCACAGGCTATAAGATTATAGACACGGGCGACCCTGTAAAGTCTCCCTTCGATGCAGTCGTAATGGCAGAGGATGTAATCGAAGAATCAGGCAGCGACAGGGTCATGATTACCCGTTCCGTTCCGGGATGGCAGCATGTGAGACCTATCGGAGAGGACATAGCAGCTGGAGAGATGCTTTTGCCAAGTCACCACACTATCAGACCTGTGGATATAGGGGTATTGCTGGCCGGAGGTATTCTGAACCTGAAAACCTTTAGAAAACCGACGGTTTCCATTATCCCTACGGGAACCGAAATCATCATGCCCTATGAGAATCCGTCAGAGGGCGACATAATAGACTCCAATTCCGGTATGTTTGCCGCCATGGTGACGGAAGCAGGCGGAACACCCCACAGATGCAGCATAGTGCCTGATGACTACCAGCAGATAAAAGAAGCAGTACTTGAAGAAACCGAAAAAAGCGATGTGGTAATCATCAATGCCGGTTCCAGTGCAGGAACAGAGGACTATACGGTTCATGTGCTCCGTGAAATCGGAGAGGTGATAATCCACGGAGTGGCAATGAAACCGGGCAAGCCTGTAATACTGGCAGTAGTAGGAGGAAAGCCTGTAATAGGACTTCCGGGCTATCCTGTAAGCGCCTATCTGGCATTTGAGAATTTTGTGGAACCGGTACTGAGAAAAATGACAGGAGGAAACTCTCTCAGCGGCCTCACATCACGAAAGACAGTAAAAGCCGTCCTTTCCAAACGTATCGTTTCCTCTCTGAAACACAGGGAATATGTCCGCGTTAAGGTGGGCAAGGTAGGAGATAAATTTGTCTGTGCACCTCTGGCCAGAGGGGCAGGGGCGGCAATGAGCCTTGTCCGTGCAGACGGCTTCTGTGTCATACCGCAGGAAAGCGAGGGCTTTGAAGCAGGTGAGACCGTAGATGTGGAACTTTACAATGACATTGCCCGGATTGAAAATACACTGGTTTCAATTGGAAGCCATGATATGATATTAGATGTGATGAACGATATGATGGCAGAGCGCTTTCCGGGAATGAATCTTTCGGGAACTCATGTGGGAAGCATGGCAGGACTCATGGCACTTTCGCGAGGTGAAACAGTAATAGCGCCCACCCATCTTCTTGACGAAGAGACAGGGGAATATAACATATCTTATATAGAGAAAATCTTCCCGGGAGAAAAAATGGCCCTCATCAAAGGTGTTGACAGAATCCAGGGAATAATGGTAAAAAAAGGTAACCCGTTGGGAATCAAGGGCGTGGAAGACCTGACAAGAGTCCGCTATGTCAACAGGCAGAGGGGAGCAGGCACAAGGGTACTTCTCGACTATAAGCTGAAGCAGGCAGGAATAACACCTGACATGATAGACGGCTATGATAAGGAAGCGGCAACCCATATGGCTGTGGCTGCACTGGTAGCTTCCGATGAGATTGATGCAGGAATGGGTATAAAATCTGCTGCTGACGCCATGGGACTGGACTTTGTGGAAGTGGGAACGGAAGAATATGATTTTGCCATAAGGCAGGAAAATCTGGAGCTCCCACAGGTCAGAGCCTTCAGACAGATTCTTGAAAGCAAGGAATTTCATGAAAAACTGGAAAAGATGGGTGGCTATGGCTGGCATCAGGCCGGGCGCATAGTTCTGATAAAGGGATAGGAGAAAACAAATGAACAGACAGAACATTTTAATTGCAGAAGACGACGGAGATATAAGGGACCTTTTAAAGCTTTATCTTGAGAGTGAGGGTTTTTCCGTCACCTGTGCGGATAACGGTGAAAAAGCCTTGGAGCTGGCAGAAACCGCTGCGCCGCAGCTGGCCATCCTTGACATAATGATGCCGGGAATTAACGGACTTGAGCTGACCCGGAAACTGCGGGAACGCACAACCATGCCTATAATGATATTGTCAGCCAGAGACCAGGATCAGGACAAGATCTTAGGACTTAACATCGGCGCAGACGACTATATGACCAAACCTTTCAATCCACTGGAGGTAGTGGCAAGGGTAAAGGCTCTGCTCAGGAGAGCAGGCTCGCCGTCGGATATTCTCAGTGCGGGAGGTCTTGAGCTGAATCTTTCAAACCATACAGTGGAAAAGAACGGAAAAACTGTTCAGCTCACACCTATGGAATACAGAATCCTGCTTAAGCTGATGAAATCTCCGGGCAGAATTTTCACTAAAGTGCAGCTGTACGAAAGCGTTTGCGGAGATTATTTTGAAGGGGACAACAACACAATAATGGTACATATTTCTAAGCTGCGGGAAAAGATCGAGGACGATCCCAGAAGGCCCGTTCATCTGGTAACTGTAAGAGGGGTGGGATATAAATTTGAAAAGTAAAGGAAAAAACAGACGTCTTGTAACGCTTCTGGCAAAAGGATATCTTGGATTCACTCTTGCACTTGTTCTTATTTTCTTTTTTGTATCCTGGCTGAACGAAGCATATTTTGACTGGCTTTCAAGAATGCCCGATGTGGAATCCCTTGCAAGGGACCGTAATATGCAGGCGGGAAAGTACGATGAGGTCAAGACAGGAAAATATCTTGGCAAGGATGGCGGATTTGCCATTATAACAGGAGAAGGTAAAATAATATACGACTCAACGGGAAGCCTGAAGAGAGATTTTACACCGGGTGAAATTGATTGCATACAGCCATACGATGAACAGTCATACATAAACTATGTAAGCTTTACAAATGAAGAAGGCAATCAGGAGAACCTTCTTACAAAATATACTTTCAATGACAACGGAGAAACAGATGAGCAGGTCATGATTCTTGACGATAATTATGTTGTTCAGGAGGGCGGCCTGGGCGACGGCCACTCATCCTATACCCCGCAGGAATTTGAATACCTGACAAGCCAGTATTCCGATGGACCGGTTTACCTTAAATATGACATTTCAGGCACCCTTTCCGTAAATAAAGCCGTAGAGAATGCAAAATACCTGGTGGTGATGTCATATGACTCTTCTCTCGATTCATATCAGAATATGTACTCAAAAGCCGACAGAGTTTTCCTCCTGATGATTCCTCTTTATCTGATTGCAATAGTATCTTTCCTTCTCTGGATGAACAGAATGATAAAGAAACCTCTGGTTGAACTGAACAGTGCAGTGGACAGACTGGCAAGCGGAGGAAACAGCAGGCTGGGAGATATGGACGGACCTTGGGAGATTCAGACCATAGGCAAAAATATGGACAGAATGGCAGATATGCTTGCTGCCAGTGAAGCCGAGAGAAAGAAAATGGACGACGAGAGGCAGCGTATTCTGGCTGATATTTCACACGATCTGAAAACGCCTATTACAGTCATTTCAGGGTATGCCAAGGCAATAAGCGATGGAAAAGTGCCCCCTGAGAAAGTTGACAGCTACCTGAAGCTCATTGACAGAAAATCGGAGGAGCTGAACAGCCTTATAAATTCTTTCCATGAGTACAGCAAGGTTGAACACCCTGAGTTTACTATCAGCCCGGATGAAAAGGATATCTGCGAATTCATGAGGGGTTATCTTGCCGAAAGGTACGATGAAATAAAGCTTTCCGGATTTACTCTTAAAGCAGTCATACCGGAGACGCCGATTATGTGCAGCCTTGACAGCTACCAGATGAAACGCGCTCTTGACAATATTCTTTACAATTCACTGAAATACAACAGTCTGGGGACTGTCATAGCTGTCTCCGTCAATGAGAGGGAACCTGCCGACGAATCAAGACATGGAAAGGTTAAGATAACTCTCGCTGACAACGGAACCGGTATTACGGGAGAAAATGCAGAGAATATATTTGAACCCTTCGTTATGGGAGACAAGTCAAGAAGCGGAGGCGGCAGCGGACTGGGTCTTGCAATTACGAAAAGAATCATAACTGCCCATGGCGGAACCATAAGGCTTATCGATCCTAAGCCGGATGGATTCAGCACCGAATTTGAAATAATTCTTCCGACTAACCTTAAGAAATCTTAAGGTTACGTTAATGGATATTAAAGGAATTTGTGCTAACATGGAAAATGCAGAAAGGAGTCGGATTATGGGAGCGGAAATTCCTAGAGAAAAACCAATCATACAGATACAGAAACTTCGCAAGGAATACATTATGGGGGAAGAAAGAGTTGTGGCTCTCAGGAACATAAACCTTTCAATTAATCGGGGAGAGATATGCTGCATATTCGGCACATCGGGTTCCGGCAAGAGCACATTGCTCAATCAGCTTGCAGGTCTGGAAAAGCCTACGCGGGGACGGGTACTGATAGGGGGAGTGCCTGTGTCACATCTTGATGAAAACGGTCTTGCCGCTTTCAGACAGAAACACGTGGGCTTTGTTTTTCAGTCCTACAATCTGCTGCCTGAGCTTACGGCTGTGGAAAATGTGGCTATGCCTCTCATGTTCAGGGGAGTCCCCAAGGAGATAAGGGAGCGTGAAGCCAAGAAGATGCTATGCAGAGTAGGGCTTCACAACAGAATGAATCATTTTCCGGGACAGATGTCAGGGGGACAGCAGCAGCGTGCGGGTATCGCAAGAGCCTTTATAACCAGGCCGGATATTGTGTTTGCCGACGAGCCCACGGGAAATCTGGACTCCAAGACCACAAAAGAAGTAATGGAAATGATAAGAAAATTTGCAAGGACCTTTAAGCAGACTATTGTCCTTGTTTCTCACGACCCGGAAATGACCGAGTATGCAGACAGAATTGTAACTCTTATTGACGGTGAAGTGGTAAGTGATGTAAAAACAGAAAATAATACCGGCAAGGGGGAAAATTAATGAACAGATATTTAAAGAAAATTCTGATACTGACCGTGGCGCTTGCCATGGTTTTAACTTTGTGCTCGGCCATTGGGTTTGCTGAGAGTAAAGATGATGATGGACCGGAAAAACTGGTGATAACAGGGTATAGTATTACCAGAATTAATTCTGTAAACAATCCGGGAACAGCTGCAAGAGTGACCAAAGGGGATAATGTTGACATAACAGTATCTTTTATTTCTTCGGAGAACATTGACAAACTGGTATTTACAAGGCTGGTGGACAGCTTCGGCGGGGGGGAAATCAGTCCCGCTCAGACCAGTGTCGGAAACGGCAGCTTTGAAATGACCATTAAAAGTCTTACATATAAAGGCTCAGGGAAATCTTTGAAATTTATGGCAAGCTATAACGGAAGCCAGAAAAATTTTGAAGTCCCTATTACCGAATGTAAGGAATACGAGGAACCGACCTATGAACCCACTGAACCGTC
>CAKMLH010000097.1 GCA_927797855.1 uncultured Clostridia bacterium | reverse complement strand
TCAGCTTATGATGCCGGCGCAGCTTTAATCCACCTTCATGTAAGATGGGATGACGGTACTCCTACTCAGGATAAGGGCAGATTCCAGGAATGCATCGACGCTATCAGAAAAGAGTGCCCGGATGTTATCATTCAGCCTTCAACAGGCGGAGCAGTTGGTATGACTGACCTTGAAAGATTACAGTCAACAGAAGTAGTTCCTACACCTGAAATGGCTACACTGGACTGCGGTACCTGCAACTTCGGCGGAGACGAAATTTTCGTAAACACTGACAACACAATCGTAAACTTTGCTAAGATCATGCAGGAAAGAGGCATCAAGCCTGAATGCGAAGTATTCGACAAGGGCATGATCGACCTGGCTATGAAGACAGCTTACAAGAAGGGTTACTTAGTAAAGCCTATCCACTGGGATTTCGTTCTCGGCGTACAGATGGCAGCAACAGTAAGAGACCTTGTATACATGGCTGAATCCATTCCTGAAGGCTCAACTTGGACTGCAACAGGCCTGGGCAAGAACGCATGGCACATCGCTGCAGCTACTATCTGCCTCGGCGGACATGTAAGAGTAGGTTTCGAAGATAACCTTTACCTTGAAAAGGGCGTTCTGGCAGAATCCAACGGCCAGATGGTAGAAAAGGTTGTTCAGCTTGCTAAACTTCTGGGAAGAGAAGTTGCAACTCCTGCAGAAGCAAGAGAGATTCTTGGATTAGCACCTCTTAAATAGTGGCGCTATAACCTTTATGGTGGTTTGACCTTTATGGTGGTCTTACTTTCGTAGTGGTTTTTGAGTTTAAGACAGGTAAAGTATGAACTGTGTTCTAATTTTGCCTGTCTTTTTTATCGGCGTTGTATAATTTGACATGGAACAGGTTTTTTTACAACATAACACTCACATCGGCCTCTAAATCGCAGCTGAAAAGCCATGAATGTTGTACTTTTTTTTTGATTTGCAGAATTTTTACAACATAAAATTAAATCACGTTGTAAAAATAACTTCGACCTCCCGGATTTTACAACATGGCACTCAAGAGACGGCCTCCAAAAGCTTTGGAAAAGGTGTGATGTTGTAAAAATAGTGGCTTATTTGATTTTTTTACAACATCGGCGTGTTCCTTAATTTAATGGTATTGCCTTTTGAAGGGCGGTCATGATTTAGAGCACTGTGATTTTTCCCTTGAAATCAGGGGCATAATAGCATATAATAGAAAAAATAATCAAGTTGAAAATTTTCATATATAGAGGAGAAAAGTAATGGCGTACTATTTCGAAGAACCATCAAGAACATTTAACGAATACCTTCTCGTACCGGGATATTCCGGCAAGAACTGCCGGGTGGAGGAGGTATCCCTCAAGACCCCCATCACAAAATTCAGGAAGGGCGAAGAACCCGCAATTACCATGAATATTCCATTGGTCTCCGCTGTAATGCAGGCAGTTTCCGACGACAGGATGGCTGTGGCACTGGCGAAGGAAGGTGGAATTTCTTTTATTTTCGGCTCTCAGACCATCGAAAATCAGGTGGCCATGGTAAAGAAGGTAAAGGCCTATAAAGCCGGCTTCGTTGTGAGTGATTCCAACCTGAGACCTGACCAGACGCTGGCGGATGTAATCGAGCTTAAAGCACGAAAAGGCCACGGAACCATCGCCATCACCGAGGACGGCACATCGGAAGGCAAGATTCTGGGACTTGTCACAAGCCGGGACTACCGTGTAAGCAGAATGGATCCCGACACGCCTATAAGAGAGTTTATGACGCCTTTTGATAAACTCATATACGGCAAGGCAGGCATTTCCTTAAGCGAGGCCAACGACATTCTCTGGGACAACAAGCTCAACGCCCTGCCTATAATAGACGAAAACCAGAGGCTCACCCATTTCGTTTTCAGAAAGGACTACGATTCCCACAAGTCCAACCCTAACGAAATACTGGACGAGCATAAGAGATATATTGTAGGAGCAGGTGTAAACACCCGTGACTACATGGAAAGAATCCCGGCACTGGTTGATGCCGGCGTTGACGTTCTGTGTATAGACAGCTCCGAAGGCTACAGCCAGTGGCAGAGCGACACTATTGCCTGGGTTCGCGAAAAATACGGCGACACAGTTAAAATAGGCGCAGGAAATGTGGTTGACGGAGAAGGCTTCAGATTCCTTGCGGACGCCGGGGCAGACTTTGTGAAGATCGGAATCGGCGGCGGTTCCATCTGCATCACCCGCGAGCAGAAAGGTATCGGCCGGGGACAGGCTACTGCCGTAATCGAAGTTGCCAAAGAACGCGACAAGTATTTCGAGGAGACGGGCGTTTACGTTCCTATCTGTTCCGACGGCGGCATCGTTTATGACCACCATATGACCCTGGCTCTTGCAATGGGCGCAGACTTTATCATGCTCGGCAGATACTTTGCCCGTTTCGATGAATCTCCTACCAACAAGCTGAACATCAACGGAAGCTATGTCAAGGAGTACTGGGGCGAGGGCTCCAACCGTGCGAGAAACTGGCAGCGCTATGACCTTGGGGGAGATCCTCGTATGAAGTTCGAGGAAGGAGTTGACTCCTACGTTCCGTACGCAGGTTCTCTTCACGACAACGTAAACTTGAGCCTTACAAAGGTTAAATCCACCATGTGCAACTGCGGAGCTCTTTCCATCAAGGAGCTGCAGCAGAAAGCCAAGCTGACCCTGGTTTCGGCAACTTCCATTGTGGAGGGCGGCGCACACGACGTAATCCTTAAAGATACTTCAAACAATGTAATCAAATAGCTTAATCAGATAGCTAATCAGATAGGTGACTGTATTATGAGAGAAAACATTCTGGTTCTGGATTTCGGCGGCCAGTACAATCAGCTGATTGCCCGCCGTGTCCGTGAGTGCAATGTGTACTGCGAGGTTCATCCCCACACATTGTCAATAGACGATATAAAGAAAATGGCTCCGTCGGGGATTATTTTTACCGGCGGCCCCAACAGCGTTTACGGCGAAGAATCGCCTCAGGCTGACCCGGAGATTTTCAAACTGGGAATTCCCCTCCTTGGCATCTGCTACGGAGCTCAGCTTCTGGCACACCAGCTGGGGGGCAAAGTTGCCACGGCTCCTGTCAGCGAGTACGGCAGAACCGACGTGACCATCGACGACAGAAGCTGCCTTCTTGCCGGCGTAGGCCTGGGAGGCGAGTCTGAGACCGGCTCAAAAGTTCCGGGAATTTCCCTGTTCTGGATGAGCCATACGGATTATATAGCCAAGGCTCCTTCCGGATTCAAGGTTACGGCCCACACTCCGGTGTGCCCTGTAGCCGCCATGGAAAACCCGGCTGCAGGCTTTTATGCCGTTCAGTTCCACCCGGAAGTGGTTCACTCCGTTGAGGGCTTTAAGGTGCTTAAGAATTTTGTACTGGGAGTATGCGGCTGCAAAGGCGACTGGAAGATGGACGATTTCGTGGAAAGGTCAATTAAAGACATCGGCGCCAAGGTTGGGGACGGCAAGGTTCTCTGCGCTCTTTCCGGCGGTGTGGATTCCTCCGTTGCGGCTGTGCTCATGTCAAAAGCGGTAGGAAAGCAGCTTACCTGCGTTTTCGTTGACCACGGTCTGCTCCGCAAGGACGAGGGGGACCAGGTGGAAGCCGTCTTCGGACCTGATGGGCCTTATGATCTGAATTTTGTCCGCGTCAACGCACAGGAAAGATTCTACAAAAAACTTGCAGGCGTCACCGACCCGGAGGCTAAACGCAAAATCATCGGAGAGGAGTTTATCCGCGTATTTGAGGAAGAAGCCAAAAAAATCGGCGCAGTTGACTTCCTGGTTCAGGGCACCATTTATCCCGATGTAATCGAGTCGGGTCTGGGCAAGTCCGCCGTAATAAAATCACACCACAATGTAGGCGGCCTTCCGGATCACGTGGACTTCAAGGAAATCATCGAGCCTCTGAGAATGCTCTTTAAGGACGAGGTTCGCCGTGCAGGCCTTGAACTGGGACTTCCTGAGCATCTGGTATATCGCCAGCCTTTCCCGGGGCCGGGACTTGGAGTGCGCATCGTAGGCGAGGTCACTGCCGAAAAGGTTAAAATCGTTCAGGAGGCTGATGCCATCTATCGAGAGGAAATCGCGGCGGCTATGGAGGCAGGTCAGATTCCGGGATACGGCCATCCGGACACTCCGGCGCAGTACTTTGCAGCTCTGACCAACATGCGCTCCGTGGGCGTTATGGGCGACTTCAGGACTTACGATTATGCCGTTGCCCTGCGTGCTGTCAAGACCAGCGATTTCATGACCGCCGAGGCTGCCCACCTGCCGTGGGATGTCCTTGACCGGGTAACCACCCGCATAGTCAACGAGGTGGACCATGTAAACCGCGTATTCTACGACTGCACGGGAAAACCGCCGGGAACGATTGAGTTTGAATAGTGGATAAACCCCGGAACCCTTGAAATTTCAAGGGTTCTGTTTTTACGTGACGACGAAATGATGACATGACATACATGGGAGCAGAAATCTTCCCGGTATTCTTTTACGAATTGCTGACAATAATAGCAGATGAGGGAAGATCGAAAGAAACATTTCGGCAGAGATTAAACTTTACTGCCGAAATGTTAATTGACATAATGAGAATTCAGATATATAATTATAATAGCAAAACAGCAGTAAATAGAGTTTATTGCCGAAATGCTAAGGGAGGTAGCGCATGGGAGAAACTGATTATCTGAAAAAATTTTATGACAGTATTTACTTTAACCGTGAAGAACTGTTTACTGAAATGAAAAATCACTCACAAGGCATTACGGAGGCTTTTTTTAAAGCTAAGCTGCAGTCATTGTTAGACGATGGTGAAGTTGCACGCGTTGGGCGGAATGCATATTGTGTCTGCAAGGTAAACGATAAAACCTACTCATATGATTATTCACAGGAAGCATATGACATTGCAGGACTTATAACTGATAATTATCCCTACCTCGATTTCCGCATCTTTGAGTTGATACAACTTAATGAGTTTATAAATCATCAGATAGCACATAATACTATTTTTGTATCCGTCGAGAAAGACCTTGGTGAATTTGTTTTCGATTCATTAAAGACAGTATATCCCGGGAAGGTTCTGATATACCCTACAGTTGAGATGTTTCATCAGTATTGGGTTGAAGGAATGATTGTAATACTTAAGCTCCCGACGGAATCTCCAAGAGGTAAAGGACATGTATGGGCTACGTGTATAGAAAAAATGATGGTAGATGCATTTTGCGAAAAGGTTATAGTATCTGCCTATCCATCAGAAGAAATAAGCAGTATTATTGAGAACATGTTTCACCAATACGCAGTTGATGAAAGCAAGCTGTTCAGATATGCCAGAAGACGGGGAGTGGAAAAAAAGTTTAGGACTTTTCTGCACGAAAAAACGAATATAACTTTAAGACTGGAGAACCGGAAGAATGATAACAAGAAATAATTATTCGCAGGAGCATATCAGAGAGCTGCAGAGATATTCCCGTTTAAATCTCAGGAAGAACAGGTTAGAGTAGGAAAAAATAAAATAGAAAAAAGACATTTCAAGTTCACATATGAATCGCCAATAACAGGCAAGGATATATATATTCTGCTGGATGTTATTTTTGAAGAAAATCATTATAAACATCTTGTGGAGAAAGAAATAAAGAATGATCTTCTGATGACTGAAGGCGAGAATCTGAAAGTAAAAATTCCGAGTATTAACTGCATTCTGGGAGATAAGCTGACCGCATTTGCAC
>CAKMLH010000096.1 GCA_927797855.1 uncultured Clostridia bacterium | reverse complement strand
GGCAAAACAATCAGAGGAGCGGTTGTTTCAGTTTCAGGCTCCGGGAATGTGGCAATCTATGCAGTGGAAAAAGCAGAGCAGATGGGTGCTAAAGTTGTTACAGTCAGCGATTCATCCGGCTATGTTTACGATCCGGCGGGGATCAATGTTGAGGTTCTCAAGGAAATAAAAGAAGTACGACGGGGCAGAATAAAGGAATATGAGCAGATGGTTCCTGGCTCTGCTTATTTCGAAGGTAAAAAAGTCTGGGAAGTGAAATGTGATGTGGCACTTCCATGTGCTATACAGTACGAGCTTGATATCGAAGACGCACAAAAGCTTATTGACAGCGGCTGCATCGCAGTTGCTGAGGGAGCAAATATGCCTACAACCCTGGAAGCGACAGAACTTCTTCAGTCAAAGGGTGTGCTGTTTATGCCGGGAAAAGCTTCAAATGCCGGCGGTGTAGCGGTTTCTGCCCTTGAAATGTCCCAGAACAGTATGCGCCTCAAACGAAGTTTTGAAGAAGTAGATACGCAGCTTAAGGAAATAATGCATGACATCTGGCATCAGGTTTCAAAAGCAGCAGTTGATTATGACTGTGCAGAAAACTATGTGGCGGGTGCAAATATTGCAGGCTTTCGCCGTGTGGTAAAAGCCATGAGAGAGCAAGGATGGGTTTAATATTAAAAAAACAATTTGACCAAAAAATTCTTATGGCCAGTTTGGTTTACAACGTATATATAGTCCATCTTTTCAAATAATAATTTTGAAGGGGTGATGATATATGAACAAGGCTGCGAGTGTGGCTATAGCAACAGCGGCGGTGGGCGCTGCCGCATATATGGCGTATTCCAAAATGAAGCCGCAGGCAAAGAGAGAGCTTAAAAGCGAGTTTAAGGATACTTGCAGGCACGTAGATAATGTGAAAAGCAATCTCGGAGAAGTGCGACAGGACATGACGGAAATGGCCAGGACTTTAAAAGACCAGATGTAGTCAAAAAACCTGCGGAAGCAATAATTCTGCAGGTTTTTTCTTTAAAAAAGGAAAAAAATATGATATAATAAAATGAAGATTTTTTTGTTATTAAGAGGGTAATAGATGGATACATTTTTGTCTGATGATTTAGAAAACAAGGGAATACGTCTTCTTAAAAAAGGAAAGGTAGGTATATTAAGGGTAATATTCAGCCGTGTAGGTATTTTTACACTGCTGCTTGTGATACAGCTGATGCTGCCTATTGTGCTTGTAAATTGGTTCTCACAATATGTTCCCCATTATGTAGGATTAAATATTGCCTTTATTTTCGCTATGGTTATTTATCTTTTAAACAGCAGTTTTGATCCCACTGCCAAGATAACCTGGCTTATCCTGATAATGGTTGCACCTGTTTTCGGTGCGGTTATTCTTTTGTTTACCAGAACAGACCTGGGTCATCGGGCTATAAAAAAACGTCTTGAAATAATAATTGACGAAACGCAGCAAAGCCTGAAACAGGATCCGCAATTAAAGGAAGAATTAAACCGTGTAAGCCCGGAAACCGAAGCGCTGACCGAATACATGAAGCGCAGCGGATGTTTTCCTATATATAAAAACACTGAAGTGAAATATTTTCCCGTGGGAGAAGATAAATTTAAAGAACTTCTCATTCAGCTGGAGAAGGCTGAGCATTTCATTTTCCTGGAATACTTTATAATTGCCGAGGGTGTAATGTGGGGTGAGGTTCTTGACATTCTTGCAAGAAAAGCAAAAGAAGGGGTAGACGTCCGCCTTATGTATGACGGAACATGTGAGTTTTCAACTCTGCCTCATGATTATCCCAAGAGACTTAAAAAACTTGGGATAAAGTGCAAAATGTTTTCGCCTATTACTCCCTTTGTATCAACTCACTACAACTACCGTGATCATCGGAAAATCCTTGTAATTGACGGGCGCACAGCTTTTACCGGAGGAATTAACCTGGCAGATGAGTACATAAATCTTAAATCCAGGTTCGGACACTGGAAAGACACTGCCATAATGGTTCAGGGCAAAGCAGCGGAAAGCTTTACTCTCATGTTTCTGCAGATGTGGAATATCGACGAGAAGGTTCCTGAGATTGAAAAATTTTTAGGTAAGTACCCAATTCCTGAAAAGCAGTGTAAAGGATATGTGCTTCCATATGCCGATTCTCCCCTGGATAATGAAAAAACAGGGGAAATGGTGTACATCGATATATTAAATCGTGCTCAGAAGTATGTCCACATTATGTCGCCGTATCTTATTCTTGACGGTGAAATGGAAATGGCTATAAAATTTGCGGCAGAAAGGGGAGTGGAAGTTTCTCTCATTCTCCCGGGGATTCCCGATAAGATTATGCCTTATTCCCTCGCAAAGACCCATTACAAGTCACTTCTTGCGGCAGGGGTCAAGATATACGAATATACTCCGGGATTTGTTCATGCTAAAGTCTTTGTGAGTGACGATATAAAGGCTGTTGTCGGTACGATTAATCTTGACTACAGAAGTTTATACCACCATTTCGAATGCGCAGCATACATGTACGACACTGAATGTATTGGAGACATTGAGAAAGACTTTCAGGAAACCGCTGCAAAATGCCGTCAGATAACATTGGGAAATTTAAAAGATATAAAGTTTGGATATAAAATTCTCGGAGTTATATTGAAAGCAGTTGCGCCGCTTCTTTAGTAGTGGTAAAATTTACATATTGTTTGTTAATTATTTCAGGAGGAATTAATATATGGAAAAACTCGGATTAAATCAGATAAGACAGATGTTCAGGGACTTTTATGTCAGCAAGGGTCATTACCCGGGAAAAAGTGCGTCTCTCATACCGCAGAACGACAAAAGTCTTCTTATCATAAACTCAGGTATGGCACCTCTTAAAAATTATTTTGCCGGCGTTGAAACACCGCCTTCAAAGAGAATGACAACCTGTCAGAAATGCATAAGAACAGGTGATATAGATAATGTGGGAATAACCTCAAGACACGGTACTTTTTTTGAAATGCTCGGGAATTTTTCCTTTGGAGATTATTTTAAAGAACAGTCCCTGACGTGGGGAGTGGAATTCATACGTGACTGGCTTAAAATACCTTTTGACAGGGTATGGGCAACGATTTACGAAGATGATGACGAAGCCTTTGAAATATGGAAAAAGCTAGGCATGCCGGAAGACAGAATTGTCAGACTTGGCAAAGAGGACAACTTCTGGGAGATAGGTCTCGGTCCGTGTGGTCCTTGTTCTGAAATATATTTTGACAGAGGTCCTGAGTACGGCTGCGGCAAGCCTGACTGCAAGCCGGGCTGCGACTGCGACAGATACCTGGAATTCTGGAATCATGTATTCACCCAGTTTTCAAAGGAAGAAGACGGCTCCTACAGCAATCTTGCTCATCCTAACATCGACACGGGAATGGGTCTTGAAAGGATGGCCTGCATAATGCAGGGAGTTGATTCAATATTTGATATAGACACTATAAGACACATCCTTAACGGAGTAGTTGCAAAGTGCGGTGTTGAATATAAGGACGGACAGGCTCCTACAGATGTTTCAATCAGAATAATCACAGACCATCTCAGGTCAATAACCTTTATGATTGCCGATGGAATAATGCCTTCAAACGAGGGCAGGGGATATGTGCTGAGAAGACTTCTGAGAAGAGCAGCAAGACATGGCAGACTTCTCGGAATTGAAGGTCCTTTCCTTGCTGAACTTTCCAATAAGGTTATAGAAGTTTCAGGAGAAGCATATCCTGAATTAGTGGAGAAAAAGGACTACATCCAGAAGATTATCTCCGTTGAGGAGGAAAAATTTGCTTCTACAATAGATCAGGGCGAAGCTATAATCGCTCAGTATGTTGACGAACTCAAAGCAGCAGGTAAGACTGTCCTTGACGGAGAAAAAGCATTTAAACTTTACGATACCTACGGATTCCCACTTGAACTCACCGAAGAAATTCTGGCAGAAAACGGTATGACCGCTGACACAGAAGGCTTTGAGGCAAACATGAAGAAGCAGAAGGAACTTGCCCGCTCAAGCCGCAAAGTAGGAGAAGATGAGGCATGGAAGGAAGCCGATGTGGAACTTGATGTGCCAAAGACTGCTTTTACCGGATATGATACCCTTGAGGATCATGGAAAGGTTCTTGCCATTATAAATGGAAACGGCATCTCTAAATCAGCTTCGGAAGGAGAAAAAGTAAAGGTTATTCTGGACAGAACACCTTTCTACGCAGAAGGCGGCGGACAAGTTGACGATATCGGTTTTATGTCAACTGAAACATTTAACGGCAAGGTTGTCAAGGTTGAAAAAACCGACGGAGTATTTTATCATACTGTGGAAGTTATTTCAGGAGAGCTGGCTTCAGGTGAAACTGTAAACCTTTCTGTTGATGCTATAAAGAGAAACCGCACTATGAGAAACCATACTGCTACACATCTTCTGCAGAAAGCCCTCAGGGAAGTTTTAGGAACACACGTGCAGCAGGCAGGTTCAATGGTAAATGAAAATGTTCTCAGATTTGACTTTTCTCATTTTGAGGCAGTAACTAAGGAACAGCTGTCTGAAGTTGAGAGAATTGTAAACGAAAAGATTAATCTTTTTATTCCTGTAAAGACAGAAGAAATGTCTATCGAAGATGCTCATAAAGCAGGCGCAATGGCACTTTTCGGTGAAAAATACGGAAATGTAGTGCGTGTTGTAAGTGCCGGAGGCTGGTCCGTTGAACTTTGCGGCGGTACACATGTAAAAAATACAGGTGAAATCGGTGCCTTTAAGATTTTATCTGAAGGCGGTGTTGCATCGGGAGTCAGAAGAATAGAGGCTGTAACAGGTACAGGCGTACTTGCTGAGGCTCACAAGGCTGAAAAACTGGTTGATGAAACCTGCGAAGCACTGAAGTGTAATAAAAACGCTCTTGCAGACAAAGCAAGAAATACTTCAGAAGAGCTCAGGACAGTCAAGAAGGAACTTGAGGAGCTTAAGAAGGCAGCTATGGGCAGTGAAGCTGACGAAATGGTTAAAAATGCCAAGGAAATGGGCGGAGTTAAGCTCATTACAAAGGAATTTGCAGATTGCAGCATTAACGATTTAAGAAGCCTTTCAGATGATATCAAAGCCGCACATAAGGGTGTTGTTATGGTATTCGCTGCTGTAAACGGTGAAAAAGTTACTTTCCTGGTATCCATAACCGATGACCTTGTTGAGAAAGGACTTCATGCCGGCAATATGGTTAAACAGATAGCTCAAGCAGCAGGCGGCGGAGGCGGCGGAAAAGCTGATATGGCTCAGGCCGGCGCAAAGGATCCCGGCAAAATTAATGATGCTTTTGCAGTTGCAGAAGAACTTTTAAAATAGTATAATGTCCATAAGAAGGGAGGCTTGAATATGGATAGAAACACAATTATGTTTGACGCCTTTAAGACGCAGAAAAACAATAAGCAGATTCTAAGTGAGGTATATAACGCATTGGAAGAAAAGGATTACAATCCTATCGACCAGCTTGTGGGATATCTGATTTCAGGTGACCCGTCATACATTACAAGCTATAATAATGCACGTACTCTTATCAAGGGAATTGACAGAGATGAGCTTATTGCTGAAATGCTCAGAGAGTACATCGGAAAATAGGGTAAGACTGATGATAACAGGCGGGCAGGGATTTACTTTGTCCGCTTATTTTTTAAATGTCAAATAAAGAAGCAAGGTAAAGAAGATGAAGAAAACAGTTAAAAAGAAGAGTATATGTATTATACTCGGTGCATTAATTATTGCCGGCACATCTG
>CAKMLH010000095.1 GCA_927797855.1 uncultured Clostridia bacterium | reverse complement strand
ATGTTTTTTGCTTTTGTCTTGTACATACCTATTCTTTTAATGTATTCCGACACCTCTGAAACATCTGCTGCAGCCAGACTTTCCGCATCAGGATATTTTTCAAACAGTGCCGGTGTCACCTGATTTACAGATTTATCCGTGGTCTGAGCAGACAGTGCTACAGCTACAATCAGCTGAAACACATTTTTGTGATGCAGAGCGCATTCTGCATCCGGATATGTCTTTTCAAGTATATCCAGAACTTCTTTTACTTTATCTTCTGTCAGCAAAATAATTACCTCTTTCTTGACTTTATTCCATATTAAGTGCTAAAATTGTATACAATTCAATGTTTATATTCAGGAGGACACCCATGATCAGTCTTGACTTTTTAAATAATGATTACGAAGACAATAGACCTGAGGCTCAGAAAATAGCAGAATCTATTGCAATCGATATTCTCACAGGCAAGCTTAAACCCGGTCAGCGGATTGCGGAACACACGCTGTGTGATAAGTATGCTATGAGCAGAACTCCCATAAGAGAAATCCTTAATCAGATCGCATCTATAGGGCTCATTAAGCTTATTCCCAATCGCGGTGCCTTTGTTATAGGCATAACTGAGCGTGATGTGGACGACTTCTTTTATATTCGGAGCCTGTTATATCCTCAATGTGTAAAATGGGCAGTTGAGCGAATCACCGACGAGGAATATTCAGCCCTTGAAGAAACATTTTCCTTTATGGAGTTCTATACCGCCACTGAGGACCTTGAAAAAATGCAGAAAATCAACCGCGGATTTGAGTCCATTATATACAATGCCTCGCATAATACAGATCTGGAACGAACTCTTCTGAGGTATGATTTTATCATTCGATATGCCAATAAAGACATCCGGTATCCACTTAATTACCTCCCTACTGTTTTAGAGGAGCACCGCAGTATATTCAACGCTTTTAAAGAAAGAAACCCCGAGGCCGGAGCCGAGGCGGCACAAATTCACGCCTACAGATCAATGCTCAGGCGGAAATAATATTCAGCCCAAAACTCCCAGATGCTCAAGCAGTATCTTTAAACCGATTAAAACCAGAATGATGCCGCCCGCCAGGGTGGCTTTCTTTTCATACCTTGCTCCGAACATATTACCGATGACAACGCCTGCAGCAGACAGTACAAAGGTTGTCACTCCTATAACCGAAACAGCTTTTATTATATTAACCTGAAGAAAAGCGAAGGATATTCCTACAGCCAGAGCATCTATACTGGTTGCCACGGCCAGAGTTAGGATTTCTTTTATATTGAGGCAATCGTTCTTTTCTCCGCTGCTGTTTTCCTCTCCTCCCCTGAACACATCAAAAATCATCTTGCCGCCTATAAAAGCAAGCAGTGCAAAGGCAACCCAATGATCAAAGCTGGTTATGTATCCTTCAAACTGTTTGCCCAGGAACCATCCGATGCATGGCATCATCGCCTGAAAACCGCCGAAAAAAAGTGCAATAACAAGCATATTTTTTACATTAAGACGTCTCATGGCAAGTCCCTTGCATACGGATGCGGCAAAAGCGTCCATGGAAAGCCCCACACCTATCATAATGACTTCAAACAGCCCCATAAAAAAATATCCTCCCAACATATCATTGAAAGGATATTTTATCATACTACGAGTTAAAAATCAACTTGTCTCCGTCGCAGTCTATGGTAACTGTTCCGCCGTCAATAAGGTCTCCTCTTATTATCATCGATGCAATCTCAGTTTCTATGTGCTTCTGCAAATAGCGCTTTACAGGTCTTGCGCCGTACTGCGGGTCATAAGCCTCATTTGCAATAAATTTCTTGGCTGCATCTGTAATAACAAGTGACATCTCTCTGTCTTTAAGTCTCTTTGACAGGGATTCAAGGGACAAATCGATTATTCTCTTAACCTGATCAGGTGTCAGAGCGCTGAATACGATTATATCATCAACCCTGTTAAGGAATTCAGGCCTGAAATAATTTTTAAGTTCACCGGTGACTCTTTCTTTAACATCTTCAGGAATAGTACCGTCTTCAGTCATATTCTCTATGAGCTCGCTGCTTCCGATGTTGGAAGTCATAATTATTATAGTGTTCTTAAAGTCTACAGTTCTTCCCTGGTTGTCTGTAAGTCTGCCGTCATCAAGAAGCTGAAGCAGAATGTTGAAAACATCCGGATGAGCCTTTTCAATCTCATCAAAGAGGATAACACTGTAAGGTTTTCTGCGAACAGCTTCCGTAAGCTGACCGCCTTCGTCATATCCCACATATCCAGGAGGCGCTCCCACCAGTCTTGAAACTGAGTGCTTCTCCATATATTCAGACATATCTATCCTTATCATGTTCTTTTCAGTATCGAAAAGCGCTTCGGAAAGGGCCTTGGCAAGTTCCGTCTTGCCCACGCCTGTAGGACCCAGGAAAATAAAGGAACCGATAGGCCTGTTTTCATCTTTCAGCCCGGCTCTGGCCCTTAAAATAGCCTCTGAGACGGCCTTTACGCCCTCTTCCTGACCGATTACTCTCTTGTGGAGAATATCAGGCAGTCTGAGAAGCTTTTCTCTTTCTGTTTCTACAAGTTTGCTTACAGGAATACCTGTCCAGCCGCTGATAACTTCGGCAATTTCTTCCTCGGTAACCTCTTCTTTAAGAAGCCTTTCAGCACCGTCTCCGGCATTGTCGGCTTTTTCCTTTTCTTTCTCAAGCTTCTTTTCCAGCTCAGGCAAAGTGCCGTATTTAAGCTGTGCCAATTTTTCGAGGTCGTAATTTCTCTCAGCTTCTTCCATCTGATGTTTAACCTCTTCAATCTGCTGCTTGGTGCCTTTGACCTCGGAAATTGCCTTTTTCTCGTTCTCCCACTGAGCGCGCATGGACTTGTCTTCTTCTTTAAGTGACGCCAGTTCCTTTTCAAGGGTGGCAAGTCTTGCGGCAGAAGCCTTATCTGTTTCTTTGCCTAAAGCCTGTTTTTCTATTTCAAGCTGCATTATCTTTCTTGATATTTCATCAAGTTCCTGAGGCATACTGTCGATTTCGGTTCTTATTCTTGCTGCTGCTTCGTCCATAAGGTCGATAGCCTTATCCGGAAGAAATCTGTCGCTGATATAACGATCCGAAAGAGTTGCACAGGCAATCAGTGCTCCGTCGGTGATTCTTACGCCGTGATGTATCTCAAATCTTTCTTTAAGACCCCTCAGTATGGAAATTGTATCCTCCACGGAAGGCTGATCTACAAGGACCTTCTGGAATCTTCTTTCCAGTGCGGCATCCTTTTCGATATACTTTCTGTATTCGTCCAGGGTCGTTGCTCCTATACAGTGGAGCTCTCCCCTTGCCAGCTTAGGCTTCAGCAGATTTCCTGCATCCATGGAGCCTTCAGTTCTTCCTGCGCCTACAATGTTATGGATTTCATCGATGAAAAGAATTATTCTTCCCTCAGATTTTTCTACTTCATTAAGTACAGCCTTTAATCTTTCCTCAAATTCGCCTCTGAACTTGGCTCCTGCAATAAGAGCCCCCATGTCGAGAGCGAATATTGTCTTGTCTTTCAGACCTTCCGGAACATCACCGTTGAGTATACGCTGAGCCAGTCCTTCTACTACTGCAGTTTTACCTACGCCCGGTTCACCGATAAGCACAGGGTTGTTCTTGGTTCTCCTGGAAAGAATCTGTATGGCATGTCTGATTTCTGCATCACGGCCAATTACAGGGTCGAGCTTTCCTTCCCTTGCCATTTCAACCAGATCACGGCCGTACTTATTAAGTGCGTCATAGTTGTCCTCAGGATTCTGACTGGTCACTCTCTGATTGCCTCTGACCTTTGAAAGAGCATTTAAGAACTTGTTTTTATCAATGCCGAATTTGGAAAAAATCCTTGCACTTGGTGTGCCTTTCTCCTCAAGAAGTGCAAGATAAAGATGTTCCACGCTCACATATTCATCCTTGAACTCGTCGGCAATCTTTTCAGCCCTCATCAGAAGCTGTGAAAGACGTCTGGAAGAATACATGTTGTCAGCCGCACCAGATACCTTAGGCAGCTTTTCCATCTCAGCCTCCAAATCGGCAATTATCGACGTCGGATCAAGATTCATATACTTTATCAGTTTAGGAATCAGTCCATCCTTCTGCATCATTAAAGCAAGGTGCAGATGTTCCCCGTCCAGCATCTGATGACCTTCTGAAATAGCTATATTCTGGCAGTCCATTATGGCCTGCTGTGCATTCTGTGTATATTTCTCAATATTCATATCTTTCCCTCCTCGTATAATATCTTTTAGATACATAAATGTACCTTGATAACTGAATAAATTTTGTTCAATAGGCTTCGTTAAGCCCATGATATAATTGTCTTAGTGTCAATCAGGTAATAGTTCTCTTCCCCCCCTGTTGAACCAGTAATGGTTGCTTCATAGCAAAGTCTGTTCCCCTGACATGGAAGTTAGCTTCAAACCGGCTGGCTGTTTGCTTAAGTTTAGGACAACCATCTAGCAGTGTGGTTTCGCATCTGTCCATCTTAAGCTGGATTCTTATATGCGAGGGTGTCGATGCTCCATGATCATGGGTTTTACCAAGCCGATTGAACACTTTACTCTTACTACGAAAGAAGGTGATTTTTATGAACCCACTTTACGTCGGAATTGATGTAAGCAGCAAAATCAATGTCGTTTATCTCATGCTTCCCAATGGTGATAAACACAGCAGCTTTTCTGTCGCCAACTCTCAGGATGGTTCTGCCCAGCTGGTAAAAAGGATTCTTTCTGCTTTGACTTCTCATTCCCTTGACACGGTTCTGATTGGTCTTGAGGCAACCTCTGTTTACGGAGACAATCTCGTGTACTTCTTAAGGGAAGATGCCACTCTGGCACCTTTTCACAGAAAGATTCATGTCCTGAATCCCAGGCAGGTAAATAAGTTCAAAGAAGCTTACAATGACCTGCCTAAGAATGATTCTGTGGACTCCTTTGTCATTGCTGACTGCCTGCGTTTCGGTAGAATCAACAAAGAGGTATATATTGGAGACTATCGCTACAAAGCCCTTCAGAACCTCACACGAGCACGCTACTTTGCCGTTTGCAATCTTGTGAAAGAGAAACAGCGCTTTATGAACGTACTGTTCAAGAAGTATTCTACGATGACACAGGAGAAGGTGTTTTCAGATACCTTCAGTACTACGGCACTTGCTGTCTACGATGAATTTGAATCTGCAGAAGCGTTGGCCGATATGGACTTACATGAACTGACTGCATTCATTATGAAAAAAGGAAAGAACCGCTTTCCTGATCCGGATTCAGTCGCCAAAGCCATTCAGAAAGCCGCCAGAAGTTCTTACCGTTTGCCTAAGACGGTAAATGACTCCGTCAATCAGGTGCTTTCCATATCCATAACCTCAATCAAGGCATTGGAATCGCAAATCAAGGAGTTTGACAAGACAATCGCTGCCCAGATGGAACTCCTGCCGGATGTTTTGACATCCATCCCAGGCATCGGCCCGGTCTACGCTGCCGGTATTATGGCAGAGATTGGTGATATCAATCGTTTCGAAAACCATGCACAGCTGGCGAAATATGCCGGTCTTGCCTGGACGCAGTATCAGTCCGGTGGCTTTGAAGCCCAAACAACGAGGCTCATACGCTCCGGCAACCGATTTTTAAAGTATTATCTGTGTGAAGCTGCATTCTCCCTTGTAAGATGCGACAAGGAGTACAGCGACTTCTACCACCTCAAATACAAAGAGGTGAACAGGTATCAACACAAACGTGCACTCGCATTAACTGCCCGTAAACTTGTGCGGTTAGTCTTTG
>CAKMLH010000094.1 GCA_927797855.1 uncultured Clostridia bacterium | reverse complement strand
GGTCGCTAACACTCATATCCGGTGTTGCGTTTGCTTTTTCGATTGCGGCTTTGATTACATAGATTGCATCATATGCGTCTGCTGCGAACTGAGTAGGAACCAGATCATTGTAAGCTTCCTTGTATGCCTTTGTGAATGTCTGAGTCTTTTCATCTTCAGCATCGGCTACGAAAGGTGTCAGAAGCATTACGCCTTCAGCTAATGATGCGTCGCTGCCAAGCTGCTGGATTACTCCGTCAAGTCCGTCACAGCCAAACCATGTAACGTCAAGTCCCATCTTGTCTGCCTGAGTCAGAATTAAAGCTGCTTCCTGATAGTAGATAGGAAGGAATACTATGTCAGCTTTGCTTTCTTTTACTTTCTGAAGCTGTACGGTGAAGTCCTGAGCAGAATCTTTTGTGAAAGCCTGAGCTGTAACAACATCTACTCCCTTGGTCTGAGCCTCAGCACTGAACTTTTCAAAGATACCTGATGAGTAAACATCTGATGAGTTGTAGATTGCTGCAACCTTTTTACCTGCGAACTTTTCTGCTAAGTAGTCAGCCGATGCAATACCCTGGTTAGGGTCTGAGAAGCATACTCTGAATGCGTGGTCGCCTTGGATGGATTCAACAGCTGAACCTGATGGTGTAAGCTGGAACATGTTATCCTCTGCCGTCTTGGCAACTACTGCTGTACAAGGGCCGCTTGTTACAGTACCCATAAGGATCTGCATTCCCTTATCCTTTAATGTGTTATATGCATTAACTGACTTTTCAGCATCATGCTCGTCATCCTGCCATTCGAATCTTACCTGATAGCCGTTGATGCCGCCTGCTTCGTTGATTTCCTTAACAGCAAGCTCTGCGCCGTTCTTTACAGCTTCGCCGTATGTAGCAGCAGCACCTGTTGTAGGTCCGATACCGCCGATTACAAACTCGTTTGAGCCTTCGGTCTTATCTCCGCCGCCACAGCCTGCCATAGCTGCGGTCATCATGACTGCCATCGATACGACGGCAAACTTTTTCATAAATCCTTTTTTCATTTTTTGTCCCTCCGTTTGTTGTTTCTGAATATTTTTTAAACTGTAATTGAGCTTTACTGAAGTCTTTTCATGGGGCCTCACCTTCTGTCAAACAAAAAACCTGCGGCCCTCTGACGGCCACAGGCGAAAAGCTCAATCTTTTATATCTATCGGTGCAAGCCTGATTTCTGAAACACATCAGGCGCCGGTAAATACATCAAGGGGTTCAAGTGAACTTCTTCGACTTACTGCAGCACAATCAGCACTATATCCCATTAGGCCGATAATGACCGGAGCCACGAGAATAATGCTAATGAGAATAATTAAGCCAATCAGTAAAGCCTTAAAAGTCATCTTGAGTTCTCCTTTCATCAAGTTTATGTTAGGATATTACCACAGAGAAATACCCTTGTCAACACCTTTTTTAAAATTTTTTATAAATTTTTTTAAATTTTTTTGTGTTAAAAAACAAATTATTTTCTTACTTCCGAAATGTAGCTTAATTCAAACTTTCCGTTAAGATCTACCAGCTCCTGAACAAGGTCAGCGCTCAGAAGACCTGAAGGAAGTTTTCCGGCTGCGCTCTCACCGAGAAGAGAGAAAAGATCATTTGAGGATGTGCAGATAAAGTCTTCAACCTCACAGCTGCCCAGATTGTATTCTTTCTTCATATCTTCAACAGCGTCTTCAAAAGTTCCGATTTCATCCACCAGTCCCAGTTTCTTTGCCTGAAGGGCAGTATAGATTCTGCCGTCTGCAATCTTTCTGACCTCCGACTTTTTCATATTTCTTCCCTCTGCAACTATTCCTACAAACTGCTCATAGGCTTCATCTATAAGGGACTGGAATATTTCCCTCTGCTGGCGGGTCATAGGCTCAACGCTGCTTCCCATAGCCTTGTTGGCACCTGATGTTATGGTCTCGGTTTTTATGCCTGCCTTTTCCAGAAGACCGCTTACATCATACATGGTTCCCATGGTCACTCCGATGGAACCGGTCCAGCAGTTTCTGTTTGCAATGATTTTATCGCAAGGAGCAGAAATGTAATATCCGCCGGAAGCTGCCATAGACTGCATGGATGAGTATACCGGGCGTCCTGTTTCTTCCTGATACTCCTTGATTTTAAAGTAAAGCTCGTCAGATGCATAGACGCTTCCTCCCGGGGTATCGGCATATATGATCATGCCCTTGTTTTCACTGTCGTCCATCATAGCGTCGATGGAATTGAGTATGTACTGATGATTGTAGGTTTCAGTACCGTCCTCGCTGATTTCACCCTCTACATGGATTACGCCGATGTAGTCATGGCCGAAGTCCGTCTCAACCTCCGTTATATCTGTTCCCTTGAATTCATCGGCAAGATTATTCCATACCTTGCTGCATCCCGTGGTGAGAAGCACTATAGCCAGAACAACCGCTCCTATTATAAGGAGAGCTTTTACCCAGGTAGGCATCTTCTTTTTTGGCTTCTTTTCTGTCTGCCTTTCTGCGGCAGGTTCCGGGTCATTGCTGAAATGCCCGTCAGCATAGTACTGCACCTGCTTTTCTTCGGTTTCCCGTGTCTGATTATCTCTGTTCTCTAAATTATCCAAATTACATCCTCCTTCATTATTTCGACTGTTTTCGCAGTTTTTTCATTATATGTCCTGCACTTCCATGTGTCAATTGGATTTTAAAGGTCTTTCTTTCCTGCAAAGAAGCTGTAGAAATGGCGGACATCCATATCCTTAGGTATATTTTTGCCGTGATTTCCCGGTGGGAGAAAGCCGTTATGGCAGCCGTGGTCAGGCGAGAAGAAAAGCACGGCGTTATGCTCTTTCCAGTGTTTCCCGATGGCGTCATAAAGTCTGCAGTAAGTATCCACATTTGCCCGGAGTTCTTTAAGGGAGCGCTTTCCTTCGGGTCTGAAGCGATGCATAGCCCAGTCATAGTTTCCGTTATAAAGGACAATCATGTCGTGCTGATCCTTTTCAATGAGCTCAAGGGCCTTGAGATTGCAGAGATTATGGTCATCATATATATAATAGTCAATGGGTCTTTCCTTGAAAATCTCCGCAATTGAGTCTCCGGCAGTGCAGACTATGGCCACTTTCTTTTCTTTCGCGGCCAGATCGTCGAACACCGTGTTTACTTTAAGAACCGGTTTTTCGTATTTCGTGATGCCGTGCTCCCGGGGTTCCATTCCCGAATACATAGACGCAAAGCATACAGGTGTTACCGGCGGAATCATTGAGTTCAGATTTTCAGACAAATCCGCTCTTTTCATAAGAGGCCCGAAAATTTCCGGATGCTTTTCCACCATCCACTCACCGATGGCGTCGGGGTTATACATGAATACACGGTCACAGTCTATGACTCTCTGCTCTCTTTCTCCGAACTTGAGCTTGGCCATAGTTAGAACCCTCTCCAGGGGCTTTACCGTATAATCCGTCTCCCTTGTGGTCTTGAGCCCCAGCAGAGCCTCAATAGTCGGCCGTACCGCCGTCAGATTCATTTTACTGTTCATATATGACACCTCTCCACTACATTATTTTCAAAAGAGATCCTGCAGTTGCCGCAAGAGATCCTATAACGACAATCAGCTGAAAAGGCAGGGTGCCCAGTTTCCCGCAAAGAGGGCTTACGCCGGTGCGCTTTCTTGCATGGTGGTATGCTGCGATAACTCCTACACCGGTAAGTACCTGCACCGCCCCTGCAAGTCGTGAAAATCCCACAAAGCTGGTCAGTCCCAGGAGGGCAATAAAAAGGCATGGAAGAGAGGTGGCGAGCCAGCTTTTGCGGCTGCTCAGGCCCGTCTGCTCCATAAAAACATCTCTGAGATTCAGGGTGTTGGCCCAGAATGAAGTTGCCAGAGCCAGAAGTGAGAACACATACCCCACTACGCTGACCCAGCCGCCCAGTTTTGCCGACAGGTCCACAAGGGCGCCGTTTTCCGTAATGCTGCTGCCCACACTGTAAAGGGTAATGAAGGTTATAACCGCCACCAGAGCCAGGTTGATACCCGTTCCTGCGGCTATGGCCCCGGTTATCCTTTTGCGGTCGCCTCCGAGGCCTTTTACAACCTGAGGAGCAGACATTACTGCGGAAAGTGAAAAAGACACCATGCTGTAAAGAGCCATAACATTTGTCCATGCTATTCTTTCTCCTTCAAAGCCTGCAGAGCCCGACCTTATTCCTGCAATCACCAGGATACCTATGACGGCAGCCATGGAAATGACAGCAAATTTTTCAAATATTCCCACCAGCTTCATGCCGAAGAACACCACAGCTGCCGCAGCTATGTAGAAAACCGTCATTGCCGCCCAGGCCGGAAGTCCCAGCCATGACACAAGGACCGCTCCTCCGCCTGTAATAAAGCCGCTGACGTTTATTACCACAGAAAGCCCCAGCAGGACAAAGGCGGCAAAAGTCAGAGGTCTGCGTCCCCGGCCTATAAAGAGGTCGTTTTCGAAGCACTTGATGAACTGTGCTCCTCCGTTGTGAAGTGACAGCTCCGCAATCATAAGATGCAGAAGCAGATTGATGCAGTATACCAGCGCCATTATCCACACCAGATCTCCGATACTGTTTCGTGATGCTATGAATGGCACTGACAGAATTCCCGCACCCACTCCATGACCGATTATAATGCTGGTGGCCTCTGCAAAGGTCAGCCTCGCCTCGCTTTTTATTTCCATGTTTTACTCTTTCCTTTCCGCCTTCTGCAGCTTTCTGGATTTATGCTTTCTGCACGGGTTTTGTTTATTCTACCGTGGCGGGGCGTGGGTTGTCAACAGGCAGAAAGTGCTTTTATGCTTTTATCCGGTTATCCGGTTTTTCAGGTATTTAAAAAGCACCCCGGAGCTGATTAAATCTCCGGAGCGCTTTCGGAAAAGGAACAATTATTATTATTATTTTTTATTATTTTTTGATTTAGCCTCTCTGTCTTTTTCTGTACCAGAGCAGCGTTCCTCCCAGTGTTGAAAGTGTCAGCAGGAATATGCCCATAAGCATGTTGTCTGCGGAATTATCGCCTGTCTTTGGAACCTCGGTGTCCGGCTGGCACGGCTTGGTCGGTGTATCAGGTTTTTCCGGCTTGGTCGGTTTTTCCGGCTGGGTTGGTTTCTCCGGCTGGGTTGGGTCGGTTGGGTTTGTTGGGTCTTCTTTCTCAATTGCCTTGAACTGTGCTATATAGGTCTCATCCTTTGTTACCTTAACAACTTCCTTATCCCACCCAATAAATACATAGGTGTATTTTTCATCTGCAGGTTTTACAGGAGTTAATCCATCGTAAGACGGCATCTGTCCATAATAGCAGAACCTGTCTGTCTCAAGATTGGTATCATCATAGTTGTTCCACCTAATGGTATAATAAACCGTAATTGTAGGTGGATTAGGTGTATCTTTCTTGCTAAAGCAGAAGGTGTAGGTCACATTTCCTGTGATGCCGTCTGTCGAAGTATCAGGCGTTACATCCCATTCACCGCCTTCATATCCGTCATTGGCCTTCATTCCTGTCGGCACGTCATCGGTACCCAGCGTACCTTTGCCGTCTGCCAGTTTTACAGTAACAGTCTTGGCATCAGTTGTGCCATCAGACCATGTGCCGTTTATAACCTTGAATGTTACCACTGTATCGGTTATCACCGGTTCTCTCTCCGTGAAAGTATAGGTGTAGGTTACCTCTCCTGTAACGGCGTCTGTCGAAGTATCAGGCGTTACATCCCATGCACCGCCTTCATATCCGTCATTGGCCTTCATTCCTGTCGGCACGTCATTGATATTCAGCGTACCTTTGCCGTCTGCCAGTTTTACAGTAACAGTCTTGGCATCAGTTGTG
>CAKMLH010000093.1 GCA_927797855.1 uncultured Clostridia bacterium | reverse complement strand
GAAGAGCTGACAGACCCGGCATACAAGTCCCTGTACGATGCTTTTCTCAGGACTTATGACGAATATACTTTCTACAATGCTCCTCAGCTTGAACAATATCTGGAGATGGAGACCTCTTTTGAGGATAGCGTGCGGCTCTGCATGCAGGAAGCCCGAAGCAGGTGCCTAGAATCCGGAGGCTCTGAAAGTGTGGATAAGCTCATTTCAGAGAGTATGGAGGATTTTAAGAAAACATTCGGAGATTAGTGCAGCCGGAGACTTGAAAAGGGAGACCTGAAAAATGATCATTAAGCTCAAAAATCTCATAAAACTTACCCGCCAGTCCCTTACTCATGACAGCCGGATTCAGAACCGCCTGATTATCTACTGGATTTCCATGGTTCTGGTTCTTATCGGCGTGCTTCTTCTGGTCATGGCATTGACAGGGGTATTCTCAACGTCGGAAAAAAAGCTTTCCAAGGAACTCTCCATGAGTCAGAACGCTTTCATGTCCGGCATCAGCAACCAGATGGACTCTCTTGAATCCTCTGCCATCGCCCTTTCGGAAAACGCGGCGGTCATTATTGACGAGGCACTGGGAATTCGCTCTGTCTCTTCCTTAAACAACGACCTTGACGGCCTTAAGGATATGGAGACCCCCCTTTCCCCTCTGGTTTCCCACCTTGTTGATTCCAGTCAGTGCAGCGGCGCTTTTATCGTGCTTAATGCCACTGCCAATACTTCGGCAGATGAGGCGGAAAGCTCCCGTGCGGGTCTCTATGTAAGGTATGCCAATCTCAGCACAACCAAATCCGCCCGTCAGGATAAGGTATTATTCAGAGGGATAGCCGATGTGGCCAGGGATCGCTCCGTGGAGATGCATAACCGCTGGAATCTGGAGTTTAACATATCAAATCTACCGGGCTACGGTCAGCTTATAAACCATACTTCGGGAAGACTTGCGGATAACTGTCTGTGGTCTGACAAAATCACCCTGCCCGGCACATGGGAAAGTGCTGTTCTTCTTTCCGTGCCTATTATAGGCAAAAACGGCGAGGTCCGCGGCGTCTGCGGAATGGAAATAAGCGATCTGTATTTCAGGCTGGCCTATCCTGCTTCTGAAGGCGATTTCGGAAGTGTTATCGCTCTTATGGCTCCTGTATCGGGAGATACGGTCTGTGTCTCCGATGGGCTCTGCAGCGGCACCGACGGAATTTCCCTCAAGGGAATCAGGGAATTCAGCGAGGATAAGGGCTCCGATTTTAACCTATATACCAATATGTCAAGAAAGAAAGGTCCCGGTGCGGCAGCTTCCGGCAGGTATCTGGGAATGCAGAAGCTTCTTAATGTAAAAACTTCTGACGGCCTGCCTCTGGCGATTTTCACTCTCGTTTCCGAGGACAACTATAAGGCGGCTTTAAAGAAGGAAAGGCTTGTGCTCAGCCTTTGCGCTCTCGTTTACCTTATTCTTGCCACGGCTCTCTGTATATATCTTTCCCGGCGCTTCATAAAACCTATTGCAGCACAGCTTGACAGTCTTACGGAGGAAAGAAACAATCTGGCCCAGAGCAACGAGTCTGCACAGAAAGAAATCGCCCGACTGGCCTACTCACGCAAAACGGAGGTCGACCCGGGCGACTATGCTCACTTCATTGAGGGACTTTCAAAGCTCACCCCTAAGGAGCGGGAAATATTCGATTATTACGTTTCCGGCATGACCGTGAAGGACATACAGGACGCCGCCGGAATCAAGGAAAGCACCATCAGGTACCACAACCGCAACATCTACAGCAAGCTGGGAGTAAATTCCCTGAAGCAGCTGCTGAGATATGCGGCGCTGATGAATCAGGATAAATAAATCCGGCCTGAGGCCCTTGGCACACGGCGCCTGTGCATCCACGGGCCAATAGCGGCTAAAAAATCGCCAGTATTTTTTCCGCCGTTTCCTCAGGTGTAAGGCCGTTCATGTCCACCTCCGCATCGCACCAGCTTCTGTACAGAGGCAGCCTCATCTGATACAGTCTTTCAAGAGGCTGGCTCTGGCTGACAGGCCTTCCCTCTACAGGAAGTCCCTCTGTGCCCCTGTTCAGGAAAACGATAAAACTGTTCTTGGCCAGGGCGTAGTAGTTTTCTTCTCTGGTGATGATTCCGCCTCCCGCTGATATGATGATTCCCGTTCTGTCGGAAAGCTCCCATACAGCTGCGCTTTCAAGGTCGCGAAAATACTCCTCTCCCTCCTCTTCAAAAATCTCAGGGATGGTTCTGCCGTCTCTTACCACCACCATTTCGTCGGTGTCATAGATTTCTCTTGACAGCATATCCGCAAGTATTGTTCCCACAGTTGTCTTGCCCGTTCCCGGCATTCCGATGAGCAGAATGTTCTGTTTACTCTGCCTCATCTCATCTGCGATTTCCTCGGTAATTTCATCTACGTCTTCAACAACCCTGTCTGTAAAGAGCATATAGGAATAGACCGCCTGAGACACCAGCATCTGAAGGCCTGAGACAGGCTCCATGAAAGACTTCTTTGCCTGGCAGAGAAGATTTGTTCTCAGTGGGTTGTAAATAAGGTCCACAACCCATTTCAGTCTTGTAAAGGTACCCGGATAGACAGGCGACCTGTCCGTGTCGGGGTACATGCCCACAGGAGTTGCATTTATCAGTATATCGGCGTCTTTGTGGTCTGCCAGATCATCATAGGTAACTTCACCACTGCGGCTCATTACAACCACCTGGCCTGCTCCCATGTCCCTGAGCACTGCGCATACCGCCTTGGAAGCGCCTCCTGAGCCCAGGACAAGGCATTTGGCTCCGCCCACCTGAACATGGTTTGCGTCAAGAGTGTGCATGAAACCGTAGTAGTCGGTGTTATATCCTATGAGCCTGCCGTCCTTTCTGACAATAGTGTTGACCGCGCCTACAGCTGCCGCTTCCTCAGACAGTTCATCAAGGAAAGGAATTACAGCCTCCTTATAAGGCACGGTAACGTTGAGCCCTTCCCACTCTCCGCCTTTTATGAAAGCTTCCAGCTCCTCCGGCTCCTTTTCAAAGAGCAGATAGTCATAGGTTCTGCCCGCCGCCTCGCCTATCTGACGGTGTATCTGGGGGCTGTAGCTGTGACTCAGTTTTCTGCCCACAAGACCGAAGGGCCTTGCTGTCACTTTTTCGGTGCCGTCGTTGCCGCAGCTTCCGCCGTCAGCCTGATGCTTTTCAGGGCTTTCGTCTTTTTCCTGCTTTTCTTCACACAAAAGAGCGTCCAGCACGGCTATAGCCGCTGCCGATTCCACACATGCCGCCGTTTTATATACGGTGCAGGATGTCATTCTTCCTTTTTCTTTTATATATTCAGGTTTTCCCGTTTCAAGGTTTACAGTGAGCTGCTCCTTTCCTATTGCAGGCGCAGGGCTGACTGCCGCTCTGAAGACCACCGGCATTCCGCTGGCAATTCCACCGAGAATGCCTCCGTGGTTGTTTGAGGATGTTCTCACATTGCCGTCTTCGTCAAATACAAAGGTGTCGTTGTTTTCAGAGCCGGAAAGGGTCGCTCCCGTAAAGCCGCTGCCGAATTCCACTCCGCTGATTCCGGGTATGGCAAAGACAGCCTGTCCTATGCGGCTTTTGAGACTGTCAAAGAAGCTGTCGCCGCAGGAGCCCGGTTCAAGGCCCATGACCGCACACTCTATGACTCCTCCCACGGAGTCCTCCTCTGCCGCTGCCGATTCGATGATATCCTCAAAGGCCAGGGGATTTCTGTTTCCTCCGATTTCGGAAATGTCCGAAAGAACTTCCGCACCTCTTGATGCCAGAATCTGTTTTGCAATGCCGCCGGCTATGCAAAGGCCCAGATTCAGCTCCGCGGAAAATCTGCCGTCCCCCTCGAGGTCAGCTTCCTTTCCGTCCTTCATGACCGCTGCAAAGTCTGCACAACCCGGCCGCGGCAGCCTTCTGCGCTTTTGCCACCGGTCTTCTGCCTGTGCTTCCGTCCGGCTATCCCCACCGCCGCCGGCTTCATCTGCCGCGTCAGGCCATGTTTCTATTACCGCCTCCACAGTGTCCGAGGTGACAATGCCCAGTTCTCCTCCGAAGCCTGTCACTCCTTTTTTCCAGATAATCTCCCGCTCCCACTGAGCCGGAGCATCGCCTCCGTACATTCCCACACCGTTATCCCAACGGTCAATCATCTGTGAAAGCTGCCCGTAGTCTATGACGGTTCCTTCCGGAACACCTTCCATTCTTACTGTGATTTCTTTATCTGAGGGCTTTCCCCCAAGAGTTATTTTTAATTTTCTTCCAAATGAACCTGCCATAAAAAAACCTCCCGTGTTCATTAAAAGGACCGGTCTAAACCAGTCCTTCGTCTTCCAGCATGCGATAACCTACACCCAGTTCGGTGAAAATGTATTTGGGTTCGCCCGGATTTTCTTCTATTTTACGCCTTATATTGGCCATATTTACTCTTAAGATTCTGTTGTTGTCGTCTGCATAAGGCCCCCATACCTGGTCTATGAGACTGTCGTATGTAAGGACTTTCCCGGAGTTCTTCGCAAGGAGTGAGACGATTTTGTACTCTACCCTCGTAAGGTGTATCTCCTTTCCGTCGAGAATCACCCGGCGTTTCTCAAAGTCGATGACAAGACCTTCTGCTGAATAAGGTCTGTTGGAGTTGGTGTCATCGTTTGCAAGCCTGTTGTTATGCCTGATGGCTGTTCTGATTCTTGCCAGAAGTTCGTTGGTGCCGAAAGGCTTGGTTATGTAATCGTCAGCTCCCGCATCCAGAGCCTTCACCTTTTCCTTTTCCTGAGTTCTCGCGGAAATTACAATAATGGGCATGCTTGACCACTTTCTGGTCTGCTTTATTATCTCTATTCCGTCCATATCCGGAAGACCCAGATCAAGAAGCACCAGATCCGGAAGTGAGGATGTTATAAGTGCCATTCCATCCCTGCCGTTTGCTGCCGTAATCACCTTGTAGCCGCTGCCGCTCAATGTCTTGCTGATAAAATCGCAGATACTTTTTTCATCTTCAATGATTAAGACCGATACCCTCTGATACATTTTATCTTCCTCCTTCTGTCCTTAATCCTCAATGTCCTTTTCTTTTGGAAGTGTGAAGCAGAATTCCGCCCCGTCTTCGTGGTTCTTTGCAAATATTTCTCCGTTATGTGCAAGTATTATGGTCTTGCATATTGAAAGGCCTATGCCCATTCCTTTATATCCGTCGCTGCTTTCATTTTCATTTCTGAAGCCTTCGCCGTCAAAGATTGACTCCAGACGGTGTTCGTCTATGCCTATACCATAATCGCGGATATGTATTCTGACACTGTTTTCATCTTGGTCGATGGTCAGCTCCAGAGGCTTTTTGCTGCCGGAATGAAGCTGAGCATTCTGGAGGATGTTGATAATGACCTGCTGAATCAGCATTGCGTCCATCATGACCATTACCACATCATCTGGAACCTTTACGTGAACCTCAGCCTCAGGAAAACGCTTTTTAAACTGAATTACCGCAGCGGCGGCCACTTCGTCCACCGGCTCCAGAGATTTTGACACGGCAGCCGTATCGTTGTCAATACGTGTTACGGAAAGGAGATTCTCAACCATGTTAAGCAGCCAGTTGGCATCGTTGTTGATGTACTCCACCAGCGCCCGCTTTTCTTCGGAAGACAATTTATCCTCCATTTCCAGATAAGAGGAGCTGTTTCCGATTATCCCCGTAAGAGGCGTCCTAAGGTCGTGGGAGACGGCCCGGAGAAGGTTTGCACGCATCTTTTCCTTCTGTGCTTCCATGAGAGCCTTTTCCTGCTCGGCGATTTCCTTTTCCTGCTGAACAAGCCTGCGGGACTGTTCCTTCATATTACTGCTCATGGTGGATGTTATAATTGCAATTACAAACATTCCTGCGAATGTCACCTGATAACCTTCAAGTGTAAAGTTAAAGTTCTGATATGGGTATGTGAAGAAAAAGTTTACTGCCAGCACGCTGGCAACAGCAAACATCAGGCCATAGATGTATCCGTCGGTGTATCTGGTGATAACGAAAACCCCCAGGGTATACAGC
>CAKMLH010000092.1 GCA_927797855.1 uncultured Clostridia bacterium | reverse complement strand
CCGTATAGAGACTTTCGGCAGCCTCAACATTTGTCTGGAAAAATGAAAAAGCGCTGACCTTGAAGTCAAGCCCCAGAAGCTTTTCCATGTAGTAATCTCTGCCATACAGTATTTTCAATGAGTCAGGCACTACAGCATCTGCAAGGCTGTCACAATATGTTCTGAGTACACCTACCACTTTGTTGGTCAATGTTAACGATAAAACCATTTCCGTAAACCCGGTTTCATCGAAGCCTTCTTCAGATGTGGTCACTATGTTGACAAGGATTTCCCCTGTTCTGATACCTTTCCTTATTATAAGGTTTCTGAGAAGTCCGCTGTGACTGCGTTTATGATAAAAGGAATACCCTCTTTTCACGGCAAAATCAAGAACCGCTTTCAGTATAACATTGAAATCCGGATCTACCAGCTGACATCCATCTACCGTCACGATGGACATAAAGTTCTTTTTGCGGTGCATTCCCAAGGTCATTTCACCATCCTTGACAAAATCACCAAAGGTATATTCCATCTTGTTGCGGTAACAGAATGCTGAAGGGCAGCCCTCTATAGGGTCGATTTTTTCAGGCGTAACACCCCTGTCACTGAGGAGTCTCATCACTTCCTTTTCCTTCTCTTCAAGCTGTTTTTCATAAGGTACTCCCTGATAGATACAGCCGCCGCAAAAGTCCCTGTGAGGGCACAATTCCTTAAAATCTGCCATATTTATCATAAAACTCCTTCTTGTATTCTAAAAATCTGTCTTCTTCTATAGCCTCTCTTATATTTTTCATCATATTGATAAGAAAATATAGATTGTGGTTTGAAAGCAGCATAGCAGAGAGCATTTCGTCGGCTTTGTATAAATGTCTGAGATATGCCTTAGAATAATTGCGGCAGGTGTAGCAGTCGCATTCCTTATCAAGGGGTTCCCAGTCCCTTTCATATTTTGCGTTCTTTATATTGACCCTTCCATGGGAAGTCATTGCTAAACCATGGCGGGCAATTCTTGTAGGCAGCACACAGTCGAACATGTCAATACCTCTTTCTACGCCCTCAAAAAGGTAGTCAGGACTTCCTACGCCCATAAGGTATCTTGGCTTTTCTTCAGGCAGATAATCCACGCAGTCATCCAGTATATCCAGCATGAGTTCCTTCGGTTCTCCTACAGAAAGGCCTCCGATAGAGTATCCTGGCAGATCGAGTTCTACAACTTCCTCTGCGCTCTGCTTTCTTAAATCTTTATACATACCGCCCTGCATGATGCCGAAAAGCGACTGGCGCTCCCAGTCTTGATGATAATCCCTGCAGCGCTTAAGCCAGCGTGTGGTTCTTTCCAGAGAGTCCTTTACATAGGGTCTGTCAGCCGGATAAGGCGCACATTCGTCGAAAGCCATCATAATATCTGAGCCAAGTGCATTCTGTATCTCTATTGATTTTTCAGGTGTGAGCATATGGGATGAACCGTCGATATGTGAACGGAACTTAACCCCCTCCTCTGTTATCTTGCGGAGCTTCCCCAGGGAAAACACCTGAAAGCCTCCGCTGTCGGTAAGAATTGCCCTGTCCCAGTTCATAAACTTATGAAGACCTCCCGCCTCTCTTATGATCTCATGACCCGGTCTCAGATAAAGGTGATAGGTATTTGAAAGGATAATCTCTGCCCCCATTTCCTTGACCTCTTCCGGTCTCATGGCCTTCACCGTTGCCTGAGTTCCCACCGGCATAAATACAGGTGTCTGTATGTCTCCGTGAGGAGTATGAACAACGCCGCGGCGGGCACGTGTTCTGCCGTCTTTTTTTATTAAAGTGTATGTTACTGCATGTTTCATTTTGTTTTTGCAGCTGCTGATTCCTGCAGCCGCCCTCCTTTGATATATTATAGGCTATTTTAACATAAATTAATTGCCCGTTCAAGGCAGTGAAAAAGCACGCCGGTAAAATTTTCAGACGTGCTTATTTCTGCTATTTGTTTTTTTATGTATTTTTATTTTTGCGGGTGTGTCTCTTCCCAAAGCCTGTCTGCTGTCGGTGACCAGTTTTCAGCGTATTGTACGCACTTTCCGCAGAGTTCTTCAGCTGATTCAGGCTGCATAAGGTCTGTTGAAACTGCACCTGTTTCCTTAACCATCTTCTGGAGGATTTCAGGGTTTTCCAGCATCGGGCATGGTTTGAGGAGGTTGTCGTTAAACGGCTGACCCTTTCTGTACGCCTTGAAAAGAGGCTGCTGCAGACATTCAAGCAGAGACTTTTCTTTAATATTAGCTCCTGAATAGTGGATGAATACGCAAGGCTCAACGTCACCGTTGGCATTGATGTGACAGTATTTCTTTCCTGCAGCAATACATCCTGTTACGAATTCACCATCGTTCTGGAAGTCGATGGCAAACAGCTCCTTGCCACCCTCAAGTCCTCTGATTTCACGAATCTTGTTATACATGTACTCTCTCTGTTCAGGACTGAGAAGCAGATCTGTTCCTGCTCCTGCACCTACAGGCATATAGTGGAAATACCATGCAAAAACGCATCCCTTGTCAATAAGCATATCCAAAAATTCATCACTGGTTACAGTCAGGTAGTTGACTGAAGTGTAGCATATTGAAACGCCGAAAGGAATATGATTTGCATGCATGAGATCCATGGCCGCAAGAGCTTTCTTATAGTGTCCGCTTCCTCTTCTTCCATCATTGGATTCCTCAAAGCCTTCAATGCTGACAGATACGAAGAAATTTCCTACTCTTAATAAATCATCACAGAATTTCTGATCGATAAGCGTTCCATTTGTAAATGCATGGAAAGCAACATCCTGATGTTTTTCACACAGCTTAATGATATCGTCCTTTCTGATTAAAGGTTCGCCTCCTGTAAACAGGTAGGCATGAATACCAAGCTCTTTGCCTTCCGTAACAATCTTATCCATCACCTCATATGAGAGATTCAGCTTATTTCCGTACTCTGCAGCCCAGCATCCTGTGCAGTGAAGGTTGCACGCCGTTGTAGGATCCATAAGAATAATCCACGGAATATTTACATCATATTTTTCCGACAGCTCAACGGAAGTCTTGAATCCTCTGAATCCGCCCTCATATCCTGCATTAAGAAGGAACTTAACAAGAATGTTAGGGTCTACCTCCCTCAGGATTCTGTGTGTATAACGGGTCCATTTGCTGTCAGGATCACAGGAAAGTTTTCTCAGCATCTCGTATGATGACGCTTTCCATGAATCTCCCAAAACTTTTTCCATCTTGTCAATAAGTGAATTAAATACCTCAGAAAGATCTTCGCCCTTCTGTGCTTTCTTCACGATTGAATTCAGTGTTATTTCAAATGCTTTTCTTTCTGCTTTATGTGCAAGATTAAATGACATAACTCTCCCCCATTCTATTCTAACTGTGTCTTTTTAATTACAATCTTACTTATTTTAACACATTTTTTATAATAATAATAGAGTTTAAAGTAAAAAATGTGCACAATTTTTTAACATTTAATACATTTTGTAATACTACTGCTGGGTGGCTGATATTTTACGGAGGGAAGCCCTGATATTACCTTCCAGTATGTATGCCATCCTGTCGATGAGGCCGCTTTCATCTCCCTGCATTCCACTGTCAAACCACTCCTTTAGTATTCCTACAAGGCCGTATTTGTAGAAAACCACCAGCATATTTATATCTTTTTCTTCTACATCCAGATCTTCCGCCTGCTGTCTTATGTATTCTGTGATTGCTTTTTCAAACATTCTGAGAAGATAGTTCTCAAAATACACTGTTTTTGAGGATTGTCTGAGATGCAGAACAGCTTTTTTGTTTTTCTGTGCAAAGGCAGTGGCTGAAGTGAAGGCATCTTTTAGGGAATTGAAGTGTTCATGGGACTCATTCATCTTCAGAATTTCATTTTCACATATATCCTCCATAACCTCAAATATATCATGATAATGGTAATAAAATGTATTCCTGCTGATTCCGCAGGCATCAACAAGCTCTTTGACTGTTATCTTGTCAAAATTATATTCGGTAAGCAGCTCCATAAATTTGTTTTTAATCTCGCGTTTTGTAAAATCAGTCATTTGCCTTTCCTTTCATTTCACTTACAAATGTCGAGCCCAGAATCAAAATTGCACCTGATATGCTGAGCATGTCCATGCTTTCCTTAAGTAAAAACGCCGAAAGCAGAACGGCAAGTATCGGATCAATATAGCTGAAAATAGCCACGGTCTGAGCCGGCAATTCCTTAATTGAACCAAAATACAGCACATATGCTATTCCGGTATGAACTATTCCCACTATTACTAGAAGCACCGCAGAGCCCGGCGTGACCTCAAGTGATCCTATGTCCACTGTCAGAAGACAGTATGGCACCAGAACTATCGATGCTGCAGCAAGCTGCATAACTGTGGTGTCGTATGAAGAAATGTTCTTAAGCTTCTTATTCATCAAAATGATCGTGGCATATAAAGCGCCTGCACCTATTCCGAGAAGTACCCCGGTCAGGTTTAAGTCTTCAGCATTGCCTCCGCTCACATAATTCTGAATTACTCCCGACACCATCACCATTCCGGCAAGTGCCGATATAACGCAGAGAGTCTTTCTCATTGTCAGCTTTTCTCCCAGAACGAAAGGAGAAGCGATTATGACGAAAACCGGCGCAAGATAGTAGCAGAGTGTAGCTACTGCAACGGATGTATAGTTATATGCTTCAAAGAGCAGAATCCAGTTGAAGCCTATCATCCCGCCTGAAATAACAAGGAGCGCCAGATTGCGTCTGATGGCCGTCCTGTCCGGCCGGCGCTTTCCTGCTGCCATAACGGTAAGGAGAAAAATTGTTGCCAGTACACCTCTTACCAGGGCAATTATACTGGAAGGAAGCGGTATGTATCTTACGAAAACGCCTATGGTTCCGAAGGTCACCATAGCTGTGATTATCTTAATTTTTGCATTCATTTTTATGTCGTTCTTTTAATTGTCTCTTAATTTTCCGGATTTGTCAAGCCACCTGAGAAAACACTCGCAGCCCTCAACCACATCAGTGTATGTAACATCAAAGTTCCCTGTATACCATGGGTCTGCTATGTCTCTGGGTCTATGGGTGAAGTCCAGCAACCCGCAGACCTTCTTGTCCGGGTCACCTCCGATAATCCGCATAAGATCGCGGCGGTTGCTTTCATCCATTATGAGCAGGTAGTCGTAATATTCATAATCCTTTGAGGTCACCTGCACGGCTCTGTGCTCTCCGCAGGGCACCCCCTCTTCCGCCAGCTTGCGCCGGGTGCCGTGGTGGACACCGTTTCCTATTTCTTCCCGGCTGGTGGCTGCTGAATTTATTTCAAATTGTCTTGTCAGACCTTTCCGGTTGACCATGTCCTGAAGGACGAACTGAGCCATGGGCGAACGGCATATGTTGCCATGGCAGATCATTAATACTTTTATCATTTCTTTATTTTAACACCTTTTTCCTATATAATCTATATAAAAAGATACCCTAAGAAAGGGTATCCTTAATCCTTTGGAGCTAGTGAAGGGAATCGAACCCCCAACCTGCTCATTACGAATGAGCTGCTCTGCCATTGAGCCACACTAGCACAGCGCCTCACAAGCGGCAACAGTCATATTATACTACATTTAAAATTTTTTTGCTACAACTTTATTGCTGTTCTTTAGAATTTTTTGTTTTTCCCGTCATTATCCGCCAACTTTCTGCGAAACCTGTATGCTCAACTGCTTTAGGCTCAAATCGCGTAATTGCGAAGGCCAGCTGCATAAGCGTTCCTATACCGAAGGTGCATATGATAGTTCCGATTCCTATAGGTCCTCCCAGCCTCCATCCGGCAAAGAGCACTATCACCATCATAAGAACACTGATAGCTCCTACCGGAAGCATTTTAAGTCTCCTGTTTATACCAAGCATAAGAGCGTCTCTCGGCCCGCAGCACAGCCCTGCTTTCATGTACACCACCTGCGCCAAGCCCATGATGAAAAGACCTGTGAGCATTACTGCAATGCTGAGGGGCAAACTTCCTTCTATTGCCGGAACAATATTTATGTAGTTAAGCAGATCTACCGTCTTTCCTACTATGACGGC
>CAKMLH010000091.1 GCA_927797855.1 uncultured Clostridia bacterium | reverse complement strand
GTATATTTTTTTGCCGGTTTCCTGTTTTATCACTGAATTCATATTACTCCTCCCTTTTTCAAGCCTCCGTATCGGGTTCAGGTATTTTGCAGACATCTATCCATCCGAGAGCATTGGAATACTTATACAGCTCATCGCATGTAAGCTCTATGGCACTGTTTGCACTGCCGCAGGCCGGAAATACCGTATCAAACCTTTTCAGAGATTGATCGCAGTAAATCCTTACTTTGGGATTGTCTACAGCAAAAGCGCAGACTCCCCCTATAGCATGGCCTGTAAACTCTATAACTTCCTCTGGAGAAAGCATCTTCGCCTTTTCCCTGAAAGTGTCCTTAAATTTACGGTTGTCTATTTTAGTATCGCCTGCTGTCTGTATAAGAATGCAGCCGTCTTCTCCGTCTTTAAAGGAGAGTGTCTTGCATATTCTGGCGCCTTCCACACCTACTGCTTTTGCTGCAAGATCAACTGTTGCACTGGATACATCAAATTCTAAAATTCTATTTTCAATTCCTAAGGTTTTAAAATATTCTCTTACTTTTTCTATAGCCATTTTCAGCACCCCATATTTCTTATATTTAACGTTTAATTATACAACGCTTTCGTGATTCAGTCAAATAGCCTTTATTTTGTGTGCTTTGCCACATATTTTCTTGACTTTCTTTGTTTTTCCTGATAAAATATCGACAGTGTTTTTATTATATGTTTATACGTTTAGGAGGAGTTTCAAATGGGACATAATCACGGCGAAAGCCACAAGGGTCAATTCGGCTCTAATTTCGGTTTCCTTATGGCCGCTATCGGTTCTGCCGTAGGTCTGGGAAATCTCTGGGGATTCCCTTATAAGATGGGAGCAAACGGCGGTTTCGCCTTCTTGCTGCTCTATCTGGTTTTAGTTGTTTTCGTAGGCTATGTAATTATGATGTCCGAGCTGGCTCTCGGGCGAAGCACCGGCAAGGGTGTAATCGGGGCTTACAAATCTTTATCTGAGAAATATGCATTTATAGGCTGGATGGGAGTTATTGCTCCATGGCTTATTTTATCATTTTACTCCATGCTGGGCGGCTACTGCATCAAGTATGCCGTTGCCAATCTGGGAGACCTCTTCGGTGCAAGCTGGGGCATCAACGGTATGGACAGCGGTGAGTTTTTCGGAGCATTTACTTCGGACATGCTTCAGACTGTAATCTTCTCACTGATTTTCGTCTTCCTCACCGTATTGATTGTAAGAAACGGAGTATCAGGCGGCATTGAAAAGTTTACTTCCATAGCTATGCCTGCTCTCTTCGTAATGCTTGTAATAGTAATAATCAGAAGTGTTACCCTTCCCGGAGCTTCAGAAGGTCTTGCTTTTATGTTCAAGCCTAACTGGGAAGCTTTCCAGGGGGCCGGCTGGATCAGAGTTCTTGCTGTAGCCGGCGGGCAGATGTTCTTCTCACTATCCCTTGGTATGTCAATTATGATCACTTACGGTTCATACATTCCTAAGGATCAGAATCTGGAAAGAAGTGCGCTGGTTATTCCTCTTGCAGATACGCTGATTGCCATTATGGCAGGTCTTGCTACTATGCCTGCTGTTTTCGCAACAGGTCTTAAGCCGGGCGCAGGCCCTGGACTTCTGTTTGTAACTCTGCAGACTGTATTTGACAACATGGGTGCTGTAGGTCCGTTCTTCGGATTCCTTATGTACTTCCTGGTATTTATCGCAGCTATTACTTCATCCATCTCACTGCTTGAAGGTACAGTTGCCGTTGTAATGGACAGATACATCGAAAAAGGTAAGAAGTTCAGCAGAAAGACAATAACCACCCTTATGGGAGTATCTATTGCTATCACTGCTTCACTGGTTTCACTGGACGGTCTCGGTGCAAACGGTTTCCCTCAGTTCTTCGGACAGGACTGCTGGCTTGATGCTATCGACCTTATCGCAGAAGGCATCCTGATGCCGCTTGGTGCATGTTATATGGCAATTATCATTCCTACATCTCTTGTAGATCAGGAAGCAACCTTAAATGGTGCTCAGTTCAAGACCAAAGTCTTCTACGATTTCTGTATCAAATTTATCGCTCCGATAATGATGGTACTGGTTCTGCTGGGACAGATGGACGGCTTCTTCGGTCTGGGAATGTTCGGCTAAATCGAGAAATTGTAATAAATGGCATTATAAAACGGCGCATTGCAGCGCCGTTTTTTTATGAGTTAAATCTCCCAGGAAAACACGTTCTTTGTTATGGCAGCCTCTTTCCGCAGTAAGGGCAGTAGCTGTATTCTTCCTTTTCCTTTTCATCAATCTCAGCCAAAACCTCTTCCTCTGCAAAAGCAGTATCTCTTATGACACCCTCCACCACCGCTTTTTCTCTCACGATGGATACCTGCTCCATAAAGCCTGCCGAAAGAATACCTGTAGGTATGGCCACTATACCTACTCCCAGAAATGTCAGCAGAGTTCCGCATATTTTGCCGGCGAGTGTCACCGGAACTATATCGCCGTAGCCCACAGTGAGCAGGGTATTTGCCGCCCACCAGAAACCGGAAAATGCGTTGGCAAATGCCTCAGGCTGGGCCTCATGCTCCAGATTGTACATCATAAGAGATGAAGCAATCATCAGAATAAATACAATAAAGATAGAGGAAAGCAGCTGGCCCTGCTTTTTCTTAATAACATCACCGATAACCCGAAGCGGGTCTGCATAATGATGAATTCTGAATACCCTGAGGATTCTGATGATTCTGAACATTCTCAGGGTTCCTCCTCCCGATGCCGCAAGAAACGGCAGGCAGGAAAGCAGATCCACCAGCCCCGCCCATGAAAAAATGAACTTAAGCCGTGCTTTGGCCGGACTCATGGTTTCGTAGAGGTAATCGGCAGTCCAGATTCTTAACACATAGTCTATGGCAAAGAAAATCACAGTCACGCATTCAACAGCCCATATTATTTTCTCGTAAGGCTCCGCCTGTGGAAAAGTATCAAAAATAGCTATAAAGATATTTACCGCCACAGCGAAGACCAGTGAAATATCATAGGCTCTGCTGGGAAAATCCGAAAGGTTTCCCACCTGAATTATTGTAAACGCTCTTTTCCTGTTCATAAAAATCACCTCTTAAGGGTATAACTGTCATTTAAAAGTGTCGTTCCGTACATAAAAAGAACATCCTGGCTATCAAATTCAACAAACTGCTTCAGATAGGACCAGTTAATATATCTGAGGTCCACCAGGGTAATCTTAGAATAATCCGAAATAAGAAGTGGCGCAAGACTGCTTCCGAATGAGTCACGGAAAATAATCAGTTCCCTGTCTGTCTTTGATGCCGCCATAGGGTTTTCAACCGTTATCAGCGCTGTTGCCCCTGAGAGGAACACATCATAGGGGTCCTTTCCCTTAAGCCTGTCAAGGTCGTAAACCTTTCCTTCCTCGTTGGTTTCAAAGTTAAATGTACTGCAGCCTTCAATTGTCTCGTCAGTCATATAATATAACGGTTCAGCCTTGAGTGCAAGCCCCGACTGACCCTTGTACACACCTTGGAAGCTCTCTGTCGCTGTCTCCTGTTTCAGCTCATCAAGCCCTGATAATTCAAGTCCCATAGCCTTTCCCACAGCCTCTGCAACAGAAAGAAGCTTTTCCTGTCTCCAGTGAAGATCCGTCTTATAGTAGCTGTCCGCATCCAGAGCCCTTGTCAAATCGATGTATCTTGCATAATCCATCTCATTTATTACCTGCGCAAACATCTGATTATAGTCAATGGATGGTATTCCTGCCTCACCGGCAAGGTAATATCCCTTGTCAGGAATTACGGCAGTGAAAATCCTGCCTTCTGAATCCGTCTGTGTGCCTCTGATATATTCTTCGTATATCATACGAAAAATATCGGTGGCATTGGTCACGGATTTGTCGCTGTAAGGATACAGGATTTTGGCAGCATGTCCGTTTTCTATATAAATGTCATTGTTGTCTTTTTTCATAAAGAGTCCGTATTCTGCCAGTGCTTTAAGGTTTCTGAAGCTCTCCCTAAGAGGGAACTGGTCTGCAGTGTATTTTTCCACATCCGACTCCAGCTGCCCGCTTAAAAGATTTTCCATGCTTATTTCTGGCTTCTGAGCCAGAGGTCTCCGCTCACTCTGTGAATACTCCTTGTCAGGAGCAAACCAGCATGCCGCGGTAATCGTAAAAAATACCGCAGCAATTACAATCAGTTTAATGTTTTTCATCTCTGCAGCCCTCCTAGAATCTGAAGTAAAGGAACGGGTTGTAGGAACCGTCCGCCAGATATGCTGTCACTAACAGGAGCAGAATTACTGCTGCTGCAGGTTTCAGCCACTCAGCGTATCTTAAAGCAGAAAGCTTCTTTGCTATTGGAGTAGAAGCAGCAATGCTGACAATAAACAGAACTCCGAAGCTTCTGATGTAATAGCTGCTCAAAACACCTGTCAGCGGAATCGCTCCGCCTCCGGCGCTGCCAATGCCGATCATGGCACCTATGAAAGACATGGCCTCTCCTATGCTTCCCCCATTGAAAATCACCATACTGAAAAGAACCAGCACTATGGTATAAATATGCTGCACCCAGGCCGGAAGCTTGTCCAGAACTCTGCCGAGCCAGAGTTTTTCTGCCATGAGGAGTACTCCGAAATACAGACCCCAGACAAGAAACGTCCACTGTACACCGTGCCAGAGTCCTGTCAGTGCCCATACAACAAATATATTGAAAATCCAGCGTCCGCGGCCAACCCTGTTACCGCCCAGAGGAATATATACATATTCTCTGAACCAGCCTCCCAAAGTCATGTGCCACCTGCGCCAGAACTCAGTTATGCTCTTTGAAATGAAGGGATAATTGAAGTTTTCCGGAAAAGAAAAACCAAAAATCCTCCCCAGACCTATGGCCATATCGCTGTAACCGCTGAAATCAAAATAAATCTGCATGGAAAAAGCCAATGCATATGCCCAGTAAAACATTACCGTCCTGTCATCTGCGGCTGTGCTTTGAAATAAGGATACGAACTGTCCCAGATTGTTGGCAAGCAGCACCTTCTTGGCAAGTCCGAAAGCAAAACGGCATGCACCCTCATAAATATCCTCTGCCGAGATCTTTCTCTTAAGAGGGTCAAGTCTGTCCTCAACTGTGGAATATACCACTATAGGTCCGGCAATAAGCTGAGGGAACATAGATACATACATTGCAAAATCTCTGAGATTCTTCTGCGGCCTTATATTTCCCCGTCTCAGATCAATAGTATAGCTGAGAATCTGAAAGGTATAGAAACTTATGCCCGCCGGAAGTGCATTTCCTGCAAATCCTCCCTTGAACCATACCAAAAGTCCCAGGCAGATGGCAGCAGACAGGTAAAAACAGGCCTTGTGCTTGGGCACCATCAGCCCCAGAACCCACGCCGCAATTATGGTCACAACCATCACAGGGAGCATCTTTGGTTCACCGTATCCGTAAAAAAACAAACTGGCCAGCAGCAGAACGCTATTGGCCATTTTTTTCGGAACGATGAAATAGAGCAATATTACTGCCGGTAAGAAGTAATATAAAAAGGGTATGCTTGAAAAAATCATCCTAACCTCACTCTGTCTCCGTTATCTCTTCTTGCTTACATCCAGGCTGCCGCCGCATACCTTTTTGAAAGCCGAAACTATTTCCTTTCCAGTAACCGTCTCCTCAAAGCTGCTGCTTACCATGATAAGCATTACCAGATCATCATATGCGGCTACTCTCACATCGTCAGCCTCAACGCAAATCCACTTAGCCGGATTGATGCCGCTTAGCATTTCATCAGCTACGGCTGCTGCATCTTTGCTTTTCTTTACGCGCACTACAACCAGCGAATAAGCCTGAGAACCCATCATTGACTCTGAATATGCAGCCGCCTTTACCTTGTCGCTGCTTGCAAGCCCTGTAACCGCAGTAAATATTTCACCGTCAGAAAGGTCCAGTTCAGTGGTTCCCAGCGGCAGTTCAACGGTTTTCTTGGCATAAATCTTGTCTATAATGTCAGAAGGACTTCCTGAAGGAGCGGTAGGCTTCGGTTCCTTGGCAGGTTCTTTTGAAGGGTCAGCAGGCTTAGCAGTCTCGGTTTTATCCTTA
>CAKMLH010000090.1 GCA_927797855.1 uncultured Clostridia bacterium | reverse complement strand
CTTCAGCATGATGAGGAGGTGGCTCAGATTATGACAATGGAAGAAGAATACGAAAGACGGAATACCGCTGCACGCCGCGAAGGCCTTGAACAGGGTCGTGCCGAGGGCGAGGCCGCCGCTGTCTTAAAGCTGGCGCGCGCTATGAAGTCCAAGGGTCTGGACACAGATGCAATCGCTGAAATCACCGGACTGAGCGGTGAAGAGATCGACAAGCTGTAACCCCCGCAGTCACTGTGTATATAATGCTCCGTGTCGAAAAATGTCGAAAGGTGCATAAATATCTCTGACGGCCTGAAAACGTTGAAAATAAATTGAAAAAGAGACAAGTAAAAAAATGGAATATGTAAAAATATATCATTAAATGTAAAATCCGCGGGTATTTAAGGCAGAAAACCGCGGATTTTTATTGTTTTTTATGCTGCTGGCCGCTGCTGACGGTCTGAACCCCTGCCGGAGCTCCATATTTCCCCTCAGCTCAGTCCCGGCACCATTCAGCTCAGTCCCGGCACCATAAACTCCTTGTTTATGACGTCGCCTACCAGGGACACGCGGTTGGTATAGCCGGTCTTCTGGAAAAGCTCCTTAATATGCCACTTGACGTCGTTGACGCTGATTTTAAGCTTTGCGGCTATGTCAGGGTTGCTGAGACCCTCCACCATGAGCTTAAGCACCTCAAGCTGCATAGGAGTAACCTCCGTGGAGGCGGCATTGCCGATTCTGATAACAGGAGTTGTATCCGGGTAAACGGACCGACCCTCCATGGTACAGTCCATTACGGCCAGCAGATCATCGTCTCCCGTTTCCTTGTACCAGAAGCTGTCGGCTCCGGCCTGACGGGCTCTTTCTATAAGGTCTGCGGAAGTCATGCTGGTTATTATAATTATCTTTATGCCCGGCATGTGGCGTTTGATTGAGGCTGCCGCCGATATGCCGTCTTCGTTGTTTTCCGTGCGGTAGTCCATTAGAATAAGGTCTACAGGGGTGTGCATGCAGGTCATCTCCGCCATGCCGGCGCTGGTGATGGCTGCTGCGAGATTGTAGCGGCCGCTGGTTTTTATGTAGCCGGAGATGCAGTCTCTTCCCATCTTGGTGTCTTCAACTAAAAGTACGTTTGTCATAGGATTTCCTCCTCACTTCCCGTATCAGGCAGTATTACGGTCAGCTTGAACCGCGGTCTGCCCTCTGTTTTCATGGTTCCGCCCATATTCTCTATGCTGCGGCGCAGGCCCGAAAGCCCGCCTCCTTCAATTATTTCTCCCTCCGGTGGTATGCCGTCGTTGGTGATTGTCAGAGTGTCACTTCCTGCGGCGCGGGTCAGATTCACAGTCATCTGAGAGGCGCCGGCGTGGCGCAGGGCATTGGTGGTGCATTCACGCATGGCCACTACCATCATATAGGCTTTTCGCTCCGATTCAGGCAGAGCCCCTTTCACCTCTATGGCAAGACCCATTTTACCGGCGGCCTCAAGCAGCTCATCAAGTGCCCGGGCCGGGTCAACTGTACTGATCCCTTCCTTACCCGTGGTTCGGTCTGCGGCAAGGATTTCTTCAAGAGTTTTCTGCCATCGCCTGGCTCCTTGCAGATATTCTTCCAGAGTCGATTCCTTTGTCAGAAGATTTCTGGTGGCAAGAAGGCACATTCCCATGTCGTCGTGAACACGCATTTTCATAGCCAGGGTTTCTTTTTCCCGGACTATCCTGTCAATATCCTCGTAGAGTTTCATAGCCCTGATGTTGGCTTCATCCAGCAGACGGTTTTCCTCCTTAAGCTCCATGGTTTTCAGGTGGAGCTGTGTCACATCTATTGCCTGCATCTGGGTATACTCTCTGCCGTCAGCGTCGGTTATCTGTGTCTCCGTAAACTGCCAGAAGGTGTCCGGGGCTTCTCCGCCGGGCTGATCTTCCTTGCCGCCCTCACTGTGAAAGCGGTAGATATGTGACTTGCCGTCTTCGGTTTCCGCACCTTCTGCAGGGTTTTCAAGGGCATTTCTCAGCTCCGATATGTGCTGCAGGTCAGCTCCCGTCAGCCGGTGACACAGGCTGTCCATGAGGCGGTTGCAGAGAACCACCGTGCCGCTGCGGTCGGCAAAGCATATGGCGGAAGGCAGGTTATCAAATCCCTCTTTGACAGAGGCTCTGCCTATTTTTCGTTTAAATGAGAAAATGTTCATATTCAGCATACTGTGCCTCCTTCACGGACTGTGAGACCTAAGAAGCACACATCCTCGTCCTGCTCTGTATATATTTCAGAGGCGTCAAATCTCTCATCATCTGCAATAGAAGACATATCCTTTTCGCATTGAAGCATCAGGGTTATGCCATAAGCCTTTCCGACGGCGGTGTTCCATGTTTCTGCCTCTGTGTCTTTCTTTGATGCTATTACGTTTATGCCCGGCAGATTGTCCCATGCTATTTCCACGGCAGCCTGGAAAAAATCATACATCTTTCCGGCCGTTTCGATTTTAATGGTTTGGTCAATGTCAAACTGCAGGGCGCAGGTGCATCCCAGAAGTCTCAGATTGGCCAGAGACTCGTTAAGGCATAGCATCAGCTCCCGTGCAGGCAGAGTGCCTGTATTATCTGCAAGAAATACCATGTTGCTGCGGCGCTTTATATAGGCTCCCACTACAGCGATTCTGCCGTGAAGCTTTTTTGCGCTTTCAATGTCACGGACATGGCTGAGGCTTTCTACAAGCTCTGCCAGTCTGACCATAGCAGGAGATGTGGCTTCCTCCATTGCCTCGTAGAGTCTTCTTTGCTCTTCCAGCTCACGGCGCCGCTGTTTCTGCCTGTTTTCCTCATCCAGGAGAGCCGCGTAACCGCGAAGTTTCTCACGGGTGCTGCTCAGCTCCTTAAGTACAGCCTGAAGCCGTGATATATCCTCCTGCCAGAAAATATATCCGCCTTGGACAGGCGCCGAGCAGAGCCGTATGCCTTCCTCAAGCATCACCGGCTTGTCTGCCGCCTGCCTGAGTATTTCCCGGTCTAACGCCTTGGCCTTATCTGATTTTAATATTACTTTATACGCCTCATCGGTAATCTGCGCACCTGCCGTCGATGCGTCAAAGAGCTGGCGGTAATGATTGTTTGAACGGATAAATCTGCAGCGTATGCAGATTTCCAGGGTCGCCACATACATGAGGCAAATTACAGCCGTCATGTCGCCGAAAACAAATCTCAGCCACTCTACCCGCGTGTTATACACAACCAGATAGACAAGGAGCACCAGTATGGGGATGCACGGCAGCATTATCCGTCTGCGTCCCCCAGGCAGTCTGTATTTAAAAAACATTACTAAAATAGCTGAAAGGATGCAAAACAGCATCCACCCCACTATGAGGTAATATCCTGCTGCGTAGTCGTAATCTCCATCGGTCCGGATACCGGAGCCTGCCGGAAATCTGAATACCTTCTGGTGAAGGTCGTTGGTCATCACCATGAGAAACAGGAAAGCCGGCGGTATGTACAGCAGTGCCGCCTGTCCGGGCAGCCGGTAGTTTTCAGGTCTTCCCAGGGACATGGCGACGAAAACCGTCAGAACCGGTATGAACACCATGGGCAGATAATAGAGATACCAGAGAAAACGTGTCAGGTCCGGGTAAAGTTCCTGATTGATAAAGTTGTACTTGACAGTTCTCACAAGGAACCAGAATATCATCAGGGATGCGATGGCGGTCATGTACCGGCGTACCTGCACTTGAAGGATCCGGTCTCTTATGTAAAATGCCCACCATATGAACAGTCCTATGTAAATGAAGCTGCGTATGATTCCCAGGATTCTGGTGTCGAAGACGCAGCTGCCTGAAAGACCCGGCATGCGGCACAAGTATGCAGCAATAAGCAGGGCTGCTATTATCGCCGCCCTTATTCCCGCTGCCGTGATGCCGCCCGTCTGCTGTCTGTCTCCCATGATGCTCTCCTCTCAGCCTTCTCCGTCTGTCTTTCTTTGTTTTTCTTTCTTTTTGTTCATTATAGAGCCTTTGTCGAATCTTGTCCCCGTCAAAAACCCCCGAATTGATAGGATGAGGGTGAATTTTTTTGTTAAACTGCGAAATTATATCCATATGTAAGTATCTGACGCCCAAACGGGCATTTGCCAAATACATGAATAAAACATCGCCACATTCTTGAATAAAATATTGCCAAATACTTGAACAAAAAACCGCCAAATACTTGAATTGATGTTTGAAAAATGTTATCATTACATTGTGAGGTGACAACTAATGAGAAAATATTTACCGAGAATTGCAGATACAATTCTGTCAGACCGATTAAACTCCAAAGGAGCTGTTCTGATAGAGGGGCCTAAATGGTGCGGCAAAACTACTACGGCAAAGCATATTGCCGGCAGTGTAATAGAGATGGATCGCCCTGACATGGCCAAGCAGTACAGAGAAATGGCAGAGCTGAATCCCGGCGCATTGCTGCAGGGTGAAGTTCCCCATCTTATTGACGAATGGCAGCTTGCGCCCAATATATGGAATGCCGTACGTTACGAAGTAGATCAGCGTGATGAATTCGGTCAGTTTATTCTTACCGGATCCTCAGTGCCTGCCAGGCTTGATCCATCCTCCCACACCGGTACGGGCCGGATCGTCAGGATGAAAATGCGTCCCATGAGTCTTTATGAATCCGGAGAATCCTCCGGACAGGTGTCCCTGAAAGAACTGTTTGAAGGAAAGGAGCCCGAAGGGACAGATAGCCATTCTCTTGAAGAAATAGCCTTTGAAATATGCCGCGGAGGATGGCCAAAGGCTATAGGCATACAGGAGAAAGCCGCTCTGCAGCAGGCTATTGATTATTACGATGCCGTTGTTTCCGACGACATAAGCCGTGCTGACGGAATATCCAGAGACAAGGACAGAACTCGCCGTCTGCTCAGATCATACGCCAGAAACATCGCATCCCAGGCCTCGCTGGAAACAGTCAGGCAGGATATCCTTGCAAATGACACCGATACCTTTGACAGCGCAACACTCTATTCTTATATAAATGCACTGAAAAAAATCTTTGTTATAGAGGATTCTCCTGCATGGAACCCTAATCTCAGATCAAAAGCGGCAATACGAACAACGGAAACCCGATATTTTGTGGATCCATCCATTGCAGCGGCAGCCCTCAGTATAGGTCCCAATGATCTGATAAACGATCTTCATACTATGGGCTTACTGTTTGAGAACCTCTGTGTCAGGGATCTTCGCATATATGCGGATTTACTTGACGGAGAAATATATCATTTCCGTGATAAAAGCGGCTTGGAGTGTGACGTTGTTTTGCATTTGAGAAACGGTTCCTACGGACTTATTGAAATAAAGCTGGGTGGAGATACCTTAATTGACAGCGGTGCGGAAAGCCTGCTTTCCCTGGCAAAAAAAATTGACACGTCCAGAATGAAGGCGCCGTCTTTTCTGATGGTGCTTTGTGCCAAGGCTCCATTCGCTTACAGGCGCAGGGACGGAGTTATTGTAACACCGATTTCGTGCATCAGGCCTTAAAAACCGTCACTTTGCCGTCAGTTTTTTTGTTGCTCCGCATATCAAACCGTGATAGAATAAAAAGATAAAATACGAGGAGACAGGTAAAATGAAAAAAATCACTGTATCGGTTTTAAGCTTCATACTTTTATTTACATCTGTTGTGCTCGGGGCAGGCTTTCTTACGGGCTGCTCTTCAGGCGGAAAGTCATCTTCCGAGCCGGTGACTCTTACCATATGGCACGTTTACGGTGCTCAGACCGACTCACCTCTTAACGACCTTATCGATGAGTTTAACAGCACCGTCGGCAAGGAAGAGGGCATCCAGGTGGAAGTAACCATGGTTTCCAATAATAAATCCATTCACGAGCATATACTGGCTGCTGCCAACGGAGAGCCGGGCTCCTCGGAGCTTCCTGACATTTTCTGCTCATATCCGAAGACAGTTCTGGCCCTTCCCGATGATGACATTCTGGTGGACTACCGGGATTATTTCACCGACGAAGAGCTTGGAAAACACAATGAAAACTTCCTTTCCGAAGGTATTATTGACGGCAGGCAGCTTATTCTGCCCATGGCCAAATCAACGGAAGTCACCATTGTCAATAAGACTCTTTTCGACCGTTTTGCAGATGCGACGGG
>CAKMLH010000089.1 GCA_927797855.1 uncultured Clostridia bacterium | reverse complement strand
ACCATTTTCTTAAATCTTTCTTTACTCATCTATTCCCTTTCTTTTAAAAGCTCCTCCAGCCTGGCCAGAGCATTGGCCCTGTGACTGATGGCGTTTTTTTCTTCCGATGAAAGCTGCGCGAAGGTCTTATCATACCCTTCAGGTACGAAGAGAGGGTCATAGCCGAAGCCTCCTTCACCTGCAGGAGCTGTAATAATCCTTCCCGGACATTCTCCTCTGGCTACGAGGGTGGTTCCGTCGGGATAGACCATGGTTATGACGGACACAAATCTGGCTGTTCTTTCATCTGACGGCACATCTTCAAGAAGTGTAAGAAGTTTTCGGTTATTTGCATCATCGTTTCCCTCTTCCCCTGCAAATCTTGCAGAATATACTCCCGGGGCACCTCCCAGATAATCCACCATGAGGCCGGAATCATCTGCCAGGGTGATTTTGCCGCAGAGTTTCATTATTTCTTTTGCCTTTTTGAGAGAGTTTTCTTCAAAAGTTTCTCCGTCCTCAACTATTTCAACGGGCGGAATTCCTGCTTCGTCACGTGATATTATTCTCATTCCGAATTTTCGTGTAATGGCTTCTATTTCTTCTATTTTATGTCTGTTGCGTGATGCCGCCACTATTATTTTATCCATTTATGGTCTCCTTCTGTATTTCGTGCAGCTGTCTGCAGCCTTCCGCTGCCAGTGCAAGAAGCTCGTTGAGTTCTGCAGGAGTAAAAGGTCTGTCCTCTCCGGTGCCCTGAATTTCTATGAATTCTCCCTTATCGGTCATTACTACATTCATATCAACCATGGCACGGGAATCCTCTTCATAGCAGAGATCCACCAGCGGCTGGTCTTCTACCACTCCTACACTTACAGCTGAAACACAGCCTGTTACAGGAATTTCGTCGATCTCCCCATCCTCTTTAAGCTTCTTCATTGCTTCAACCATGGCAACAAAAGCACCTGTAATTGAAGCGGTTCTTGTTCCGCCGTCGGCCTGAATCACGTCGCAGTCAATCCATATGGTGCGCTCTCCAAGCTTGTCCATGTCCACAACAGAGCGCAGGGATCTTCCTATAAGTCTCTGTATTTCCACGCTGCGGCCATCGGTTTTGCCGTTTCTGTCTCTCTTCTTTCTTGTTGCTGTTGAGCCGGGAATCATGGAATATTCCGCCGTTACCCAGCCCTTTCCCGTGCCCGTCAGATGGCGTGCCGTGGTGTTTTCCACACAGGCGGTACAGATTACCTTGGTGTTGCCCATTTCAATAAGCACCGAGCCGTGGGGACTGATTAAGAAATCATTTGTTATTTTTACCGGGCGCAGCTGATAATGCTGTCTTCCGTCTGTTCTCTCCATTGATTTTTCCTCTTTTCAATAATGATGCGTATTTTATATTTTACCCCGAAATGGAGTATATTGTCAAGAAAAGCAGAGTCCGGATTCTCCCAGCTCTGCTTTAAGTTTTCTTTATCTATTCTTTTCCCGTAAGCCTCAGCATAAGCTCCTTAAGCTTTTCCATATTCACAGGCTTTGCCGTATGAGCATTCATGCCTGCCTCCAGGGCTCTCCTGACATCCTCTTCAAAAGCGTAGGCTGTCATGGCAACAATGGGGACGGTCTTTGCGTCAGGATGACCGCTTTCTCTGATGCAGCGGGTAGCCTCATAGCCATCCATTACCGGCATCTGAATATCCATGAAAATCATATCATAGTATCCCGGCTCTGCCTTTGTGAAACGTTCCACGGCCTCCTTGCCGTTCTCAGCAATATCGCAGGTTATTCCCTCCGTCTTGAGAAGTTCTGTAATGATTTCAGCATTAGATTCATTGTCCTCTGCTGCAAGTACATGCATCCCTTCAAATACGCCGCACCTGTCACCATGCTGAACCTGCAGGCTTCCCGGGTCAGGCATTTTATTCTTTTTCCTGTGATGCTCCTCCACAATCCGGCGGAGATTGGAAATGAAAAACGGCTTCGGCATAAAACCGCTTATGCCGGCTTTTTCTGCTTCATCTTTAATATCCTCAAAGTCGTAGGCGGCAAGAATCATTATAGGAACTTCCGTACCCACCTTTTCTCTTATCTGCCGGGCGGCTTCTATTCCATCTAAATCCGACATTTTCCAGTCGAGAATAATCACGTGATAATCTTCATGTATTTCTGCTGCGGCCTCAGCCATTCTGACAGCTTCGCTGCCTCCAACTGCGCAGTCTACCTCCACTCCCGTTTCGGACATAATATCACGGACATTGACGCACACTTCTTCCTGGTCGTCGGCAATGAGCAGGCGCTTAATACCGTGTTTCTTCCAGAACTCTCTGCCCGGCCGCTCTTCGGCAGTCTGAAGCTCAAGATCAACTGTAAATGTGCTTCCTTTATCAGGAGCGCTTTTTACGGAAATGGTTCCTCCCATTAGCTCCACAATATTCTTTGTAATAGGAAGTCCGAGACCTGTTCCCTGAATTCCTTTTATTCTTTCATCGGTTTCTCTGGCAAAAGGCTCAAAAACCTTGCTCAGGAAGTCTTCACTTATTCCGTAGCCGTTATCCGAAACCCTGAAACAGATATGCGCCATTCCGCGGCTTTCTATTTTTTTGCCTTCAACAGTCAGAATAACCGTTCCTCCCTCCGGAGTGTACTTCACTGCGTTGGAAAGAAGGTTCAGAAGAATCTGAATCAGTCTCTGCTTATCACCTATAAGACATTCAGGGAGAACCCCCATGCTTCTCATTTCAAAGCACAGCTTCTTGGTTCTTATCTGCGGTATAATTATGGAATATACTCCTTCAAAAAGCTCCCCAAGGCTGAATTCCGCCAGATGCAGAGATGTCCTGCCGCTTTCTATTTTGCTCATATCCAGCACATCATTTATGAGACTGAGAAGGTGTTCACCTGATGATATAATCTTGCCGGTGTATTCCCTGACTTTATCCGGATTATCCCCATATTTCTGAAGAAGTGCGGAAAAACCCATTATAGCATTCATAGGTGTGCGTATGTCGTGGGACATGTTGGCAAGGAAATTGCTCTTTGCCTGATTTGCGCTTCTGGCCACATCCAGAGCGTTTTTCAGAGTCTGGTTCATATTCTTTTCCTTGGTTCTGTCGGAAAGAACTGCTACATATTTTTCCTCACCGTTGAGTTTCGCATGATATATGGTTACAAGAAACCAGCGGTATTCACCTGTCTTTGCGTGTATGTATTCTCTTTCATACTGTTTGTGTTCTCCGAGACCTATTTCAGGGAGCTTTTCGAGAATCCGCACGGTGTCCGGGCCTGCTGCAAGTTCATCTAACAGCCGTATATCGAAGCGCATCTTTCTGTCGTCTATTCCCAGAAGTCGTTTCACATTGTGACTCACATATACAGGGCTGTAATCGTCTGCATTGATCATCAGGAAAGCATCGTCTAAATTTTTTAAAAGCAGACCGAAAAGCTCCTCCCTGTATAATATCTCCGTATCCTTTGCCGCCAGATTTTTACGGTTTTCACTGATAATAAGCAGCAGCAGTATTGCGCACAGAGGAGCGACCATAACAGCAGCCTCCGGCACAGCAAAATAGCCGACTATGGCAGCAATTGCTGCAGCAGCGGCTAATATTACAATAATCAGTTTCCACTTGTCCTTACCTTTACACACACCAAAAGCCCTCCGATTTCCTTCTTTCACTGAAAATTATAGTCTTTTCGACCTTATTCGTCAATGAGAAAAGGGCCCGGAGCCGCTAAATCACTGTTAAGAAAGTCGGCTGCAGCTGCGTGATTGAACCGGTCTGAACATGTCCGAACCGGTCTGAACCGGGCTATACGCAGCATATCATAGGCAGACCAAAATATCCGCCTCCGCAGCAGAGATTTGCCACCAGACATGTTCCGCAGATCTGACCGCAGTAGCTGTTTGCTGACATGGACGGATTTCCTCCGTACTGTGAGCTTCTCTGCTGATATCTTGTTTCTCCGCCCTGAAGCTGATTTAAAAGGTTTGCATAATAAAAGTTGTTGGGTTCCAGTGCACAGGCTGTGCGGGCATGGTCAAGGGCTATGGCGTTGTTTCCCGTCTTATAGTTGGCAATGGCGCTGTAATAATACCACTGACCGTTTCTGTCCTGAACCTGCTCCAGAACGTTGAGGCCTTCCCGGTAATATCCGTTCTGAATATAGTTTGCAGCAGAACGCAGGTACTGACTGTCCCTGGTCTCGCTCTGCTGCTGGCCGCCGAAGCCCTGGCCGCCGAAGCCCTGGCCGCCGAAGCCCTGGCCGCCGAAGCCCCAGAAGTCCTCTCCTCCGGCCTGCTGGGCCTGCCCTTTGCCCTGCTTCTGATCCATAATCATATTGTAGGCCTGCTGCACTTCTTTGAATTTTTCTTCGTATTCTTTCTGATTCGGTTTGCCTACATTTGCATCGGGATGGTACTTTCTGCTGAGACTGCGGTATGCTTTCTTAATTTCATCCTCAGATGCATTATAGCTGACTCCAAGAACCTTATATGGATCCATCGGTTTTCTCCTTATCTTCTATTCTGGCGGTCTTTGCCTTTCCGAAGCGCACCCACACGCCGGAATACAGTATGTTTCTCAAAATCTCCACATTTTCCACAAGGGGAAGTCTCTCAAAGGCGTCAGTGCATTCGCCTATCATAAGCAGGAGCAGGTTGAGCACCCGTTCATTGAATTCCTCCGGAGTGCTGTCTTTGTACAGCTCCTTGAAAGGGTTGTAATCTCCTGTTTTAATATCCAGCTCCACATCCTCGTAGGCGTCCAGCAGATAGATGTATTTTCCCAGGTAAAAACCCACCTTATACAGGTCGTTTTTCCACATATCATCCCTATAGCAGAAAACTTCCGCCATAATCTCTCCGAAGACCTTGGCCACCTTGTCGATAGGAAGGTTTTCGGCACTTTCCACTATGGAAAGCATGTTCATCTTTTTGGCTATGGCGGCAGCTTTTTCCGGATATTTCTCAGCTACCTTTAGAGCCTTTTTCTTCAGGCTGTTCATGGCCATCCTGGCCTTCAGTTTTTTCTCGTCATCCCAGTCGTCCTTGCATTTGTAATAGGCCAGAAGGACGCACATGTCGGCGCAGTAATCTGTCACAGGGCTCCGTCTTGCGCAGTGCTTTTTGGCAGGGTGAACGACACATCTGCTGTAGGTTACACTTTCCTCCGTCTCATAGAGATCAGTAAGTATCATTATGAGGAAAGTCATGTCATAGTTGAGGGTAAGCCGGCCTGCTGTGCCGTGTCTTTCGCCGAGAGCATGGCAGAGGCCGCAGTAATAGCTGCGGTATTTTTCAAAATCTTTTATTTTAAGTTCAGGCTTGTTTACAAGTACATATCCAAACATTCTCAGCCACGTCCTTTATCTTTCTTCGCTCTTTCTTTGATCTTTCTATACTCTTTATCACTAAGAGATATTTTAATCAAAAAAAGCACACTGTGTGTGTGCTTTATGTGAAGTTTAGGTTTTATTTTCTGCTTCCGCAGCCATCAACGCTGCAGCTTTCGCAGCTTCCGGTGCAGCCCTCAGGTGGCTGAGGCATTCCGTCATGCTTATCAGGGTTGTCAGCTGCAAGGCAGGCTTCCACCATACCGTCCAGCCAGTCTCCGTCAAAGAGCTCAATGGTTCCCTTGTCGCAGGCCGCCGCAATCCTGGTGTTCATAGGGATTTCTGCCATGCTGCCGATATGGTATTTATCTGCAATCTTATCCAGATGGCTTTCCCCGAAGATTCTGTGTCTGCTGCCGCAGTCAGGGCATACGAAATAAGACATGTTTTCCACAATGCCGATTACAGGCACGTTCATCATCTGCGCCATCTTCACTGCCTTTTCCACAATCATTGAAACAAGCTCCTGGGGCGATGTTACGATTACGATGCCGTCAAGAGGAAGTGACTGGAATACGGTCAGAGCCACATCACCTGTTCCCGGAGGCATATCCACAAACATCACGTCGATATCGCCCCATACCACATTGTTCCAGAACTGCTCGATGACTCCGCTGAGCACTGGTCCTCTCCATACAACCGGGTCGGTGGTGTCCGCCAGCAAAGCGTTTACTGACATAACTGTGATTCCCGTCTTGGACTCAACAGGAAAAATCATTTCGTCAGTGCCCGTTGCCTTTTCTTTTATTCCAAAAGCCTGCGGGATGGACGGTCCTGTAACATCTGCGTCCAGAATCGCCACCTTGTATCCC
>CAKMLH010000088.1 GCA_927797855.1 uncultured Clostridia bacterium | reverse complement strand
GAAAAACACACAAAGAACACAAAATATGTATGTTCAAATGATAAATGTGGATATAGAGAATAAAATGGAGGTATTTTTATATGGTAGAGTTTCATGCAACCACGATATGCGCTGTAAGACGTGGACCTGACGATGTCTGCATCGGCGGAGACGGACAAGTTACCATGGGCGAAACAGCTATAATGAAAAACGGAGCAAAAAAAGTAAAGAAAATTTATAAAAATACAGTACTTACAGGCTTTGCAGGATCTGTAGCCGATGCTTTTGCCCTGACAGAAAAATTTGAAGAGAAACTTGAGGAACATTCAGGAAATCTTAAAAGAGCGGCCGTGGATCTGGCACAGATATGGCGGTCCGACAAAGGTATGAGAAGCCTCGATGCGCTCATGATAGTAGCCGACAGAGACGATATGCTGGTTATTTCGGGAAACGGTGAAGTCATCGTACCGGATCAGGATTTTGTAGCCATCGGTTCAGGCGGAAACTATGCCTACGCTGCTGCCAACGGACTTTTTAATCATACAGACATGACTGCAGAGGAGATTGTGAGGGAAGCTCTCAGAATCGCAAGCTCAATCTGTGTATACACCAACGATAACATTTCCGTTGAGAAACTTTAAGAGGGAGGTATTTGAAATGGCAAGCAAATTATACAGTATGACTCCCAAGGAAATAGTTGCGGAGCTTGATAAATATATAATCGGACAGGACGAGGCCAAGAAATCCGTGGCTCTTGCACTGAGAAACAGATACAGAAGAAGCCTTCTGTCCGACGAGATGAGGGAAGAAATTACACCTAAGAATATCCTTATGATAGGACCTACCGGCTGCGGTAAAACGGAAATCGCAAGGAGACTTGCAAAGCTCATGGACGCGCCTTTTGTAAAGGTAGAGGCAACAAAGTTTACCGAGGTGGGATATGTAGGACGAGATGTTGATTCCATGGTAAGAGACCTGGTGGAAGCATCCATGAGAATTACCAAGAAGAGCAAACTGGAAGAAAAATATTCAGTAGCAGATAAAATTGTGGAAGAAAAAATCGTTGAGGCCATTATCCCGGGAAAGAACAAGAAAAAGCCCGGTGCAGCCAAGAGCCCTTTCGACTTCATAATGAACAGCGGCGGATACACAAGCCAGAAGCAGCAGTATCTTGACAGCCAGGCGGCAAAAGATGCCGAACCTACAAAGGAAGATATGGATATCGAGATGGCAAGAGAGCAGGTAAGAGACCAGCTCAGACAGGGACTGCTGGAGGAGCAGTACATTGAGATTGAAGTTACTGCAGCACCTAAGGGCAATCAGCTTGATATGAGCAATGAGGGCATGAGCATTGCTATAGGCAATATTTTCGGCGACATGATGCCCGAAAAGACCAAGAAGAAAAACTGCAAGGTAAAAGAGGCCCGTAAGATCCTGAGAGAACAGGAGGCGCAGAAACTTCTGGATATGGATCAGGTGTCCGATGAGGCCATTGAAAATGCCGAGCAGAACGGAATAATTTTTATCGATGAAATAGATAAGATTGCTTCAGGCTCAAGGATGACTTCGGGTGCGGATGTGTCCAGAGAAGGCGTTCAGCGTGATATACTTCCTATAGTGGAGGGAAGCGTAATAAACACCAAGTACGGACCTGTCAAGACAGACCACATTCTGTTTATAGGTGCGGGAGCTTTCCATACTTCCAAGCCTACAGATCTTATTCCGGAGCTTCAGGGACGATTCCCTATCAGAGTAACTCTTGATACCCTTTCAAAGGAAGACTTCGTTGCGATACTCACAAAGCCAGAAAACGCTCTTATCAAGCAGCATAAAGCTCTTCTCGAAACAGAAGGCATTGAGGTTGAATTTACCGATGATGCTATCGATCAGATTGCAACAATATCTTACCTTATGAATGAGCAGACGGAAAATATCGGAGCAAGAAGACTTCATACCGTGCTGGAAAAGCTTCTCGAGGACATTTCCTTTAATATTCCTGATATGGAAACAGAGAAAGTGGTAATAGACAGGGAATATGTAAAAGAAAAGTTCAGTGATACGGTTCACGAAGAGGATCTTGACAGATTTATTCTGTAGGTGAAGTTAAAACTTCTTGATACGGTAATCCGGGAGGAAGGCTGAGAAAAGTATGGGGAAAGAATTTTTAAATAAAATAAGACGGCTTAACTGGGTTCTCAGCGAGAGCACCACAGGGAGTCTTTCCTATCAGGATTTAAGCCTGATACTGAGTGAAATAATCAACGCAAACGTTTATGTTCTTGATGCCCAGGGCAGAGTCCTGGGAGTGGCCTATACGGATGCTCTTGACACATCCACTTTTGAGGACGAACTGGGTTTTGAAAAAGTCTCCGAAGAAGATAATGCAGGATTTCTGGAGATAAATGAGACCATGGCCAATCTTGTCGGTGACAGCCTGATTCCCGTATTGGGTGAGAACTACAGCATGAAAGACAAGTACCATGCCATAATACCCATTATATGCGGAGGAGAGAGACTTGGAACTCTGCTTCTGGCAAGGTATAATGACTGCTATGACGACGAGGAAATTGCACTGTGTGAGTATGGAGCTACGGTAGTAGGCCTTGAGATACGCAGGAACATACAGCTGGAGCATGCCAAGGAGAGAAGCCTGAGGCTGGCTGTTGACATGGCTCTTGAGACCCTTTCCTTCTCCGAAAAGGATGCTCTCGGAAGGATAATGGGTCAGCTATCGGAATCAGAAGGACTGATTGTAACCAGCAAGGTTGCCGCACAGTACGGCCTGACCAACTCGGTGGTTGTCAATGCTCTCCGCAAGATGGAGAGCGCAAGGCTCATCGAGACAAAATCCCTGGGAATGAAAGGAACATATATTAAAATACTGAACCCGTATCTGAAGGAAACGGCAGACAAAGCTATATCCAGGTAACACCCTGCCCCCTGCTGCGGCATATACTGCAATAGGGGGTATTTCTATGGGCAGAGTGGTTAGTATATTTCTTGGACTGATACTTGTGGCTGCAGGTGTTCTGATGCTGTTTAAAGATGCATACGGAGAAAGCATAGCAGGGGCATCGGAGTCAATTGCCGTCAATTTTGTGGCCATGAAAATCAATGCAAGCCTTAAGGAGGGCATATACAGCTCTGAACTCGACGGTCCCCTGATACATGTTGAGAGAGACGAGAACGGCAATATTAAATATCTGGAACCCGATTCAAGGCTTATAAACAAGCTTGTCCTCGAGTTTATGACAGAAGTCAACGACACATACAATCTGGATGATACCCAGGCTGTAAAGGTAAATCTGGGCGTCATAACGGGAAGCAAAATCCTTTCCCAGCTTCCCTTTACCGTCAAGGTGAAGGTTCAGCCTCTCAGTCTGACCAGATTCCAGTATGAGACGGAGTTTGAGACCCAGGGTATAAATCAGACCCGCTACTGCGTTTACTGTACCATAAACAGCCAGGTGCGCATACTGGCTCCTTTTACGGATAAGGTCTCTGAAATAAACAGAAGATTTCTTCTGGCTGAAGCCATAATTGTAGGAGATGTTCCTGGAAATTATGTTGAGGTGCCCAAAGAGAGCATTCTGGATGCAATTGACTCAGCGGAATAATTTGGGCGGAATAATTTAAATGGCAATACACAGCGAGGTGTGATATAATATTTCCCATGTTAAGATTTAATGAGAACAATGAAGTTATAAGAGAAGAACAGTACAGAGCTATTCTGGTTGGCCTGCAGAGGGACGAAGATATTTCCTATTCCATGGAGGAGCTGAAAGGACTTGCAGAAGCAGCGGGAGCGGAAGTTCTGGGAAGTATGGTGCAGAATCTTGAAAAGCCCAACACCGCCACGTTAATCGGAAAAGGAAAGGTTGAGGAACTTGCTGAAATGGTTAAAAACATGGAGGCAGACACTGTAATCTTTAATGACGAGCTTACGGGAATGCAGCTCAGAAACCTTGAAGATGCGGCGGGGGTTCGGGTAATAGACAGAACCATACTGATCCTCGATATTTTCGCATCAAGAGCATCGTCCAAAGAAGGCAAACTGCAGGTTGAGCTTGCCCAGCTTCAGTACCGTATGCCCAGACTTACGGGCTTCGGCAAATCTCTCTCACGCCTTGGGGGAGGAATAGGTACGAGAGGACCGGGAGAAAAAAAGCTGGAGACAGACAGGCGGCACATTGAAAAGAGAATGTACGATATAAAGTCGGAGCTTGCCCAGATAAAGAATACAAGGGGAGTGCAGAGAGCCAGACGGGAGAAGAGCGAAATCCCAGTTGTGGCGCTGGTGGGCTACACCAACTCGGGAAAGTCTGCCCTTATGAACAGACTTCTGTCCATGACTGAAAAGGAAGACAAGGCGGTATTTGAGAAGAACATGCTCTTCGCCACTCTGGATACTCAGCAGCGCAGTGTGACTCTGGATACCAATCATCAGTTTATACTGGTGGATACGGTGGGTTTCGTAAGCAAGCTGCCTCATTCGCTGGTTGATTCATTTAAAGCGACCCTGGAGGAGGTGGCCTATGCCGACCTTCTGCTTCACGTTGTTGATTCTTCATATGAAAACCATGATTTTCACATTGAGGTTACCAATAAGGTTCTGGAAGAAATCGGAGCAGGTGACAAGGAGAAAATAATGGTATTCAATAAAATCGATCTGGTGGAGGACCCTTCCTCTGTACTGCCGGTAGCCGGAGAAGACAATATTTATATATCGGCAAAATACGGCAGGAATATAGATGAACTTGTTGATCTGATAAAAAGCAAGATATTTAAGGATCTGGTCAGAGCAAAACTTCTGGTGCCATACTCAAGGGGGGACATATCCTCTTATATTTGTGAAAAGGCCGGAGTTTTTGAAATGGAATACAAAGACAGCGGCACATGGTTTGATGTTGAACTGAAATCTGCTGATTATCAGAGGTTAAAGGAATATGAAATTATATAGCACAGTACGTGGACAGGGACAGGCGGAACAGATTATCGAAAGATCCCGGTTTATCGCCTATGTCAGTCCGGCAGAGACGAGGGAAGAGGCAGATGCCTTTATCGCCTCAATAAAGAAAAAGCATAAGGATGCCACACATAACGTGCCGGCCATGGTATTGGGGGACAAGTTCCAGATACAGTGGGCCTCTGACGACGGTGAACCCCAGGGAACCTCCGGCGCACCTATAGTTCAGCTTCTTGTCAGCGAGGGAATAACCAACGTGGTAATTGTAGTCACCAGATATTTCGGAGGGATAAAGCTGGGAACGGGAGGTCTTGTGCGCGCCTATACAAGCAGCGCCAAACTTGGCCTTGAAGCGGCGGGAATCTGCGATGTGGAGGAAATGTGCATTCTGACATACGAGGTGGATTATACATATCTTTCCAAACTGCAGAATATGGTATCCGCCGGCATGTTTACCATAAAAGGAACTGAATATGCAGAAAGGGTAAAGCTGACCTTGTGCACACCTCCGGAAAAGATGGAAACGGTAAAAGAGGCAGTTACCAACCTTACGGGAGGAAAAGGAATGCTCACAGATGTGCATACAGAATTTGTTAAAAACTAAATATTAAAAATTGGAGAAATCCCATTGACACATATTGCCTCTTGTGCTAATATAGATTCCGGCTCGTGTGAAAAGGGTGCGGACAGGCACCTGAACAGAGCCGAAAAAAGTTTTAAAAAGTTAAAATATCTCTTGACAAAACGGAATAAATAATGTATATTTAATAACTGTGTCGAGCAGATAAATGACACCCTGGGAGTTTAGCTCAGCTGGGAGAGCATCTGCCTTACAAGCAGAGGGTCACAGGTTCGAGCCCTGTAACTCCCACCATATACCAGAAGGATGGCCTGGTAGTTCAGTTGGTTAGAATGCCAGCCTGTCACGCTGGAGGTCGACGGTTCGAGCCCGTTCCAGGTCGCCAACTTTTTTCATTAAAAGCTAGATATGCTGGTGTGGCTCAACGGTAGAGCAGCTGATTTGTAATCAGCAGGTTGGGGGTTCGATTCCCTCCACCAGCTCCAGTTTAATAGTTTGTGAAGGGAATCGAACCCGAAAGGGCTCGAGCGTTATGAAAAGGTTCTGTGAACCTTTGAATAGCGAGAGGTTCAAGCCGACCGAATGGGGAGGCGCAGAACGGCAGACGCGCAGCGGATGTTAATTCCCTCCACCAGCTCCAGTTTAATAATATCGAGGGATTCCCGAGTGGCCAAAG
>CAKMLH010000087.1 GCA_927797855.1 uncultured Clostridia bacterium | reverse complement strand
CTATTACCGAATGTAAGGAATACGAGGAACCGACCTATGAACCCACTGAACCGTCGACTCCTGACCCGCTGCCGGCACCAAAAGCCATAATCAGCAGAAGTGAACTTGCATCCTCAATCAAAGCTAACCAGGAAATAACTGTAACAGTTTACGTGAAGAACATAGGAAGCACCACCATGCAGTCGCCGGTGATTCAGTTTACGCCCTCAGACAGCCTTATGCTGCCGGGCTCCAGCTCAATGATGCAGCTTAAAAATATAGCCCCGGGAAAGACTGAAAGTGTTGATGTAAGAGTACGGGCACTCGGTACCATTACAGGTGCCAATCAAAGCCTGGATGCGACGCTGACCTTCGACTATTTTAACAGAGTCAGCACTGTTTCAGGCAGCAGCGAGGGTAAAATTATCATACCGGCCAAAGTAAAAAAGACCGATGATGAAAGCCAGGAAGATGCAACTGTCGACAGTCCGGTTCCCAATATTATTATTACAGGCTTTGACTACGGCGGCGAGTCCGTTGCCGCAGGCTCTGCTTTCGGACTGAACATTAAATTTATGAATACCAACCGCAAGCTTTCAGTAGAAAACCTTGTAGTCACCATTGACGGAGGAGAAGGCTTTGCAATAAACGGTTCTACAAATACCTTCTATTTTGACAAGATTAAGCCGGGAAAGACAAAGCAGATCCACGTGCCTATGAAGGCGCTGAACACACTGACCAACGGCGTTCAGCCTGTGACCGCATCCTTTAAATACGAATATGTGGATCATCAGAAACGTTCATCTGTGACATCAGATCTTAAGGTCAGCATCCCTGTATATCAGCCGGATAAGTTTGAGATTACCAAACCGACGGTACCGGTGGTTGTTTATGCGGGAGAAGAGACAAGCCTGAGCCTTAACTACGTAAATAAGAGCAAAGGGGAAATCTCCAATGTTGAAGCATCCATAGAAGGGGATGTTGACACTGCAGCACCGGTTCAGAACATAGGAAATCTTGAAGCAGGAAAAAGCGGAACCATCGCTTTTGCAGTTACACCATCAGAACCCGGTGAAACCCGGTTTACCATCAAAGTTACATATGAGGACGGAAACGGAACAGTCAAGACCAGAGTTTTTCCTGTAGTGATGAATGTGGAGGAAATGGAACCAATAGACCCCGGAATGGATGAACCTATGCCGGAAGAAGATGAAGGCGGCGGAGTCAAATGGCCCATTATAATTGGAATTGCAGTTTTAGCCCTCATTGCAGCACTTCTCATAATCAAAAAGAAGAAAAAAGCCGCAGCAGCCAGAAAGGAAGCCGAAATGTGGGATAACTGGGATGACGATGAAGACATCTCAGGAAAGACCGATGGAGCTCCTGCCGTGGAGGACAAAAAATGAGGCTTTCGGATATAGGCAGAATGTGCATCGATAACCTGAAACGGCGTAAGGGAAGAACTTTTCTCACGGTTTTAGGCGTGTTTATCGGCTGTACATCTATAGTTGTAATGGTATCAATAGGTGCCGGAATGAAAGAATCCCAGGATCAGATGATGTCCGAAATGGGTGACCTTTCTATAATAGAGGTTTCACAGGGAATGTCCGAAAACGGGACTGCAGCCAAACTTGACGACGCAGCCGTGAAATCCTTCTCTGAAATGGACGGAGTGGCCGCTGTTCTGCCGAAGGTTTCGCCGGATCAGCTTTCCATAAGTCTAAAAGCAGGGATAAACGACAGGTACAGCTGTGACTGGGCAACTGTTGTGGGTGTAGACATCAGTGCAATGGAAGACATGGGCTTCGAACTGACAGATGGAAAATTTCCTTCTTCAAACATGGACGAAGCTGTAGGCGGTCAGTACCTTGCTTATAATTTTACTGATTCACTGATGCCTGAAGGAAGAAATATGGTTGACAGATGGTCAGCCTATGATGAAAACGGAAATATGACAGGAGACCTTCCGGATCCTTTCTTTGATATTCTTAAAACTCCCGTGACCCTTGAGGCCAGTGGGGGAGAAGATGGCCAGACACCTTACAAAAAGACAATAAATATCGTCGGGACTCTGAAGGAGGATCAGGGTAAGGGCTGGGAAACCTCCGACGGTATAATAATGAGCATTGATGCCGTAAAGGACCTGATTGCAAAGGCGACGGGAAATGAGAACGTGATACTCAGCTATTCCACGGTAAACGTCAAAGCAGCAGACATAAGTCAGGTGGCAGAGATAGAAAACAGCATAAAGGCTATGGGATATTATACATATTCCATGCAGAGCATGAGGGAAAGCATGGAGAAAAACGCAAGGCAGGTTCAGCTGATGCTGGGCGGTCTCGGGGCAATTTCTCTCTTTGTTGCGGCAATAGGTATAACCAATACAATGATAATGTCCATTTCTGAAAGAACCCGTGAAATAGGAATTATGAAGGCTCTGGGATGCTACCTCCGTGACATAAGGATGCTGTTCCTTATGGAGGCCGGCGCCATCGGACTCATGGGAGGCGTTGCGGGGCTCATATTCAGCTTTATTATTTCCATGGTGATAAATCTTTTTGCTATGGGAGCCTTGGGAGGAGGCGGCATCACGGGGGAAATTCTCCTCCAGTCTCTTGTGGGAGGTGAAGGAGTAACCAGAATTTCGGCAATTTCGCCGGGGCTGATGCTCTTCGCCATAGTTTTCTCGATTTTTGTCGGGCTGGTTTCAGGTTACTATCCCGCCAACAAGGCTGTGAAGATACCTGCTCTTGAGGCAATCAGGCGCGAGTAAGATATTACATAATCCTATAACCAAAAACGACCGCTCAGAGTACGGTCGTTTTTTTGTCATCTTCAGGCAGCGCCGGATTTACCCAGACCGTCCTGTTGTTTGTAAAGATAACCATGCCCGGTTTAGCTCCGGCAGGTTTTTTAACATATTTGACAGGCACGTAGTCTACGGGAACATTTTCGGAAGTACGGGCCTTGCTGTGATATGCGGCAATGGCCGCCGCCTGGAATATGGCCTTTTCGTCCAGTTCCTGTCCCCCGCTCTGGACGATAACATGGGAGCCGGGAATGTCCTTGGTATGAAGCCACAGGTCCCGGTTTGATGCCATCTTAAGAGTAAGATAATCGTTTTCCTTGTTGTTCCTGCCCACCAGGACGGTCATGCCGTTGGAAAGGGTGTAGCGGTGAGGGGCCGGCTTATATTTTTTCTCTTTGAAGCCTCCCTGCTGTCTGCGCCGGCGCACATAACCGGTTTCCACAAGCTCGTTTCTTATAGATTCTATTTCGTTTACATCATCAGTGTTCTCCAGGAAAGAAAGCACCGACTCAAGATACCTGATTTCGTTTTCGTTTTCCTCAAGCTGAATCTGCTTTTCCTTGACTGCGGTTTTGGCCTTACCGTATTTTTTAAAGTAATGCTGGGCGTTTTTGGCCGGTGACTGCTTTACATCAAGAGGAATTGTTACAGTTGAACCATCGTAGTAATTAACAACATCGACAGATTTCATCCCCGGTTTTACAAGATGAATGTTTGCGGTTAGAAGCTCCCCGTAAAGCCGGAGATCTTCAGAATTTTCCGCCTTGAGAATGTCCTCGGAAAGGCGCTTCTTTTTAAGGTACATCTTATCAAGAGCAGCACCCACCGACTTTATAAGGTCATGGGATTTCTGACGCCCCTGATTGGAGGATTCCTTTTTACCGAAATAGAACTCCAGAGCCTTGCTGAGGCTGTCGAATTCTGCCGTTCTGCAGCTTTCTTCAAGATCCTTAAGAGGCACCGGATAGAAGTCCACCGGATTATCCTTTTCATCAAGATAAACAAAGGCTTTGCCCAGGATGCCGCCCTCTATTTCATTTTTTACTCCAAAGAAATACGTACTGCGGTCCGACACATGACCTGCAAGTTCCTCGGCAAAGGCAGGGGAGATTCCCCCCACACTTCTCAATATTGTTTTGCCGTCGGCCGGCAGGGCATCCAGCTGCTGGCCGGTGACCTGACCGAAAGGAATTTTATCCTGCTCCGGGGGATACTGATAAATCATGCCCGGAAGAATCTGGCGTACTCTGTTTACATCAAAGGACACTCTTTTAATGGAGTCAATAATTTTGCCCGTTGAAATATCTGTGAGTATGATGTTGCTGTGTTTACCCATAATTTCAAAGATAAGTTTCTTTGACACGGTAAAGCCCAGCTCGTTGAGGGTCTCCACAGATATTTCAATAATTCTTTCAGACCCTTTTTGCTCGATACCTATGATTCTGCCACCCTGAAGGTGCTTTCTCAGAAGCATGCAGAAGGCAAGAGGGGCCGGAGGATTCACCGGGTTTTCTTCGATAAAATGCACTCTTGCGTGGGCAGAGCCTGCAGAGGCAAAGAGCCTGCAGTTACCTGTTTTAGTGTGTATGTTAAAGACCAGCTCGTCAGACTCCGGCTGATAAACCTTTTCAATCTTTCCCATATATATTTTTTCGTTCAGCTCCCGCACTATGGCACGGGTCACGATTCCGTCAAATGCCATTTTTTTTCTCCTAACATATTGTCTGTGTATAAGTATAACATATTTCAGGTTGTTTTTTCCACGAAAATCGTGTACAATCAAACGGTAATCATACGAAAGATAAGAGAGAGGTAGAAAACGGTATGATAAAAAGCATGACAGGCTTCGGAAGAGGCGAATACACAGACGGAAAACGCAGCATAACAGTAGAGATCAAGTCGGTAAATCACCGCTATTCCGACATAACGGTGAAGATGCCCAGGCGTTATACCTTTGCTGAGGACAAAATCAAGAATACGGTAAAGGAAAAAATCAGACGGGGCAAGGTGGACGTTTCCATAATTGTGGATAACATAGCCGAAAATGATGTGAACATAAGACTTAACACTATGCTGGCTAAGCAGTATTATGACAATCTGACGGAACTTCGCAGTGAATTCGACCTGAGCGGCGATATTTCCCTTCAGTTTATGGCATCACTGCCTGACGTTATGAAGGCTATTCCGGATGTTGAGGATGAAGAGGAGATTACAAATGCTATACTCATTCCCGTAGCAGAGGCGGCAGCCAACCTTGAGAAGATGAGAGCTGTAGAGGGAGAAAAGCTGGCTGAAGACCTCATTGCCAAAGGCGAACATGTAAAGGAGATCCTTGACAGAATTGAAGAACGGGCTCCGCAGGTCGTAGTGGATTATACGGCAAAACTTAAGGAAAGAATTCAGGAACTGGTGGGCTCTGCAGTGCAGATTCCAGAGGACAGAATACTGGTGGAAGCTGCTGTTTTCGCCGATAAATGCGCCATAGACGAAGAAATAACCCGTCTTAACAGTCATCTTATTCAGCTCAGGAACATAATCGAAAAGAGCAGTCAGCCTGAAGGAAAAAAGCTTGATTTCCTTGTTCAGGAAATGAACAGAGAAGCCAATACCATAGGCTCTAAGGCAAACGACATAACCATCACAAACTACATGCTTGAGATAAAAAGTGAAATCGAAAAGATAAGGGAGCAGGTTCAGAACATTGAATAAAATTGAGCCATATGGCATTAATACTTGAAAAACTCGGAAATCTGTGTTAAAATGATATTTCAGGAAAATATAAAACAGGAGTTATCAATGAACCTAGAGCCTAAACATTCAGGTAAACTTTTCATACTTTCCGGGCCTTCCGGAGCCGGCAAAGGCACCATATGCAAGAGACTGCTGGAGGAGACGGAGCTTGAGCTGTCCATTTCCATGACAACCAGAGCTCCAAGAGAAGGTGAAATTCACGGAAAACATTATTACTTCGTAGATGAAGAGGAATTTGTAAGACGGATTGAAGCCGGCGGCTTTCTGGAGCATGCACAGGTTTACGGCAAGCGTTACGGAACACCCAGGGAACCGGTGATTGAAAAGCTGAAGAAAGGTATAGATGTAATTCTTGAAATAGATATTCAGGGCGCACTTAAGGTTAAGGAAAGCTATCCTGACGGCGTGTTTATCTTTATTCTCCCTCCTTCCATGTCGGAGCTCAGGAAGAGACTTACGGGCAGAGGCACGGAAACTGCCGAAGCCATCGAGATGAGGCTGGGAGAGACTTTGAAGGAACTTTCCTTCATAGAAAAATACGACTACTGTGTTGTCAACGGCGAGCTGGAGGAGGCTGTTTCGCGGGTAAAATCCATCGTGATTGCAGAGCATTCCAGAGTGACCATGACGGCGGACGAACTGGTCAAAAGGTATAAGGAGGATGAATAATGTTATACCCATCAATTAATGAAATCAGAAAGA
>CAKMLH010000086.1 GCA_927797855.1 uncultured Clostridia bacterium | reverse complement strand
ATTCACCTCTCCGCAATGACTAAAGTTACATATCCTACTCCGCCAGCTGGCTCCTCAGCTGCACCAGCTTTCTTACCAGGCGGTTCAGATCATTTATACGGCGTGCCACCTTGTAGGTGTTTTCTTCACGGTGCATGAAAATGGCCATAAGCGTGTCCTTAAGGTCGCTGCAAACGCTGTCAACGGCGGCAGCAAAGCTCTCCCTCAGGTCGCGGCTTCCGTCTTCTGCTGCCTTGCCCCCTCTGAAAAAGTCCACGTCACTGATGGTGTAGTGATATTCTATGCCGAAGAGCTCGGAAACCTTGGCAGAAAGCTGGTTCTTGATATCGTTCATATGTGCCTCCAGCATCCGTGGATTGCTCGGAAAGTTTTCGGCAAACTCGGCAGCCTCCTTCTTGATTTCACCGAAGAACCCGTCCATCTCCTCAAAGGTCTTGTCAAACTCCGCATGAGTCATGCCCAGAGCCGTCCTGTAAAGAACAATCTGAGAAAGGGCGCTTGCCACAATATCTCTCATCTTAAGCTTTGCCGACTCCTCGATAATCTCCTGAACGGTAGTCTGACAGTCACGGACGATAGCTTCCTTCAGCTCCTCAACGCCGGTGTTGTTTTTGGCGCTGACAGGAAAGAGCATCACATCATCCACACCCATGAGCTTTGAAAGCAGATTCCTGCAGTAAGAAAGGTAATCATCAAGGTCGCTCTTATCTATGGAATCTATTTTATTTACGGCAAAGTAGAACTTGGCCGCATATTCCTTGGCGTTTTCCAAAAAATCAATCTCAATCTGATTGATAGGGCTGTCTACGGAAAGCATGAAGATTACAGCATCGCTTTCCTTTACATAGGAATAGGCCGCATCGGAATTCTTCTGATGGACGGAACCTACACCCGGAGTATCAACAAAAGTCAGCCCGCCCTTCAGAAAGTCCGACGGGCAGTAGAGGCGGACCTCTGAAACTCCCAGCCTGTTGTCCTGATTTTCCTGTTCGTTTATGTACGAGGACATCTGGTCGAAACCTATTTCCTTGATGATGCCGTTTTCAAAGTGAACAGCAGCGGCCTTTTCGCCGTACTCCACTGTGGTCACAACGGCAGTTACTGGAACGATGCCTACGGGAAGAATTTTATCTCCCAGAATTGCGTTTACAAGAGTGCTCTTGCCCCGCTTAAACTGGCCTATAACCGAAACGGTAATCTTGTGGTTTTCCAGTTTGTCTACCAGCTCCTGGGCTCTTGCAAGCTCACCCTTTGTCAGCTCGTATTTGCTGAAAAGCTGACATGTATCCTTAATGGTATCTAAAATTGAATTGCTGACTGAATCGCTCATTTAATCCTGTTCCTTTCCGTAAAATGGACATTCCATGCAGCAGGCTTCCTTTGCCCTCTTTTCATCGCTGCAGTAAAGAGGCTTATATATCAGGTTAGGGAAAGTCTTGTCTCCCAGAAGTGATTTGAGGGCCGCAATTTCGCAGAGGGTGCCTACAAACTCCGTTTGCTGCCCTGCTCTTACGCTCCTCATAGTTTGTCTGTAAATATGAGGCATATCTCTGCCTTCGTACTCCTCGGTGAATTCATAGTACTTTTCAAACTCCGGAAGCTCAACAGGGTTGAAAAGAGGGCAGAAAAGCACGCAGGCGTTGCATTTATTGCATCCGTTTTCGTTTACAACAGGCTGCAGTTTCCTGCTTGTTTCATCGGGTCTTTCTTCCATTTTTACGCAGACATACTTGCAGCCCACTACACATGCGCTGCATCCGTTACAGTTTTTTACTCTATCTGTTAATTGCATCTGTGTCATCTCCTTCTGTACTGTGCAAAAGATAATCTAAAGCAAACTGAGCCGTAAAGGCACTCCCCCGCTCCAGGGTGCTTTCATCAGGGGCAAAGCCCTCGTGATGATTTGAATGGGTCATGCCCCGTTTTTCGTTTCTGGCCCCCACGAAAGCGAAAAATCCCGGAACTTTCTCCGTATAAAGGGAAAAATCCTCGCCGCTCATTACGCATTCTCTGCTTCTGATGCCCTCCGGTCCGTAAAGCTTCAGGGCCGCACGGCGTGCAATGCGGTTAAGCTCTTCATCGTCATTTATCAGTGCAGGATGCATATATCTCATTTCCACCTCTGCAGAACAGCCATAGGCTTCTACTGTGCTGGAAACGATGTTGGTAATCTCATCCTTAAGCCGTTCCTGCACTTCCTTTGAAAAGGTCCTGATGGTTCCGTCAAGCTCCGTCTCGCCGCAAATGGTGTTGAACATATTGCCCCCATGAAGCTTTCCCACTGTCAGAACCAGCGGATTGACCGGATTATTTTCACGGCTTACAAAGCTCTGCAGAGCCATTACCGCAGCGGATGCCGCTACAATGGAGTCATGCCCCAGATGAGGTGCAGCTCCGTGAGCCTTGAGGCCTTTTATTCTGATTACAAAATTATCTGTGGATGCCATTCTCTTGCCGCTGTCCACGCAAATGTAAGGTGCATCCAGAGTTCCCCAGGTATGAAGTCCGAAGACAGCGTCCACATTGTCCAGCAGGCCGTGGTCTATGTAGTATTTGGCTCCGCAGCCTGTCTCCTCTCCCGACTGGAAAATGAATTTCAGTTTTCCCCTGAGTCTCCGCCTGATTCTCGGTGAGAGAAGTATTTTAACGGCTCCCAGAAGCATGGCTATGTGGGTGTCGTGACCGCAGGCATGCATTACGCCCGGGGTCTCTGATGAAAAGGAAAGCCCCGTACACTCATGTATGGGCAGGGCATCTATGTCAGCCCTGAGCAATATGGTTCTTCCCGGTTTTCCCGAATCGAACTCCGCAACCAGTCCCGGATAATCGCTGAAAGTGGTTATCTCAAGATTCTTCACTCCGGCAGATTCAGCTATCTGCTCCAGGTCATCCTTAATGGCTGCGGTTGTGGCAAACTCTGTAAGGCTGAGCTCCGGATGGCTGTGGTAGTAACGTCTTCTTTCAATTATGTAGTCTCTGTTCTTTTCTGCCAGAGTCCTGATGGCATTCTGCCTGGTGCTTTTTTCGGCGTTCTTTCTGATACCCTGCATAGCTTATTTCTCCATTGAATTTTGTATTCTGAGTTTCGGCTTTTACTGTAAATATTAAAAAAACCTCGAAATATACGATGTTCGTTATTTCGGGGTTTGAAATCGTGGTTGCGGGGACAGGATTTGAACCTGCGACCTCCGGGTTATGAGCCCGACGAGCTACCAGCTGCTCTACCCCGCGATATCATTTCATATATATTATATGAATAAAGCCAGGGCTTATGCCCAAACCGTAATGCCAATTCAAGAGATGGTGCCGGAGACCGGGGTCGAACCGGTACGATCGGTAAGGATCGCAGGATTTTAAGTCCTGTGCGTCTGCCAATTCCGCCACTCCGGCATTCTTTGGGCCTGATTAAATTTTGGCTCCGGGGGAGGGGCTCGAACCCTCGACCTTGCGGTTAACAGCCGCCTGCTCCACCATTGAGCTACCCCGGAATGCCTTATTTATCGGTCTTATCATTGCCGACAACAATAAAGATTATACCTTATGAGGGGTACCCTGTCAACCCCTCTTTCGCATTATTTTCTATTTTTTTGCCCCGTTTCAGAGTAAAATATTCACTAATTCAGCTTCGTGGCCGGACCCGACATACTTGCCTTGATTTCTCTGTCCTTTTCCGCATTTTCCCGGACCAGCTGAATCTTATTGCGGTATTTGGCTGCCCTGTCTTCGTCTCCCATATCCTCGTAAAGCTTTACCAGTTCCTCCATGGTCTCCTGGTTGCTTGGTGAAAACCTCAGCACCTGAAGAAAGCTTGCAACAGCTTCATCTTTTTCATCGAGACCTGCATAAGCTATGCCCAGATAGTACCACAGGGGCCACCATCCCGCAAAAGGCCCTTCTGTATATTCCGAAAGAACCTCTATGCCCTCCTCATACTTTCCGGAAAGAACCATATTATAGCCTTTCTCGATTTCCACAGGCTGTTCAAGCTGCCCCAGCCTGTCTGCAATTTCCTTTTTCAGTTCTTCGTCCTGACTGAGCTTCATAAACTCCTGCCATGTAAGCTGAGCCTTTACATAGAGTCCCAGATTTACATAGCTGTACCCCAGATAGTAGAATGCGTCTGCAAACTGAGGATTCTTCAAGGTGGCTATTTCAAAGGCCTCAAGGGATTCCGCCTTAAAGCGGCCCACAAATTCCTCGTCCTCACCGGCCTCGTAGGCATCCTTGCAGGCTCTGCCGTAGCAGTAGTATGCGTCGGCATTGTCCGGGTCAATCTGCATTGCGGCTCTGAACTGAATGCAGGCGTAGTCATAGTCATTTTTTTCCGCACCGTCCACACCATCAGCTATGAGCCCCTGGGCAAAGCGCTTGTCGAAGGTTCTGAGAATGTATGCTATATAGTTTTCTCTGTACTGAAAGGACGGGTCGCAGCCTATTACGAAGGCCATGTTTCTTGCAATTGCAAGTGTGGTTATATTTCCCAGCTCCTTCTTTCTGATAGGCACAGGAACGCCCGTCATAATGTCGGCAATTCCCGCCTTTTTAAGATAGCCCTCTGAAAGCTCATCGAAGACCATCTCCGAAAGATGAGGGGTAAGATACTGCCCTATTCTGTCCTTTTCCTGCAAATCCATATTTACCGAATCCATTTCATCACTCTACCGGGTCAACTCCCAGCCCTTTCTCAAAAATCTGTTAAAAATCTCCGGATTGGTGTTCCTCTTCATGTCACCTTCCAGAAGTTCCCTTGTTTTTTCCCTGACACCTCCCGGAAGTGTGCCGGAAAACTCAAGGAGTATCCTGTACTGGTCCTCCTTCTTGCGATCTCTGTTCTGATAGCCTTTTTCATAGTAATAATCCGCCAGCATTTCATAAAACCCGAAAGGACCTTTTCCGCAGCTTCCGATGAGGAAATCAATGGTATCCTCAAAGCCTCCCCGGTTATAGTAAATGTCAACCATGTTCTCAATCATTTTAAGGCGGACAAGCTCCTCTGCGCTTATGTAATCTGTTGAAATCACCTCGTAAGGAGCATGACTTCTGTATTTTATTCCGTGAGCCTCAATCTGATTGTAAATGGGAGTGCCGGCCAGGACTTTAAGAAAGCCCAGCTGAAGCATATCCGCCCCAAGGCTGTAAACCTTATCAAAGGAGCGGGCAAAAATCTCGTAGCTTTCGTAAGGAAGCCCCGCGATCAGATCCACATGCACATGTATATTTCCCAGCTTTATCAGCCTTTCCGTGTTGTAAAGCACCGGATATACATTGTCCTTACGGCCCACTGCGGCAAGGGTGGCGGGATTGGTGGACTGAATGCCGATTTCCATCTGAAAAAGCCCCTTCCTCGCCTCGGCAAGGAGATTCAGGGTTCTGTCATCCAGAAGATCTGCGCATATTTCAAAATGAAAGTTGGTCACACCGTTATCGCCGGCTATGAGGTATCTGAAAATCTCATAGGCTCTCTCAGGTCTCGCATTAAAGGTTCTGTCGATAAGCTTAACCTGAGGCGGCTTTTTATACAGAAAATATCCAAGCTCGCTCTTCACCCTGTCCATATTGAGAAACCGCACTGAAGTATCGGCCGCCGAAAGGCAGTAGGAGCACCTGAAGGGGCAGCCTCTGGATGATTCATAGTACACCACCCTGTCCTTTTCACAGTCCAGAACGGAGTATGGAAAAGGTATCAGGTTGAAGTCCATAGGCTCCACGAGACCGTTTACATAAATTTTCCCGTCCTGTCTGTATATGAGCCCCGGAACAGTATCAAATCTCTTATCGATGCTTTCCAGCACCTGGCAGAGCCTGTAGAAGGAATACTCTCCCTCTCCGCATATCGCATAGTCCGCCCACGGATTTTCCTTCATAAATTCCGGTCCGCAGAAGCTGACCTCCGGCCCGCCCACCAGAATTTTCACCGACGGGCACGCTTCTCTGAAGTCACGGGCAAGCACTTTTATCTGCTCAATATTCCATATGTAACAGGAAAAGCAAACCATATCATAGTTTGCTCTTACCAGCTCCGTAAAAATATATCCCGGATCATTATTTATGGTAAATTCCCGTACCTCAACCTGGCTCTTTTCCCCTGCCATAACTGTGTAAAGGTACTTCAGGGCAAGATTTGAATGTACATATTTGGAATTTAATGTGGTCAGTAAAATCTTCATTATAACATTCTGAACCTTTCGTCCTTTAAAAGCCCTCTGTCCTCCATGCATCTCTTGAGAGCCGCAATCATGGAATCGTTGTCCTCAGGAAGATTTCCCCTGAGAGAAACATAGTTTGATGCGTGGTTGCTTCTGAACACGCAGGACTTTGAAGGTTTTGCATACTGAAGCATCA
>CAKMLH010000085.1 GCA_927797855.1 uncultured Clostridia bacterium | reverse complement strand
AGCAGGCAGTGGGTATCTCTTCGCACGCACAGAAAAAGGAGACAGGTTATAGTACTGTCTCCCTTTTTTCACTTTTATGCACCATAACCTTCGATAAAAAATCTGCCGCAGACAATGTTGCCGGGCTGTGCATCACGGAAGGTGCCAGCAAGGTGGTCTTCAACAATGACATCAAGGACCAACCCCAGACATTCCATTTCCATATACTTAAAAATGCCTTCTTGGTCGGAATCCTCAAGACTTAGGATGCGGCCGTTAATAAGGGCGGTGTTGGACTTTACGAAATTCGGATCAGGCCTTGGAGGAAAACATCCCGATGGGATAACAGACTCAGCTGCTCGGTGGCTTCCCGACTTCTGCCTGTATTCTTCTTCATCACGGAAAATACGCAGACTTTCGGGGTAAAGAATTACATCGATATCAAGTTCTGCATTTTCCGGCGCTGCATCTTCAGGTATGTCAAAGGTTCTGATTAAAAGGGGAAACTCTGCATCACCTTCTTCTGAAAAGACATTCAACATTCCCATTCCGTCACTGTCAGGGATGCTTTCCCAATTCTGTACAGATAATTTCATATTATGCACCTTCCTTTCGTCGATTATATAATGATTATAGCACATGCGATGTACCATAAGTGGTTCGGCGATTAGTTGACAACGATATGATATACTGCAGCATCGGCATCTTCTCCGGTTGTGGCCTTGAAGGCCTCAATATAAGCGGAAAGCTGGCCCTCATACTGCTTATCCAAATCACTGTCATCGGTATTTGTCTTGTAATCTATGATGTGCCATTTATCGCTTTTTCTGTAAACCACGTCTATCACACCGTTAAAGATTTTGTTTTCTTCTCCGGCATAGCAGAAAGGCAGCTCGCAGTGGACCTCATCTGCGGAAAGGAGTTCCGTCAGAATATCCTGCGGCAAATTGCCTGTCTGAGGATATCCGCCGTTTTGAATCCTTTCTCCCACAGTTTTCAGAATTTCTGAGTAGTAAGGGTCAGTTATACCATAGTTGTCGCAGATATCCTCTATAAGGAAAGAAAGGTCTGCAGTATTTTCCGATGATACTATCGATTCCATCAGCTTATGAACCAGAGTTCCGATAAGAGCAGGATTCTTTTTAGCAGATGAGGAAAGGGTTTCTAAGGCTTTCTCGTCGTATTCCTCATCCGATGATAATTTGCTCTTAAGGGATATCATGCTCGGACGGATTATTTCGTAGCTCTTGTTTTCTGCCGTGCGGTCGTTAAGGACGCTTTCGTCTTCCGCTTCGGTATAAAGTGTATCAGCATCTTTTATTTCCGGCGGGATGTGCTCCTGATATCTGTTTGGAAGAACACTGAATATGTTCTTATCAACATTGTCAAGGAGCTTTCTCCATGGGTTGTTGCTGACAGGCTCGCCGCTGGCATTTAATCCTTCTGATATAATCAGGACATTTGCAGCTCTTGTTGCGGCAACATAAAGGAGGCGTTCTTTCTCACTTTGGAGAACTGCTTCTTCGATTGCTTTCTCTGCCGCGTAATCCGGTGTTTCTGAGTTGTCAAGCATAAATATCCAGCCTTCCGGCGGCTGCGGTGTTGAATCAATTCTTACGCCTGGTTTTTTATTAGTTGTCCTTGGTTCTGCAAGGATGACTATAGGCGCTTCGAGCCCTTTCACCTTATGAAGGTTGGCGATATGAACGCAGTTTGCGTCGGGTCTCAGCTGAACGCATCGCTCCAGCTCGCTTTTTTCGCTTATTAAATCTGAAATGAATTCCGCACCGTCCTTTAAAGACGCGATTTCTCCTGCTTCTTCTGCACTTCTCAAAAGCTCGAGGGCAAAATACACATATTCGGCATTTTCTGCACCTGCTTTTGCAAATACCCTTTCCTCTTCAAGGAGCATACTGAAAACACCGGCAGGGGACATCTGCTTTGCTCGACTGCTATATTCAAAAATCTTTTCTCTTGTAATATCACAGCCTGAAAGTGCCATTGAAGAAAAGACTGCTTTTTTATCCATAGGGTCAGCGACTGCAGCCATGAGGCAGGAAAGGCTGAACAGGGCAGGGCACTGGCTGAACATCACCTGACCTTCGACTCTGAAAGGTATACCTGCCGCAGAAAGAGCATTCATGTAATAGCCCAGATGGTTTTTGCCCGGGGTAATGAGCATGAAGTCTTTATAACTTGCGGGACGAGGCTGGCATGCCGACCCGTTTTCGTCTCTGTCCTGAATGGTAACCTCAGGGTTGTCCACGATTCTTCTGATGATATCTGCAACCTTAATAGGGTCATCGCTGTCCCGTAAACTTCGTGGCATAACAGCTTCATAGCGGTATGCACCGCAAAGTGATGCAGTGTACGGCTTTTTCTCGCCAAGGGGAATATCGTTGAATTTGCTTTGAAATTCTGTGTCTTCGTGCAGCAGCTTGGAAAAGGTCTCGTTAAACCACCGGCACATGTTGTCTGACGAACGGAAATTGCGGGTGAGGTGCAGCACTTCTCCTACATCAGGGTTTTCAAAAAGTCCTCGCACTCGCATAAATGAAGCAACATCCGCACTTCGGAATCTGTAGATGGACTGCTTCGGGTCACCGACAATGAAGAGAGAACCCGGTTTCGGTACACACCTAGCCCAGTCTTCATCCGGATGGCGTGCGGTGAGGTAAAAGAATACCTCTGCCTGAATCGGGTTGGTATCCTGAAATTCGTCGATCAGAAAGTAGCTGTGGCGGTTGTAGATATGTTCTATGAGTTTTCCGCCTTCAGCCGCATCCTTTTTCAGCATATCACGCAGATATATCAGGTAGTCATTGAAAGTGAGCTTGCCGCGCCTCCTGAGTTCTTCTGAAATAGCAAGGGCAGCAGGGACAATAAAGTCCATGGCAATGGAAAACTTGAGGCTTTGGATTCGGTTTACGAGAAGCGGATCCTCACCATTATTTAGTTCATAGTGGGTAAGCTTATCCTTTGTAAAATGAGGTATGAAAAAATGCTCAAAACCGGGACCAAGCTTTTCAAGCTCAAAAGCAGCAGAAAGCCTTATATCCCTGAGCTTTTTTAAGGTACTCTGCACGCCGCCCAGGTTGTCGTTCCAGGATTCAAAAATTTCCGACGAATCATTTAAAAGAGCATTCCACGACTCAGCATCTTTTTTAGTTTGCTTATCCAATCCAATCTCAGGATGGTTCTTAATGTAATCCAGAACCTCCAGAAGACGCATTCTTTCTTTGCCCAGAATTTTGTCCGGAGTGCCTTCCCCGGGAGCGATATAGTTGAAGTGAACATTCTTGTTGCCTGAAACTATCTTAACTCCGGCAAGAAACATATCCCTGTGGTCATAGAACAGGCCTTTAAAACGTCTGCTTTTTTCCTTGAGTTCTTCTGTATACTCTCCGTTCTGTATGCGGGAGTATTCAGATAAATACAGCTTCTCCAGCGCGTTATTGTCAACAATCTCCGAATCGGATGGAATCATAGCCTTGGCAGGATGTTCAGACAGAATCATATTGCAGAAAGCGTCGATGGTACCCATAAAGCAGAGGTCGATATTCTGAAGGGCTCTTTTAGCATTTTCGCTTTGCGACCGGGTGAGCCTGTTCTGAAATCTGGCGTAAAACTCTCCCGCAGCGGCTTTGGTAAATGTGATAGCACAGATTTTACTTATATCTATGCCCTTTTCCACCATAGAGGCCATTCTTTCAACAAGAACGCTTGTCTTGCCGGAGCCTGCGCCTGCTTCCACAAAGTAGTTGGAGGAAATATCGTTTTTTATTTTGTCACGGGATAATTGGTCGTTATCTATATATGTCATATCAGATTTCCTCCTTTCCTTCGGCTTCCTCATCCCAGAAGCATATATCATTCATGGTACAGTATCTGCAGTTTTCATCGCCGCTTCCAGGATCTCTCGGGAAAGAATTTGTGATTAGAGATTACTTAAAGATTTCCAGTTTTCCTTTAAGTTCTGTCCTTCTAAGGTCATCATAGGAGCATGAAATTGTCTTGCCCTTTCGGATATATCTGTAATCGCAGCGTTTGACAGGGACTCCTGCCTGTTCGCAGAGCCATGCATAGATTACTACCTGAAGGCAGGTATTGATATCGTCTTTTTCATGTTCGATTTTTCTCTTAGTCTTATAGTCTGCAATAATGAGACTGCCGTCGGGTTCTTTTTCAACACGGTCAGGGTAGCCTCTGAGCTTGACACCGCACGGGTGGGTAAATGAGTATTCGTTTTCTGCGGAAATAACTTCGTTACCCGGGTCCGTCCTGTATGCGGTTTGCATCATCTTAAGGAATTCTCTCTTTTCCTTCTCTGCATCGTGCTCATGAATAGGCGGTCTTCCTGCCAGAAAATCGTCAAAAGCCTTTTCGCACAAGGCAAGGAAAGCTTCCTCGGTCATTTCGTCAGCCGCCAGGCTTTCCATCATCTTATGGGCAAGACTGCCTAGACTCTTTGCGTCGATTACTGTAAATGGATCATCTTCCTCATCTTCAGGAATTCCTATAACGCGGGTAAGATAAAAGCGTCTAGGACACTGGAAGAAAACATCAAGAGCAGATGGCGACCAGCTTTTCTCAAGAAGAGAAGCACTGTCCGGCATATCAACGCATATCGGGGTAACATCAAGCGCAATGCCTTTGGTGTAGGCCTCGCCTATTTGGCGTGTGCTTGTAATCTTGTCCTCAAAATATGAGAAAGGTACAATGCTTTTCTTAAAATCGTCTGTAGAAGCGCCCGGATGCTCCTTTTCAAAGCAGGTGAAAAGCACGGAGGATGGGTTGCAGTCCTTAAGGGTTGCCAGATCATATCCGGAGTAGGAAAGGTTTATTTTAACGCCAATAGCGGAAGCGAGTTCAAGAAGATTGAAAAATGCTTCTTTCTTGTTGCTGATTTTATTATCTGATGTAGGGGCCTTGTTTTCATCTACCAAAAGGAGAAGGTCGCTGTCTAAAAGAAGGTAGTTCTCCTTAGGGTTTCCGGGAAACTCCGATGAAGAAAGCCCGCAGACAAAGAGATTTTTTCTCAGGGATGATGGGGCACCGGAAATTGAAGTAATGTGAAGTGCTCCCTCTCGGCTTATTTCAGAAGATACCGTCTTTTCAAGAAGCTTCGGAATAACGTCTTTAATGGTATCTGCATCGGCATATTCATTGTAAGCGCTGAGAAATTCAGTGATTACCATGATGGCAGACCTGTCAATACGACCTGAAGGTTCAGGCCTGATAAGGGCAAACTTTTCGATAAAGGAAGCCCAGCCTTCTTCGAAAGCACGGGAAAGTTTTTCGACATATCCTAAGATTTCAAGATTCTCCTCCAGACCCTTTTCCTGAAGAGATTTCCTGAAAGCCCGGATTCTTCTTTCGTTTTCGTTCTTATCAAAGGAAATGCGAAGGCTCCCGGCGGTCTCAGCGATTTTCATCAGTATTATACTGCTCTGCTCATCTTCAACACCCAGAAGGGCAAACAGCGCTTTTCTGTCAAAGGCATCGGAAAGGAGAATTGATTTCAGAGAATCGATTCCGTGCTGGCCGAAGGCATCCCAGTTATAAAGCAGTTTCAATAATTCCGCCGGATTGGTATTGGTGATCGGAATACCGTTTCCATATGTTATTGGAATGTTGTACTGCCGGGAAAGGTCGAAGAAAATCTGACCGTATTTCCCCGGGTTTGTGCATGCAACAGTGCATTCATCGAGAGGAATTCTGTTATCGTATATTTCCGTGAGGATATGAAGCACTTCGTTTATTTCTCCGTAGCTTTCTGTATAGCCGGATATGGAAACAGGCTTTGCATCCCCATTAAAAAGCTCAGTCATGGTCATAACCTTATAGCCGCCTTGGGAAAGGAATGAAAGAAGATGCTCTTCAAGGGGAGTAAGCGGAAACTCCTTAAGCATAACAAACTCTGCATCGAAAGGTTTAGACGCATCTATTGCTCTTCTGATAAGTCCGATATGATCGATTTTTCCGGCTGAATGTAAAAGTGAGATATATTTTTCGTATACTGAAATGAGGGCATCATTCTTGTCTTTAAACTCTCCGCACGAAAGCTTTTCCTTAAGCACCATACTTTCATTTTCGGTAATAAGGCTGCGCAAGGTCTGTAGTGCGGAAGAAAGAGCCTCCGCATCGGCAAAGGATGCAGCTTCAAAATACGGTATTTCATTTAAGAATGAGAATATCAGTGCCGGTTCTTCTTTGCTTGTTAAGAATGTTTCTTCTACGGAAATGCCGGACTTCATAAGAGCTGTCTTGGCAAGCTGCGCTGCGTTCATAAAGCGCCAGCCTATGGTGTTTATGCCTGATTTTGCAAGAGTCCGGAGCATTTCAGTTTCGCTGATGCCGGGAGCGAGAATGATTCGTTCTTTCATGGTGGTTTCCTTTCAGAATCATTAGATAATTATTGCTTTTTACAATTGAAATTGTTTATCGTATTTACAAC
>CAKMLH010000084.1 GCA_927797855.1 uncultured Clostridia bacterium | reverse complement strand
GGTCTTCCTGGTTAGCTGATGTAGGAATTGAGTCTACACATGCAGGATGATCGTAAACCTTGTTTTCCGATACCATTGAAGCAGATGCATACTGAGCAATCATATAGCCCGAATTCAGTCCGCCGTTCTTAACCAGGAATGCAGGAAGTCCTTCGGAAAGTGCAGGGTTAACCAGTCTTTCCTGTCTTCTCTCTGATACATTTGCCAGTTCTGAAATAGCTATCTTCAGGAAGTCAAAAGCAAGTGCCATCGGCTGTCCGTGGAAGTTTCCTCCTGAAATTACTTCATCATCATCAGGGAATACGATAGGATTGTCTGTTACTGCGTTAATCTCTCTTGATACTGCTTCATAAACATAATTTATAGCATCTCTTGATGCGCCGTGAATCTGAGGCAGGCATCTCTGTGAGTACGGATCCTGTACTTTTGTAGGATGAAGCGGCAGCGCATTCTTTGAGCCTGCAAGCAGATTTCTCATATTCTCTGCCACGTCCATCTGTCCCTTGTGTCCTCTTAATGCATGAGTCTTAGGGTCATATGCCTTTGCAATTGCATGAAGCGCTTCTCCTGTCATTGCACCTGCTATGTCTGCAATCTTCATCAGATTCATTGCATCATATAAAGTGTTGAGGCCCACAGCAGTAAGCATCTGTGTTCCGTTGTTAAGTGCAAGGCCTTCTTTTGAAGCAAGTACTACAGGCTTGAGGCCCGCTGCATCGAAAGCATCCTTAGCGTCCATGATTTCGCCTTTGTATTCAACTTTACCCATTCCGATGAGGCCTAATGCTATACATGAAAGAGGTGCCAGGTCTCCTGATGCTCCAACTGAGCCTTTTTCAGGAACAATCGGATGGATTCCGGCATTGAGCATGTCAACCAGTGTCTGCAGGGTTTCAAGTCTGATGCCTGAATTTCCTCTTGATAACGAGTTTGCTCTGAGAAGCATTGCTGCTCTTACATACTTTGTCTCGTATGGTTTGCCAAGTGCACAAGTGTGCGACATAATAAGATTCTTCTGCAGCTGTGCTGTTTCTTCAGTGGAAATAGAAACATTTGCAAATTTTCCGAAACCTGTAGTAAGACCATATACTACAGCCTTCTCGGCAACCTTTTTTTCTACATAGGCTCTTGCCTTCTTTACGGCCTCAACTGCCTCAGGGGCAATTTCAACTTTTTCGTTATGGCGACATACGCTAATAACCTGTTCAACCGTAAGATCACGTCCATTAATAATTACTGCCATTTTCTTCTCTCCATTTCATTATTAATATTCGCTGTATTGCATAATTATACAGCTTTATATGCCGTTTCTCTTTGCTTTATATTATAAACTTTTTTCTGCGTTTATGCCAGTGTTTTTTGTTTATAATTTGCTAAATTCAACAGTTTTCGCTGTTTTTTCCGAAATTATTTTTGTCTGGCGGCAAATTGTTTTTTGGGTTTACCGCGTTAATGCTTTATCGCTTTATTGTGAATAATTATTAAATTGTGTTTTTTCTGACAAATGTTTTTTGGGTGCTTCGCGGTTCATCCCTTGAAAACAGCGGCTTTTGGCCGTTAAAAACAGTGTGCTTAACGTTAACCTTGATTTTTCGGGATTTTGTATACAGAAATTAGTATTTTTTGTTCCTTTATTTTATTCCAATATTGTCCAATTTTCTTGTTCTGATTTTTATACAAAATTTATGCAGAAAGGCAAAGAATAATTTTCCGCTTGACTATATAGTTACTATATAGTTTATTCTATTGTCATATGACATCAGAAGCTTATTCAAAAGGGGGTTTTATATATGAAAACTTTATCAATTTACGAACGCAATCCGAGAGTGCTGAGCGTTCTCAGATTTACATTTCCTACGGTTGTCATGATGGTCTTTGCCTCCATGTACGGAATCGTTGACGGAATATTTCTTTCCAACTTCATCGGTAGCAAAGCTCTGTCAGCAAACAACATAGTTTATCCGCTGGTTACGGTTATGATGGCGGTAAACCTCATGTTCGCCACAGGCAGCAACGCCATTATCGCTAAGAAAATGGGGGAAGGAAAACAACATGAGGCTAACAGCTTCCTGTCTGTGGTTGTTATCGTATCCGTGGGTGTGACGGCGCTTTTATCTGCCATTATGCTGGTCTTCGATACTCAGCTTTACAGCCTTCTGGGCGCCGATGCGGAACTTATGCCCTACTGCGTGTCCTACGGCACGGTAATAATTTCCGGGTCGGTGTTTTACTCACTGCAGATACTGTTCCAGAACTTTCTCGTAACGGCGGAAAAGCCGGCTGCAGGGATGAGCCTCACTCTGGCCGCCGGTGCAGTCCATATCGGGCTTGACCTTCTGTTTATACCGGGATTGGGCATGGGAATCGAGGGGGCTGCTCTGGCTTCCGTTATAAGTATGATGGTCGCCGGGCTTCCTCCACTGTTTATGTTTTCCCGTAAATCCGGGAAGCTTCACTTCGAAACGCCGTCATTTAAGCTGCGCTCGCTGGGCTTTGCCATGGCTAACGGCTCATCAGAAATGGTTACAAATCTTGCTACTGCAATTACAACCATGCTCTTTAACCTGCAGATGATGCATCTGGCCGGTGAAAAGGGTGTGGCTGCTATCAGTGCGGTGCTCTATGTGGAATCTCTGTTTATCAGCGTATTCCTCGGGTTTTCCTCCGGTGTGGCGCCGCTGTTCAGCTACCATTACGGAGCGGGCAATAAAAAAAGGCTCTCGGCCCTTTTTAAGATCAGCTTTGGCTTTATTATGGCAGCATCGGCGGCCATGTTTGCTTTATCTCAGTCCCTTGCCGAACCTATTATCAGAGCCTTTGCGGGAAATGATAAGGTGCTGCAGGAACTGGCTCTTCACGGACTTCGCATCTTCTCCTTCAGTTACCTGCTGGGAGGTATAAGTGTATTCGGTTCGTCCATGTTTACGGCTCTTAATAACGGTATCATTTCAGCTCTGATTTCTCTGGTTCGAACCCTTTTCCTGCGCTGCGGAGCCTTGCTTCTGTTCCCTGCGCTTTGGGGCATCGACGGAGTGTGGCTGGCAGTACCGGCAGCTGAAGTTTTCGCCGCTGTGCTGGCGGGCTCACTGATTTTCGGATTGGGAAAGAGGTACGGATACATTTTTTATAACGAAAACTCCAAAAAACATGCTATAATTAGTAAGATTAAATTAGCATGGGAGAAACAATAATGAACCAGAACGAGCTAAAGGAAATCCGCAGGCGATTCAGACCTGACAAAGATAATATCAGCCGCATTTACGGTTGTTATGTAAATGCCGCCAAGGAGATCGTCACACGCATTGACATGTCCCTGGGTCTTATGGAGCAGGAAGAGACGGAAATGTACTATAAGATTCTTAAGAAAGCACTTTCCGGAACCCTCGGCAGGAATCTCATAGATATCGAATTTTCCACAGCCCAGGTGGAATCAAGCGACGAGCACAGACTTCTTCAGGCTCTGCGCACATCACATCTTTCCGACGAGTCCATGAGAGAGCTCATGTACGAAAGAATCATCGAAACTCTCGACTTCGGAGATGAAAGCTATGTGATTCTCATGGCATCAGATTCCTACGATGTGCCTTATAGGGGTGGCGATGGTGAAGTATTTGACGAGGGCTCAAGCGAGGTCTTTGACTACTTTATCTGCTGTGTGTGCCCGGTAAAGGATGCCAAGGCGGCACTGAGATACGAGTCGGAGGAAAGAGCTTTCAGAGGGGCTTCCACAGGCCATGTCCTGGGTGCACCGGAAATCGGATTTATGTTTCCGTCCTTTGACGATAGATGCGCCAACATCTATAATCTTCTTTATTACAGCCGCAATGTTTCAGAGATTCACGACGAGTTTATCAAAGGCATTTTCAATACGGAAAGCATTCCTCTGTCAGCAGTGGCACAGAAAGAAGCCTTCGGAGACTCACTTTCCTTTTCACTGGGAGATAAGTGCAGTCTGGAGGTGGTACAGGCTGTACACGAAGATATTCGCGAAAAGCTCGCCCTTCATAAAGAGAGCAAAGAGCCGGAACTCCCGGAAATATATATTGAAGATGTGGACGATATCCTCAGAAAGAGCGGTGTGCCCGACGAAAAAATCAATTTCTTCAACGAGGAATGCCAAAAACAGTTGGGAGGCTCCGATACCTTCAATCCGGGCAACCTGATAGAAACAAAGAAGTTCGAAATGGTCACGCCGGAGGTCAAGATTACGGTGGATCCGGAGTACGCCTACAGAATTAAAACCGGAATTATTGACGGCGAGAAATACATACTGATTCCCGCAGACGGAGATGTTGCCGTCAACGGTATTCAGGTCAATATTGAAGAATAAAAAATAAAAGCGGGCAATCTGCGGTTTTAGCTGCAAGATTGTCCGTTTCGTTAGTTAAACGCTTATCCAGTTACTTTTGATTTTTTCTTCTAAGGCTTCAAACATATCAATGTATTTAGCCTTTGTTTCAGAAACGATTTTAACAGCAATTCCTTCATTGTAGGCATGAAACTCATTGTTCCTGGAAGCCAGAGCTTCAATCCATAATTCCTCATCGTCTATCATGCCTGCCTGATAAGCCAGCTTTAATATGCTGCGTGGTGAACCTGTCCGGCTCTCATCGTAGCCATTGTATTCGAGAGCCTCCTTCATTGCTTTCCAGCTCTGTTCAAAGCATATCTCAAAGAGCGCCACCTGCCCTGTCAGGACAATGGTTTCATAAGGCTCCTTGCACTTTCTGATTTCCTCTAAGTTTCTGAGGGCACTCTGAAAGTTTTCAAATTTTTTCATAAATACGCTTCCCCTCTCTCTCGATGGACTGCCTGAGTTCATCCTGTACGAATCCGCCCAAATCGACAATATCAAACATGAGCAAAGTCCGTATGGTCTCCTCGGCCTCCACGGCAAACAACGCCGTATTGCCGCCTTCAACAGCTAAGTCAATATCACTCCGCTCTTTATTGTCACCACGCGCTCGGGAGCCAAATAGAATTACTTTCTCGACTCCACATTCTATGGCCAGATTTTTTATCTCCCTTATTATGCTCTCTTTTAGATTCACCACGGCAGATTCCTTTCACACCGGTATTTTCCGTACACTTTCCTGTACCAATGGCATTATTGAACAAGTTCAAGCGAAATGGTTGCATGTACAGTTAATTCGATATGTTCCCCTTTCTTAACAGAAATTGTTTTGGTTTCTCCGTTCTTTGAAAATTCAACTGTATCTACAATCTTGTTCTCCATATATCCGTCAGAGTTTTTGTAATACTCATCTTTTGCCACATAGACTGTACACCACTTTCCATTGTTTGTAATTTTATATTTCCCAGATGGAACATAATAATTGATGTACTTTTGGCCATCTAAGGTTATCTCTTTTCCGTAATCTCCAACTTCACCATCAATAAGATTGATTTCTTCTTTATTTTCACTTTTTCTTTCTGAAGTTTTGATTTTCTTTCTTTCAGTTGTTTTTATCGTTTTCAGGTTATTTGTAATCCTTTTTCCATCTATCTCAAAGTACATAAGCTTATATGCCTTGTCTTTCACTTGATATATGAGCTTAAATGGAACTTCACTCTCAACACCGAAAGCATTTTTCGCTTTAACATTACTTGAAACAGAGTATAAATCCCGCTCTCTACCATAAGCCCAATCTAACCAAGAAAAATCTGCTGAAGATGGATAATTTAATTGCTGCTTTACATAATCTTTTGACATAGATTGCAATTCTGCAGCTACAGAAGAATCCACCAAATAATCCGATATTTGATATGGCTCGTATCCTTGCTTATAGATATCATTATCTACTCCTAATTTAATACAATTTACTGTAGAGTCCATATTGCAATACAAACGGAGCGATGCACCTGAATATGTAAATGCATACCTAGTCCCACTCACCCAGTCATCAACTTGCTTTAAATCTTTTATCTTCGATGTCTCAATTCCAACCTGATCGCAAGCATTAAGAAAATCAATCCTCAGTTCATCATCAGGAATTATATCCGAAAAAAGGGCATTATTTGAAACTGCCGCTTCACTGATGTCATTTTGATTTTCTATCGCTTTGTTTTCCTTATTTATTTCTGCTCCAGGGTCTGTTGGAAGCATAAAAAATACAACCAAAACAATTAAAACAACAAGTATTGCTTTAACTGGCTTTTTTAGTTTGTTACTCTTGACAATTGTGATAACAGCCATAATAGGCATAAAGAAAAGCCATAATAGTATTGTAACCCATAATTTTCTTTTTTTCTTTTGTGAATGTTGAGGTTCACTTTTCTTACCAGATTTATTATTAGCTTGCAGTTCTTCTTTATAACAATATTTGATATTGCCTCCTTTATTAAAATATAGAATCCCCTATCTTTCACTTCTTTTCACAAAATAATAATATCCTATTTTTAAAGAAAAGTAAACTGCCTTAATTTAATTGGTTTTAATTTACAGTTGGCCAAAGTTACTTAGGATCTCAGTTAATTGGGGGCACTCATTTGGAGGCTTGTAAAACGATAGTACTACATAGCTTTTCCACTTGTGGCTGCTCTACACTTGCGGCAGATCTCCACTACATTTTAAACATTTTTGAAAAAGGAAAGGCCCTTCTATCAGATACCCAAGCTGCATGACCTCACCCGCTGC
>CAKMLH010000083.1 GCA_927797855.1 uncultured Clostridia bacterium | reverse complement strand
CTTTACAGACCTTGGTCCAACAAGTACCTCTTCAACGTTCTGCCTAAGACAGTAAAGAAGATTGCTGTTCTCGACAGAACCAAGGAACCCGGCGGACTTGGAGAGCCTTTATTCCTCGATATTGTTGCTGCAGTAAGAGGAACTGAATTTGAAGACTGTCTCATCTGCGGCGGCAGATACGGTCTCGGCTCCAAGGACGTACAGCCGGGAGATGTTCTTGCTGTATATGAAAACTTATGGTCAGAAAACCCTAAGAAGGAATTCACACTTTCCATCTACGACGATGTTACCAACCTTTCAATCCACGGCTCAGAAAATCCTGATGTTGCTCCTAAGGGCACTAAGGCATGCAAGTTCTGGGGACTGGGTGCAGACGGTACTGTAGGTGCAAACAAGAACTCCGTTAAGATTATCGGTGACCACACTGACAAGAAGGCTCAGGCTTACTTCCAGTATGACTCCAAGAAGTCAGGCGGCGTTACAATTTCCCACCTGAGATTCGGTGATGAGCCTATCAAGTCAACTTACTATGTAAAACAGGCTGACTTCGTTGCATGTCATAACTCAGCTTACCTTTACAAATACGAAATGGTTCAGGATGTTAAACCGGGCGGATTCTTCCTCCTCAACTGTGTATGGAACGATGAAGAACTGGAAGAAAAGCTTCCTGGACAGGTTAAGAGATACATTGCTCAGAACAACATTCAGTTCTACACCTGCGACGCCGTTACCCTTGCTAAGGAAATCGGCTTAGGTGCAAGAAGAACCAACTCAATCCTTCAGGCTGCTTTCTTCAAGCTGGCAAATATTATTCCTATTGATGAAGCTGTAGGATATATGAAGGATGCAATCAAGAAAACATACGGCAGAAAAGGACAGAACATCGTAGATATGAACTGTGCCGCTGTAGATGCCGGTATCGCTAATGTTCACAAGGTTGAAGTTCCTGAAAGCTGGAAAACTGCTCCGGATGATGCTCCGGCTCCTGCATTGGTAGGACGCGATCAGCTTCATACAGATTTCCTTAACGATATCCTCGTTCCTACAGGAAATCTTACAGCAGACAACGTTCCTGTATCCAAGTTCTTATCAACAGCAAACGGCATGATGCCTGCAGGTACTGCAGCTTATGAAAAGCGCGGTATTGCAGCAGATCTTCCTCACTGGAACATTAAGAACTGCATGCAGTGTAACTGGTGTTCATACGTTTGTCCTCACGGCGTAGTAAGACCTTTCGTTCTTACTAAGGAAGAGGCCGAAGGTGTTGAGGATACAACACCGATGAAGGGCGACAAGAAATACGACTTCACTCTCGGCTGGTCACTTATGGACTGCACAGGCTGCGGTTCCTGCGCAGAAGTCTGCCCGGCCAGAAACAAAGCTATTACAATGGCTCCTACAGAAGACGATTTCATGCACTCGCAGCAGGCTAAATTCGATCACTTATATAAAGATATCGACGAAAAAGAAATTCCGTTTAAGGATGACACTGTCAAGGGTTCACAGTTCAAGACTCCTCTTATGGAGTTCTCCGGCGCTTGCCCGGGCTGCGGCGAATCCCCTTATGCTAAGCTTGTAACTCAGCTCTTCGGTGACAGAATGTTCATTGCAAACGCAACGGGATGCTCGTCCATCTGGGGTGCTTCCGCACCTGCAACTCCTTACACTGTAAACAAAGAGGGCAAAGGTCCTGCATGGGCTAACTCCCTGTTTGAGGATAACGCTGAGTTCGGTTTCGGTATGGCTACATCTATGAACGCAAGAAGAAACGAACTGAAATCAGCAGCAGAGAGACTCTATGATGTAATCGGAGTTCCTGCAAAGGCATGGGTTGCTTCTATGAACGATGCTGAGAAAGCCGAGGTAACAGGAAAGATTCTCCTTGCAGAAGCAGAAAAGATTGCAGATACAAATGAGGACGCTAAATACGTTGTAGAAAACCAGGATATGCTCATCAAACCATCAATGTGGATCTTCGGCGGTGACGGCTGGGCATACGATATCGGCTACGGCGGCTTGGATCACGTTCTTGCTTCCGGTGAAAACGTAAACATCCTCGTATTCGATACTGAAGTTTACTCCAACACAGGCGGACAATCCTCCAAGGCAACTCCTATGGGTGCTGTAGCTAAATTCGCCGCTTCCGGTAAATCTGTAAAGAAGAAAGACCTTGCTCAGATTGCTATGGCTTACGGCTATGTATATGTAGCACAGGTTGCTATGGGTGCAAACCCTGAACAGACTCTCAGAGCTTTCCGTGAAGCTGAGGCTTACGACGGTCCGTCCCTCATCATCGCATATGCTCCTTGTATCAACCACGGCATCAAAGCCGGCATGAACAAGTCTATGCTTGAAATGAAGAAAGCTGTCCGCTCCGGATACTGGGATCTTCTGAGATACAACCCGGCACTGGCTGCTGAAGGCAAGAATCCGCTTTCCATCGACAGCGCAGCACCGACTGAAAGCTACAGAGACTTCATTATGGGCGAAGTTCGTTACAACTCACTTGGTCTTAAGTTCCCTGAAAGGGCAGAAAAGCTTTTCGAAGAAGGCGAAGAAGTTGCTCTTGACAGGTATAAGACTCTGAAGCACCGTCAGGACAGCTTTGAAAAATAGAAAGGAGGATGATCAGCATGAAAAGGTTTGAAGTTACATACAAAAGAAGACTTAACGACAACATGGTATGGCTGAAAATTTACGCACCCCTTGTTGCCCGTAAAGCAAGACCTGGTCAGTTCATCATTCTTCGTACTGATGAACTCGGTGAAAGAATTCCTCTCACTATGGCAGGCCACAATGAGAAAGACGGAACTATCGATTTAATATACGCTGCAGTAGGCAGAACCACAATGCTTATGGACCAGCTGGAAGTCGGCGACTGCTTTGCCGACATCGTAGGCCCTCTGGGCAAACCTACTAACATGGACGGCCTTAAGAGCGTCTGTGTTGTAGGCGGCGGTACAGGCAATGCCCTTGCATACCCTCTTGCTTCCGGTATGCATGCTCACGGCGTTCACACAACTATGATTGAGGGCTTTAAGAACAAAGATCTGGTAATTCTTGAAGATGAATTCAGAGAAAACGTTGATGAAGTCTATGTAGTAACAGATGACGGTTCTTACGGCGAAAAGATGTTTACAACTCAGAAGCTTGAAGAACTCATCCAGAAAGGTGAAAAGTTCGATGAAATCGTTGCGGTAGGTCCTCCTATCATGATGAAGCTGGTATGTCAGATTGCTGAAAAATATAATATCAAGTCCGTTGCTTCCCTTACCGCTTATATGATTGACGGTACAGGAATGTGCGGCGGCTGCAGATGCAAAATCGGCGGCGAAGATAAATTCGTATGCGTAGACGGACCTGAGTTCGACGGTTCTTTAGTAGACTGGGACGACCTGATCAAGAGATCCAACTACTATAAGGATCAGGAAGCTGAAGACAGAGCTCATATCTGCAGACTGACAGGAGGTGTTCGTTACAATGATTAATTTAGTAAACAAGCAAAATGCTATGCCTGAACAGGCTCCTGATGTCAGAAATAAAAACTTTTTAGAAGTTTGTACAGGTTATACTGAGGATATGGCTGTCAGAGAAGCTATGCGCTGCCTGAGATGCCGCAAAAAACCTTGTGTTTCCGGATGCCCGGTAAACATCAAGATTCCTGATTTTATCGCCAAGGTTGCCGAAGGCGACTTTGAAGCAGCTTACGAAATCATTTCCCAGGACAGCTCACTTCCTGCAATCTGCGGTCGTGTCTGCCCGCAGGAAAATCAGTGCCAGGGAAAATGCGTTCAGTGCACTAAGGGCGAATCCGTTGCAATCGGTCGTCTTGAAAGGTTTGTGGCAGACTGGCACGCAGCAAACTTCGGTGACGAGGAAATCGCTCCTGTAGAGGGCAACGGCCACAAAGTTGCCATAATCGGTGCAGGCCCTGCAGGTCTTGCTTGTGCCGGCGACCTTGTAAACAAAGGATATGAGGTTACTGTTTATGAAGCTCTTCACAAGACAGGCGGCGTACTGGTTTACGGAATTCCTGAATTCCGTCTTCCTAAGGCTATCGTTGCTGCGGAAGTTGCCAAGCTGGAGGCCAAGGGCGTTAAGTTTGTAACCGACGCAGTAGTAGGCCGTGCAATCACCGTAGATGAGCTCATGAAAGAAGAAGGCTTTGAATCTGTATTTATCGGTACAGGTGCAGGACTTCCGTCATTTATGCATATCCCGGGCGAAGACCTCATCGGCGTATGTGCAGCTAATGAGTACCTTACACGTATCAATCTCATGAAGGCTTATCTTCCTGAGTACGATACTCCTATTATGCACGGCGACAAAATTGCCATTGTAGGCGGCGGAAATGTTGCTATGGATGCTGCCCGTTGTGCAAAGCGTATGGGTGCAAGTGAAGTATACATCATCTATCGTCGTAGTATGGATGAACTCCCTGCCAGAGCAGAAGAAGTTCACCACGCTATGGAGGAAGGTATAATCTTCAAGCTTCTCACCAATCCGGTTGAAATCCTCGGCGATGAAAACGGAAATGTAAGAGCTATTGAATGTGTTGAGATGGAACTGGGCGAACCGGATGCTTCCGGCAGAAGAAAACCTATCGCCAAGGAAGGTTCAAACTTCGAAATTCCTGTAGATATGGTTATCATGTCAATCGGTACAAGACTTAACACTTTGATTCTCGATACAACTGAGAACCTTGAAGCTAACAGCAAGGGCGGTATCGGAACTGACGATGCTGCTGCTACCAACAGAGCCGGTATCTTCGCAGGCGGCGACGCTGTAACAGGCGCAGCCACCGTTATCAAAGCTATGGGCGCAGGCAAAACTGCCGCTGCAAGCATTGATGAATACCTGAGCAAATAAACAAACTGCATCAGTTTAATTGTAAACGAGCTCCTTCAAACCGGGGCTCGTTTTTATTCCGTTATTCGCCAATTATTATTCCGTTCTTGTTGATATTGTTCCGTAAATAGGGTATACTTTTGTAAGAAAGGAGTGTCCGACATGTTTATTACTGTTAAACAGGCTGCTGAAAAATGGGGTATTTCCGATCGCCGTGTACGGGTACTTTGTTCGGAAGGAAAAATTCCCGGAGCATGCCGGCAAGGACGGGGCTGGAGAATACCTGCAAGTGCTCCAAAGCCGCCGGACGGACGTTTTAGAACTTCAGACAGCATATTGAAAATTATTGATGAAAAGAAAAACAGATTAGATTCGTGCCGCCCTCTGACGGCAGGTGAAATCGCCCGTCTTACTGAAGAATTTACCGTAGAATACACCTATAATTCCAACGCCATAGAAGGGAATACGCTTACGCTGAGAGAAACAGACATGGTTTTGCGAGGTCTGACAATAGATCAGAAGCCTTTAAAAGATCACCTGGAAGCTGTAGGCCATAAAGAAGCTTTTGATTATGTCTGCGAATTGGTTAAAAAGAATGTCCCATTATCCGAGCGCATCATTAAGCAAATTCATTATCTTGTATTATCTGATAAGAAAGATGACCGGGGCATTTATCGCAGAGTCCCTGTTCGTATTATGGGAGCTTACCATGAACCGGTGCAGCCTTTCCTGATTCAGCCAAGCATGGAAAAGCTTTTAATGACTTATGCGGGAAGCACGGATCACATTGTTACCAAGCTGGCTCGTTTTCATATTGAGTTTGAGGGTATTCACCCCTTTATCGACGGCAACGGCAGAACAGGACGGCTGCTTGTTAACCTGGAGTTGATGAAGGCCGGCTATCCGCCTATAGACATTAAGTTTGCAGATCGCATGGCATACTACAATGCCTTCGATGAATACTATGTAAACGGCAATCTTTCTTCAATGGAAAAATTAATCGCCGGCTATATCAATATGCGGCTGGATCAATATCTGGCGATGTTTGAATAAAACCATCCCCGCGTGAAACGCGGGGTTTTTCATTGACGGGCATAGCCCTTGTTCCTCGCGGGACACGTGCAACGTGTAAATCGGTTTGACAACTGCGTTGCCTCATCTCTTATTTACTTCTTTTTTCTTGGTTTTGTTGCTTCGGGTATACTTAACTGTTCTCCCAATCGGTCTTCGTCGAGCTGATGCTTGATATACTCCGCAATTCGCCCTTCATTTTTTCCGACGGTGTCAACATAATATCCCTTGCACCAAAATTCTCTCTGTTTATACTTATATTTCAGTTCGGGGAATTGCTCGTATATCATCGTAGTGCTTTTTCCTTTCAGGTATCCCATGAAGCTTGAAACAGCGATTTTAGGAGGTATTTCTACCAGCATATGTACGTGATCAGGGCAAAGCTCTGCCTCTATTATTTTCACGCCTTTCCATTCACAAAGCTGCCTTAGTATTTTACCTATGGAAATAGCTTTTTCTCCGTAGAAAACTTTTCTTCTGTACTTCGGCGCGAAAACAATATGATATTTGCAATTCCATTTAGAATGCGCTAAACTATTTATGTCATTGAGACCCATGTTTCCTCCTTCTCTAGGCTTATTGCAGTTGCCAGACCGCAATTTTAGTCTAGCAGATGGAGGATTTATGGTCAAACGCATAGCGTCTTTTGAACCCCGTGTCAAACACGGGGTTTTCCTTATACAATTAAATCGCGTCCACCCGTAAAACGGGGACGCGATTCTGCCTGCTCTGTTTAGTCTGTATAGTTGTCGAAGTATCCCTGAATATAAATGAATGGAGTTCCCTT
>CAKMLH010000082.1 GCA_927797855.1 uncultured Clostridia bacterium | reverse complement strand
TGTCTCTTGTAGATCTTTTCTTTTCTCTTCTTGCCTGTAACCTCAACCTTTTCAGCGTTGATAACGATTACATAGTCACCACAGTCAACATGAGGTGTGTAAGTCGGCTTCTTCTTTCCGCGGAGGATTGAAGCAACCTCTGATGCAAGTCTTCCTAAAGTCTTGCCTTCTGCATCGACAACGTACCACTTACGTTCTACTTCTGCAGGTTTTGCGATAAATGATTTCATTCTTTTTCCTTTCTACCTACTGGGTTTGCCCGGCGCGTGCCCTGCAAACTGTTTCGGCCTTGTCTACTGGGATTCGGCTGCTTGCGGACAGCAGAATCTGTTTCGATACACTAAAAACTTTTAGTTTCGGGTCCCGGACGGATTCCCATCCTGCGCCCGCGCACAAACGTGCGATAATATTATATAGCCTGAGCCTTGTAATTGCAAGGACTTTTTTCTATTTGTGAGTTTTTTGCATGTTTTTGCTTGATATAATGAGACGCTGAAGGTAAAATTAATAATACAGTAAAACATTAGGAGAAAAACATTGAAACGACTTTTGGAAATCTTTGCAGTCTTCTTTAAAATCGGACTGTTTACAATAGGCGGCGGCTATGCAATGCTGCCCATCATACAAAAAGAAGTGGTGGAAACAAAGGGCTGGATGGATGAGGATGAGTTCCTCGACGCTCTTTCCCTTACCAACAGTCTTCCCGGACCTCTGGCCATTAATGCTGCAACATTTGTGGGCTACAGGGTTTGCGGAGTCAAAGGTGCTCTTGCTGCCGTTATGGGCGCGGCCTCTCCAAGCGTGATAATAATTCTGGCTGTCGCTATGGTCTTCAGCAATCTTACTGAGTATCCGGCGGTGCAATATGTCTTTAACGGCATCAGGCCTGCGGTGGTAGCTCTCATTTTATATGCAGTGATTAAGCTGGCCAAGTCAGCAAAACTCTCGGAATACCTCAACTGGCTTATAGCCCTGGCCGCAGTGGTTGCAATTGCCGTGTTCGGTCTTCACCCTGTTGCAGTTGTCGTCGCTGCTGCTCTTTATGGGCTTTTTCTGCGCGATACAGTTGTAAAGGCCGTGGATACTCACAAGTCTGTTTCCCATGACAGAAAGGAAGGTGAATAGCTATGCCGTATCTTCCTTTCAAACTTGCCTTAGCATTTATTAAAATCGGGGCTTTCTCCTTCGGCGGCGGTTACGCTGTGCTCTCATTTATTCAGAGAGAAATCGTAGAGGCAAATGGGTGGATTACCCCTGAGCAGTTTGTAGATATAGTTGCTATCGCCGAAATGACCCCGGGGCCTATTGCAGTGAACTCGGCTACTTTTGTGGGTTACAATATGTTTGGAGTCTGGGGCGGCATAATGTGCACCCTCTGCACTATTGCAGTTCCCGTAACACTGTCGCTTATTGTTTCCTTCTATTTCTCCAAATTCAAAGGGAATAGACATCTGCAGAATGCTCTGGCTGGCATCAGACCGGCGGTTATCGGTCTCATTGCCGCATCATGTATTTCGGTGGCAGAAATTTCTATAACAAGCCTCTACAGCCTGATTTTCTTTGGTATTGCTCTGCTTTTGGTGTGGAAATTCAAGGTGAACCCCATTATCACACTGATAATCTGCGGAGCCCTGGGTGGCGTGTTCTATGGGTTAGTGCTGCCGATGGTGTGAATGGATGTCCGGGTTTTTCTTCAAAAAAGCGGACAAATGCAACAAAAAAGCGGACAGATGGCACTTTATGGAACAAAATGGAAGAAAAATAGCCTAAAAACGGCTTCTGTGACATAAAAAACGGACAAAACCGAGGTTTACTCGAGTATTTGTCCGTTTTCGTTTATTTCAGCACTCGAACACTAATCCAGCTCAACCATCTGGAACTTCTTCTTGCCCTTCTGGATAAGCAGCTTGCCGTCCTCATCGAACATATCAACGGTTACTTTAAGCTTGCCGTCAGTAACCTTCTTTCCGGCAACAGTCAGACCGCCCTGCTCGATAGTTCTGAAACCTTCGCTGGTATTAGGCACCAGCCCCAGCTCTTTAAGGAGAGTAACAATTCCCTTGCCTTCGCCTTCAAATTCTGTGCGAGGCATCTTTCTGGTCGGCACGTTTTCCATGGAGCCGCCGCCTGCAAAGGCAGCACGGGCGCCGTCAAGAGCCTTCTTAGCTTCCTCTTCGCCATGAACCAGCTTTGTTACTTCGTAAGCAAGGATTTCCTTGGCCTTGTTGATTTCTGCACCTTCAAGAGCAGAAAGTCTTTCAACCTCTTCCATCGGGAGGAAGGTGAGCATTCTCAGGCATTTGTTTACATCAGCATCCGCTACATTTCTCCAGTACTGGAAGAATTCATACGGGCTTGTCTTTTCAGGACTTAGCCAAAGGGCTCCCTTGGCAGTCTTCCCCATCTTCTTGCCCTCTGAGTTGGTAAGCAGGGAGAAGGTCATTCCATAGACTTCCTTTCCCGTTTTCTTTCTGGTAAGATCTACACCGCCGATAATGTTTGACCACTGGTCGTTGCCGCCAAACTCGATTTTTACATCAAAGTCCCGAGCCATTACCATGAAGTCATAACTCTGCATAAGCATATAGTTCAGTTCAAAGAAAGTCAGTCCGCCCTCGCGCTCCATTCTCTGCTTAAAGCACTCTGCACGGAGCATGGTATTCACATTAAAGGATGATCCGATTTCCCTTACGAAATCAATATAGTTAAGAGGTCTCAGCCAGCGGGCATTATTTACCGCTACGGCCTTACCCGGCTTAGGCTCTCTGTTCTGGTGCCCCGGCTGATATACACCGTCATTACCTTCATATTTCCACTCATCGTCGAAATCCAGGAATCTGTCAAAGAGCTTTTTAAACTGCTCGCAGTTATGCTCGATAGTCTCAACAGACATAATCTGACGCATATCTGTTCTTCCTGACGGGTCTCCTACCATTCCGGTTCCCCCGCCTATGAGAACAACAGGTGTGTGACCGAATTTCTGCATATACATCATAATGATGACCTGCATGAAATGTCCCACATGAAGGCAGTCAGCTGTAGGGTCAAAGCCGATGTAGAACTTTACTTTTTCGTTCTGCAAAAGCTCGCGCACCTTTTCTTCGTCAGTGCACTGCTCTATAAAGCCTCTTTCTTTAAGGACATCGTAAACATTATCATACTTGCTTACGTTGTCCGGTATAAAATTAAAATCCATTTTATTGGTCCTCCGAAAATCAATTACTTAGTACCGTATAATCTGTCTCCCGCATCTCCAAGGCCAGGAACGATATATGCGTTTTCATTAAGCTTTTCATCCTTGGCTGCAATATAGATGTCTACATCAGGATGGGCTTTCTGCAGTACTTCGATTCCCTCCGGTGCTGCAATGAGGCACATGAAAACAATATCCTTTCCGCCTCTCTGCTTGATGAAGTCGATAGCTGCAGCAGCGCTTCCGCCTGTTGCCAGCATAGGATCCACTACGAAAATTTTTCTCTTTTCAATGTCAACGGGAAGCTTGCAGTAATACTCAACAGGTTTATGGGTTTCAGGGTCTCTGTATAATCCTATATGACCTACCTTTGCGTTTGGAACAAGGGCCAGCATTCCGTCTACAAAACCGAGTCCGGCTCTCAGGATAGGAACGATTGCAATGTCTTCTCCGTCCAGCATCTTCATTTTAGCAGTGCAAATCGGTGTTTCGATTTCAACTTCCTTAAGAGGCAGGTTTCTGGTAGCCTCAAAGCCCATAAGCATTGCCACTTCTTTGGCCAGCTCCCTGAATTCCTTTACGCTTGTGGATGTCTTTCTCATCAGAGCTGTCTTGTGCTGAATTAACGGATGATCAAATACGTGTACTTTACCCATTTCAGTTTCTCCTTATATGTTAAAATATCAAATTTTATTGACTACATTTGATCCAGCATATTTATTCTGCGCTGGTGACGGCCTCCCTCGAATTCCGTGTCAAGCCACTGGTCAACAATTTTAACGGCAAGACCGGCATCTGTGGTTCGTCCTCCCAATGCCAGTATGTTGGCATTATTGTGCTGCTTGGCCAGGTGTGCCATTTCTACGGATGTGCAAAGTCCGCATCTGATTCCCTTAACCTTGTTGGCGGCAATTGAAATGCCTATACCGGTTCCGCAGACCACCACACCCAAATCGGCTCTGCCCGATGCAACCGCCTCACCGCATGCCTTTCCATAGACAGGGTAATCTACAGATTCTTCCGAGTCTGTCCCAAGGTCTATTATCTCAAAGCCCCTGTCCATCAGATGTTTCTTCACTTTTTCTTTCAGTAAGTAGCCGCCGTGATCGCTGGCTACTGCAATCTTTTTCATAGTTTGCCTCCGTCACATTGTTTATCTAAACATCTACAATATTGTATCCCGCAGATTTGAACATTCTGTTCATTACGGAAAAACCGACTCCGTCTTCTTTCAGCGCCGTGGCCAGAATTACGTCCGCTCCCGCTTTATCGCAGGCCCTCAGATTTGCAAAAAAGTCTCTGGCCGCCTTTTCCGGATCGTTATCGTCATACATTATTATTTCAACTTTCTGGCCCTGTTCAGCCCGGCGAAGCTTTTCCTCGGCCATGGCGGCAGCAACCTTCTGTCTTTCACCTCTATATATTATCATTTCCGCCTTGGGAGCATAATGCTTATACTTCATCCCCGGTGATTTCGGCCTGAAATCAGAGGAAGTTTCCAGAAGCCCTCCCGTTTTCACCATCTCCGGCTTCTGCGTAAGTGCCGGATCGATTTCAACATTTTTTCCCAGAGCCTTAGAAAGCTGGCTCTTTGTTATGATGCCCGGTCTGAGTATAGATGGAATTTCCCCCGTCATGTCCACAACGGTGGACTCAATGCCGACTTTGCAGTTGTCACCTTCTATTATGGCATCAATTCTCCCGTCCAGATCATCCATAACATGTCTTGCACTGGTAGGGCTCGGCCGTCCTGAAAGATTTGCACTTGGTGCTGCAATAGGAACTCCTGATTTTTCAATGAGAGCTGCTGCTACAGGATCCGACGGCATTCTCACGGCCACTGTATCCAGACCTCCCGTTGTAACCCTAGGAACTATAGCTCTGGCAGGCACCACCATGGTAAGGGGTCCCGGCCAGAAGGCATCCATAAGGAGCTTCATATCGTCAGTTATCCCGCAGGTCAGTTTAGTCAAATCGTCTTTAGACGATATATGCACAATCATAGGGTTGTCAGAGGGTCTGCCCTTTGCAGCATACACTTTGCCTACGGCCTCTGGGTTAAGGGCATCTGCACCCAGTCCGTAAACCGTTTCCGTCGGAAAAGCAACAAGACCCCCGTTTTTTATAATTTCAGCCGCCTGCTCTATATCTTCTTCACTTGTACCAAAAATTCTTGTTTCCAATATCAAAACCCTTTCATCTTTTCGGCCTGATCGTTTGTAATCAGTCCGTCAACGATTTCATCAATGTCTCCGTCCAGGAAACTGTCCAGCTTATAGATGGTCATGCCTATTCTGTGATCCGTAACCCTTCCCTGAGGGAAATTGTAGGTTCTGATACGTTCACTTCTGTCACCGGAACCCACCTGGCTTTTTCTCTCTGCAGAAATTTCCGCATTCTGCTCCTTAAGTTTCATGTCGTAAAGTCTTGAGCGCAGCACCTTAAAGGCTTTGTCTTTATTCTTTATCTGTGATTTTTCATCCTGACAGGTTACTACAAGTCCCGTCGGGATGTGGGTAAGTCTTACTGCGGAATCCGTTGTGTTTACGCATTGTCCGCCGTTGCCCGATGAGCGGTAAACATCCACTCTTACATCATTGGGATTGATTTCAACTTCAACATCATCTACCTCAGGAAGCACCGCAACAGTAGCTGCAGATGTATGAATTCTTCCCGAACTTTCAGTTTCAGGAACACGCTGAACTCTGTGAGTGCCGCTTTCATACTTCATCCTGGAGTAAGCTCCCTTGCCCTTGATGAGCACACTGGCCTCCTTTATGCCGCCGATACCGGTGTCATTGGTATCCATTATTTCCGCCTTCCAGCCGCGTCTTTCAGCATATCGCAAGTACATCCTGAGAAGATCCTGGGCGAAAAGAGCTGCTTCCTCACCGCCTGTTCCCGCTCTGATTTCCAGAATTACGTTTTTTTCGTCATTAGGGTCCTTTGGAAGGAGAAGAACCTTAAGTTCTTCCTCCATTGCCGGAATTTTATCCTCAAGCTCAGAAAGCTCCATTTTAGCCAGTTCCTTCAGTTCATCGTCTCCTGAGTCAAGCATTTCTTTCGCTTCGGCGATGCCTTCCTTTGCCTTCTTGTATTCCTTGTATTTGTTAACAATAGGCTCCATCTCGCCCATTTCTTTTATATATTTCTGCCAAAGGGGCTGATTGTTTATTATGTCCGGATCTGATACTTTAAGCGAGAGCTCTTCGTATTTCTGTAATATGAAATCAAGTTTGTCAAACATATATATATCCTCCGTTTTCTAAACTATTATTCTACCATAAATCCCGTTATAAAGAAAGCCGGAATTTTAAATTCCGGCTCTGTTTTCGTGATTATATCGGATGCAAAATTAATCCATATTGTATTTGTTCTTGAACTTTTCAACACGGCCGCCTCTGTTGATGAACTTCTGCTGACCGGTGAAGAACGGGTGACAAGCTGAGCATACGTCAAGTCTCAATTCTTCCTTAGTTGATCTAGTAACGAAAGTGTTACCACATGCGCAAGTTACTTTACATTCCTTATAATCAGGATGGATTCCTTCCTTCATGTTCGT